>NZ_PREV01000027.1:1200000-1500000 GCF_002959965.1 Microbulbifer pacificus
CGAAGGAACTGATCACCGTGGCAATGGCGAAGATCACCGCGAGCCACTTCATGTTCAGGCGACGCTCCATATAAAACATCGGGCCGCCGGCATAAAAGCCGTCCGCAGCCTTGATGCGATATTTATGAGAGAGCGTCACCTCAACGAACTTGGTCGTCATACCGAGGAATGCGGTCACCCACATCCAGAAAAGCGCAGCTGGGCCACCCAGAAAAATGGCGAGGCCCACACCGCCGATATTGCCGGTGCCCACAGTACCGGAAAGTGCGGTAGCCAGAGCCTGAAAGTGGGAGGTGTCGCCAGGATCGGAGGGCTTGTCGTACTTACCGCGCACAATCTTGATGGCGTGGCCAAAGTAGCGGATCTGTGGAAATCCAAGGTAAATGGTGAAGAAGAAGCCTACACCGAGGAGAACCCAGGGAAACCAGGCCGCAGAGCCCAGCACACCATCCAGGGTCAACAACAATTGATTGAACGATTCCAAACCAACCCCCACTACGTAATTATTTTTTGATCGTTTTATCACCAGAATGGCAATAATACAGACAATTCTGTGCCAACAAGAACGTCAGACACCTCACAAGTGGCGGCAGATTAGCAGCTTCACCCGCGAGAGAACAGTAATCCGCCAATCAACAGCAGCATAGTCCTTATTTCTGCCATAAATTCAACAATTCACTAATTTTTTTGCAGATACCGACAATTCTGTCGCAAATCTAGCTCTCTGCTGCAAATAAAACCCTGCGCCATCAGAGACGATCTACCGACTGTTCGGCCCAGCTCGCTTTGAACCCCGCACGCTGGGGAAAGATTCCAAACTGCCCGCCGGTATGCACGAATACAACATGCCGGCAACCGGCGTAACGCCCCTGCTCAATATCCTGGAGTAGGCCGTGAAACGCCTTGCCCGTATAAACCGGGTCCAGCAAAAT
Source organism: Microbulbifer pacificus (assembly GCF_002959965.1). Taxonomy (NCBI): domain Bacteria; kingdom Pseudomonadati; phylum Pseudomonadota; class Gammaproteobacteria; order Cellvibrionales; family Microbulbiferaceae; genus Microbulbifer; species Microbulbifer pacificus. The sequence continues at coordinate 1,200,933 of NZ_PREV01000027.1, forward strand.
TCCTTCCAGCTGCGCGGCAAGCGCAATGGACTGATAAATCTCCTCCGTAGCCATGCCGTATCCCGGACCAATGTATTTATCGTTGACGGAAATACGCTGTGCATCAAAGGGAAAGGTCTGTGCATACTTTTCAGCCCAGTGCTGAATGTCTTCCTGAATCTTGCTGACAAAATACGCTTCGCTGTCACACACGGCGTAACCGGTTACCTGTGTATCCACACCCAACAGCTGGCAACCGAGAGTCAGCCCTGCCTGAGTGCCGCCACTGCCACTGGCACAGACAAGCCGATCTGGAAAAAAGCCCTGCTCCCGGCATTCCTTGAACAACTCTTCCGCGCATTGCACATACCCCCAAATACCCAGCCCATCGCTGCCACCGGTGGGGATACACAATGCGCGGTCACCCTGAGTCCGATAGTGATCCGTCCACTCCTCAAATAGTTGTGGCAAACGGCTTAGATACTCCTTTAATGGGTAGAGAGAAACCCGCGCACCCGCCAGGTAGTCCACCAGTAGGTTGCCATCCGGCAAATACTCGGTAGCGAGCTCATGCCCCCCACGGAGAATGAGGTGGGACTTCATTCCGACTCGTGCGGCAGCCAATGCCGTAGCCCGGCAGTGATTGGACTGCTCTCCCCCGCACGTAATCAGCGTGTTACACCCACGCGTCCTGGCCTCGGCAATAATGAATTCCAGCTTACGCAATTTGTTGCCAGACATGGCGCTTTCGGTGAGATCGTCCCGCTTGATCCAAACCTGTGGCCCGCCGAACGGTGTCGAGAACAATTCTGTGATTCTGCGCAACGGATGCAGTGGTGTGGGCAGATTCGCCAGGCGTTCACGGGCCGGATATTGAATGTTCACGGTTTCCTTCCTCTACCAGTCGATCAACAGTCATCTCGGACATAAAAAAACCCGGTAGAGAACCGGGTTTTCTGCTATCTCTCAGTACTCCGGAAAAGCTGACATTACGCAGCCAGACAGGAATTGAGGATCAGATATTTTTAATGGTGCCTTTCGGGAGTACGGCGTGCACAGCTACTTTCTGAAATTTCAGTTTCATGTTGTCCGCCACTTCCAGAATCAGGTAATCATCGTCGACTTTTTCAACGCGCCCGAGCATGCCGCTGGTCATTACCACTTCGTCGCCCTTTTTGAGAGCACCCACCAGTTCCTGGTGTTCTTTCTGGCGCTTGCGCTGCGGGCGAATAATAAACAGCCACATGAACAAAAACAGACCAGCGAACATCAGCAGAGTTACCAGTGGGTTACCCTGTGGAGCCGGCGCAGCCTCTTGTGCCATAGCGGCAGGAATAAAGAAATCCATGTTCCAAACCTCGATAGAGTCAGTCGTAAAATATGGGGGCCAACTCTAACGGCTTTGTCAAAATGAGGCAATCCAGAGCATCGGCCGTTAGCCGAGACTCTGGATTACGTGATGCGAGGTTTCTGTAGAAATGTCTCAGAATCTTTGACGAACCTGGCGGCGATACCCCGTGGGAGACATGCCGGTCCAGCGCTTGAAGGCACTGGTAAAACTGGTTCTATCAGAGAAATCGAGAATACGGGAAATACCATCCACGCTAAGTGCAGTATCTTTCAGGAAGTGCACTGCGTGACGGAAACGGACGTGATCGCGAAGCGAGGCAAAACTCAGGTTGTGCTCCTGCAGGCGACGCTGCAAGGTCCGGGTAGACATGCTGAGGTCAGATGCTACCGGGCGAATTGCCAGAGATGCCTTTCCAATCCGTTGTTCCAGCACGTCGATTACTCGAGCGGCGATACCGAAGCTGGTGGCTTCCGGCGGCGCCAGCAACTGGTCAAGAATGTTCGGATCACCGGACAGTCTTGCCTGCTGCAAGGGTTTGTCTTCTGAGAGCGAAGCTTGGTCTGGCTGAATATGGTTCATTGAGCTGCTCCTTGATGGGTTCCTTGAGCCGCGGTTATTGTTCTATGCCCGCTTCCTGCGAGTCCCTATATACCACTGCCAACAATATGGATTATCAAATCGACTGCTGACTACTACCCGGGTGCCGGGGCACACCTGAAAACAGGCATCGAAGCCTACCCAGAGTGATTGTTTTTTGCACTACTTCCTCGCACCACACCCAATCGCTCTGGGCCAGACGGTTGAGCGGCGCTCCTTTACACAAGCCAGTATAGACCATCTGAGGAGAATGCAAGGGGCGACAGTGAATTTTTTTTAATTGCCGCACAAAAACCTCTCCTGCACTTATCAGGCCAGATTTTCATCAATCCACTGGAGCACGTCGTCGTGGTGGGTTTTGGTTTTCACCTTATCCATGATGTGCCGCAAGCGACCGCTCTTATCGATGACAAACGTGGTGCGCAACAATCCCATATACTCACGCCCCATGAACTTCTTTAACCCCCAGCAACCGTACTTGTCGGCAACCTTGTGATCGTCATCCGCCAGCAGATCAAAATTGAGGTCGTACTTCTCGATAAACTTCTGGAGCTTGGTTTCCGGGTCGGGGCTAAGACCTAAAACTACCGTATCCCGACTGGCGAACTCTGCCGCGCTATCGCGAATACCGCAGGCCTGTGTGGTACAACCGGGAGTCAGCGCCTTAGGGTAAAAGTAGAGAACCACATTTTTTTTATCCCGAAAATCCTTTAGAGACACTTTTTCGCCGTCTTGATTACTCAGCGCAAATACCGGTGCCAGATTCCCGATTTTGGGAAATGCCATATCCCCTCCCCCTCGATGTCTATTGGATGTAAATGAAACGCGTGCATTATATCCAATAGGTCAATCGACTGCTGGTATACGGAATCGTCAAAATTCCTGCAGACGGAAACACTGCTCCCGTCGTGCGCGCAGACCGCAATTACCGAGCTTGTCCACCAGTGCCGCCTTTTCCGCATCAGTCAGAAATTCACCCACTTCCAGGCACCCCTCCGGACCAGTAAACGTGACGACGGCGGGTTCCGCCGGTGTGGTGCCCATGCGCACCAGCACGGCCAGGCTGTTGCGATCAAATTCGGTGTGATAGACCGGACGCTTGAGACTGCCACGACTGGTATCGAGAATTACGCGGTCATCGCTGATACGGATCACCTCCCGTCGGGTACCCTCCATATATACATAACCAAACAGCACAGCCAACAGGAGTATTTCCAGCCCGGCGAAGGGAATCACCATCCAGGCACCCGCCAGGGCAAACGCGATGCTGATCCCCAGCGACACGGCCACCAGCGAGATGAATACCCAGAGATTTCCTTCCAGCGACAGGGATTGGTTAGGCGCGAGGAGAATACAGGTCCGGCGCCCGCGCGCGCCGCCAACTTCTTTGACCATGGGTACGGCTTCCATCACTGTGACTTTTTCAGTGTAGGACAGGGCATTTTCGAACCAAGGGTCACCCTATGCCTTCGATCAGGGGGAGATTGGCGTAGCCGCCGCCACGACTGGACTACACTCCGGCAGGGCGCGCGACCAGCAGGTCAGAAGTGGAATAACCGAATAGCCACCAGACTTGGGGGCTGGATTTTCGCGCGGTCAGGGGGCAAGATGCCGGCGTCTTTCGCCCGCGCGACCACAAGCCGCGCCTGTCACGCCGATTATGGCGCCTGTAAAAGAAAGCCGCGTGATGCCCCAGAGGCATGCCCATCAGCAAACGCGAACAACAAGAGCACCATCATGCAAGTTGAATCCATTGATACGCTTCTCAAATCCAGCCAGCGCGAAGGCGAGTCCGTGCGCATTCAGGGCTGGATTCGCACCCGCCGCGATTCCAAGGCCGGCCTGTCTTTCCTCGCCGTGCACGACGGCAGCTGCTTCGACCCCATTCAGGTGGTTGTGGAGTCCGGCATCAATAACTATCAGTCTGAAGTGCTGCGCCTGACCACTGGCTGCGCGGTAGATATTGAGGGTACTATCAAGCCATCCGAGGGCCAGGGCCAAGCTATCGAACTGCTGGCAACCCAGGTGACGGTGGTAGGCTGGGTCGAGAATCCAGACACCTACCCCATGTCCCCCAAGCGCCACACCATGGAACACCTGCGCGAGCACGCCCATCTGCGTCCGCGCACCAATGTGAGTGGCGCGGTGGCGCGGGTACGCAACTGTATTGCCCAGGCCATCCATCGCTTCTTCCATGAGCGTGGGTTCAACTATGTGCATACGCCCATCATCACCGCTTCAGACTGTGAAGGTGCGGGTGAGATGTTCCGTGTAAGTACCCTGGATCAGTCCAATCTGCCCCTGACCGACAAGGGCGACGTGGACTATACGGAGGACTTTTTCGGCGAGGAAACCTTCCTCACCGTGTCCGGTCAGTTGAACGTGGAAAGCTACTGCCTGGCCCTGTCCAAGGTGTACACCTTCGGCCCTACCTTCCGCGCGGAAAACTCCAACACCACCCGCCACCTGGCGGAGTTCTGGATGGTGGAACCGGAAATTGCCTTTGCGGATCTGGCGGACTGTGCCAATCTCGCCGAAGAGATGCTGAAATACGTATTCAAGGCGGTGCTGGAAGAGCGTCCCGATGATATGAAGTTCTTCGCCGAACGCATCGACAAGGAAGCCATCAGCCGCCTGGAAAACATCATCGGCAATGACTTCGCCCGCATCAATTACTGCGAAGCCATCGAAATTCTCGAGAAATGTGGCGAAAAGTTCGAATTCCCGGTTTCCTGGGGTATCGACCTCGCCTCCGAGCACGAGCGCTACCTGGCCGAGAAGCATTTCATGAAGCCGGTGATCGTCCTGAATTATCCGAAGGACATCAAAGCCTTCTACATGCGCATGAACGACGACGGCAAAACCGTGGCGGCAATGGATATCCTTGCTCCGGGCATTGGCGAAATTATCGGCGGCTCCCAGCGGGAGGAGCGCCTGGATAAGCTGGACGCGCGCATGGATGAAATGGGCATTCCCAAGGAGCATCTGGACTGGTACCGCGATCTCCGCCGCTACGGCACCGTACCCCATGGTGGTTTCGGCCTCGGCTTTGATCGCATTGTGTCCTACGTAACCGGTATGGGTAACATCCGCGACGTGATCCCCTTCCCGCGCACCCCGCGCAATGTGAAATTCTGATTTTCACGTTCGCGCAGGCATAAAAAAACCCGCACACTGTGCGGGTTTTTTGTTTTCACAAATCGGGATTCGTGAAATCAGGGCAGCAGGTGCGCAACAGCGTCGCGCTCTTCAGCCAGTTCGGTCTCCGTAGCCGTCATCTTCTCGCGAGAGAATTCATTGATCTCTACGCCCTGGACGATTTCCCAGTCACCGTTTTTGCAGGTTACCGGGAAGGAGTAGATCAGGCCTTCCTGGATACCATAGGAACCGTCGCTGTACACAGCCATGCTGGTCCAGTCGCCCTCTGCGGTACCCAGTGCCCAATCGCGCATGTGGTCGATGGCCGCATTGGCCGCGGAAGCCGCAGAAGAAGCGCCACGCGCCTTGATGATGGCGGCACCGCGCTGCTGAACAGTCGGGATGAAGTCAGTCTCGTACCACTCCTGCTCCACTTTGCCCATCGCGTCTTCACCATTAACCTTGGCCCGATGCAGGTCAGGGTACTGGGTGGCAGAGTGGTTACCCCAGATAGTCATGTGAGTGATGTCGTTCACGGTGGAATCGGTCTTGTTCGCCAGTTGCGTCAGGGCACGGTTGTGGTCCAGACGGGTCATGGCGGTGAAGTTGCGCGGATCCAGGTCCGGCGCATTGCGCTGGGCGATCAGGGCGTTGGTGTTGGCGGGGTTGCCCACGACCAGCACTTTCACGTTGCGCGCAGCAACTTCGTTCAGAGCTTTGCCCTGGGCGGAGAAGATGGCGGCGTTGGCTTCCAGCAGGTCCTTGCGCTCCATACCCGGGCCGCGCGGACGAGCACCAACCAGCAGTGCGTACTCAACGTCTTTGAAGGCAACGGTAGCGTCGTCAGACTGTACGATACCAGCCAACAGCGGGAACGCGCAGTCTTCCAGCTCCATGGCTACGCCTTTCAGGGCTTCCAGCGCAGGAGTGATTTCCAGCAGTTGAAGAATGACCGGTTGATCTTTACCGAGCATCTCACCGGAAGCGATGCGAAACAGCAGCGAGTAGCTGATCTGGCCGGCGGCGCCGGTAACTGCGACACGAACAGGTGCTTTCACGATTAATCTCCGTTGTTTTCAGGCGCCCGCATTATAGGGCCTTGCAAATAAATTTCATTAACCTTCTCGGGCTAACTGACTGGAATTGTCAGGCCAAATTCTTCACCGGACCCGGATAGCGGTCTTTTAAAGCCTCATACAGCCGATTGCTGAAATTTTCTGCTGCAGCGTCCAAAGATTGAACAACTTCAGCAAGATGCTCATTGTCTTCCCGGCCATTCCAGAGCTTCTGATAGCTGCCATCTTTATAGCCGTGGTCCTGGCGGAAGCGGTTCAGAACATTCTTGCCGACGTAACGGCGATAGAGCTCTTCGAACGGCAGCTCAACATCGGCCATCAGCTGCGCGAAACCGACGAGATCGAACTGTTTGCTCGCGAGTGTTTTCAGTGTGAAGGCTTCCAGGTTTTCGCGGAAGTCACCGGCCGCAGCGCTGTCTGCAGAAAGTTGCCGTAACATTTTTTCCGCTACCTGCTCGGGGGTACCCTGCTGTAACTCCAGGCTCAAACCGAAGTGCCAGATGTCCACCAGTTCCAGTTTCACCTGCTCCATTTCAGGCTGCTGTTTTTTCCACCATTTCCAGCCAAAATGATCCAGCAGTTCCGCGCTTTCCACCCAGATGGCCCGATACCAGGGAAAATTCTGTGCGCGCCAGTTTTCGTTCACCAGCGTATTGATCTCATCCTGCAGTGCCAACATGGTCTGCAATTGTGTTTGCAACATAAACGTTCTCGCTAAATCAAACCTCGCGCTCAGGCAGCGCGAGGAAAAAGTCGATGGAAGTTTTGCGTGGTGGCCTCGGCCAATGCTTCGTAGGTGATGCCACGCTGCTCGGCGATAAACTCGGCCACCTCGCGTACATATGCGGGAATGTTCGGTTTGCCGCGATACGGCACCGGCGCCAAGTAAGGGGAGTCAGTCTCCACCAGCAGGCGGTCGAGAGGTACCTTCCTGGCAACGTCGCGCAGCTCTTCCGCATTTTTGAACGTCACTATCCCAGACAGGGAAATATAGTAATTCAAGTCCAGCGCGGCCCTCGCCATTTCCCAGCTTTCAGTAAAGCAGTGCAGCACACCAGCGTGCTCACGACTGCCATGGGTGCGGATCAGTTCTATGGTGTCTTCGCGGGCGTCGCGGGTGTGTACGATAACCGGGAGTCCCACCTCCTCCGCCGCCTGCAGGTGGGCGATAAAACTCTTCTGCTGAACGTCTTTCGTTTCGGTACTGTAGTAATAATCCAGACCGGTCTCACCCAGGGCCACCACCTTGGGCTGCGCTGCGAGTATTTTCAGCTTTTCAATATCCGCAAGCCCGGAATCCACATCCAGGGGGTGTACACCTACGGAACACACCACATCCTCATAGCGACTCGCGAGATTGACCACTGCATTCACATTCTCGAGACTGATCCCAACACACAGGAACTTGCCCACGCCACGGCTGCGCGCGAGCTCGAGTACCTCATCGAGGCCACCGTCGAATTTGTCCAGTTTGAGCCTGTCGAGATGACAGTGCGAATCTACCAGCATGGAGCCAATCCCATTGGTTGGGAGCTACCCCTGCGGGGTAGCCTCGTGAAGAAAGTCGGGAATTATACAGATAGGGGTCCCGGAGCGCGCGTCATGGCGCCGGGAGAATCTGGTGCGGATCAGAGGGTGTGTGTCGGCCGGCTGGATTCGAGCGAACCTGCGAGTAAGGTTTCTATCTTGCTCTGGGCCGTATTTTCCTTGTCGCTGAACTGAATTCCGATACCCGGTGTTCGGTTACCTTGGGCACCGGTAGGAGTAATCCATACTACTTTTCCGGCAACTGGCAGCTTTTCCGGTTCATCCATCAGGCTGAGAAGCAGGAAAACCTCATCGCCCAGACTGTAGTTTTTGTCGGTATTGATGAACAGCCCACCATTTTTCACAAATGGCATATAGGCCGCATACAGCACGGATTTGTCCTGAATTTTCAGTGACAGGATGCCGTTACGGGCACCACCTCCCATACCTTTCATACTCAACCCCGTTCCAGTGGCCGCGGATCCGCTACGGCCTGAATTCAATGTTTATTTTCCCGCAGTGCCGCGGCGGATGGTCGCTGTAACTTACCCCGCCTGGGTGCGGTGTGTCTACTCGCCCGATAAAAGTCATTACGCCTGACGAAACAGCGCCGCCCAGCGAATCATCAGCTCCTCCAACAACAGGCGCTTGTTGGGGTTGCTGTTACCCGAGAGCAGCGCTCTCGCCTTTAACAGCTGGTCATAAAAGCCGAACAGGCGTTGCATCCCCTGCGGGCCAGCGCCGGGCAGGCGCTGCAGCAGCGACATAATCGTACGCTCGCCACTGCTATCGGTACTTCGCGCCCGCAGCATCTGGCCAACCCAACTTTGCCAGCACTGTAGTAACAGGTTGAGATCAGCTCCATCACCCGGAGACTCCCAACGACCAGCCAGGGTCACTGGGCTTTCGTCCCCCCGGGTCAACGCACGGATATCAGCGAGAAACTGTTCGCGCAAGTCGAGGAATTCCGGCTCCATGAGACTGACCGCCAGCAAAGGCGCGCCACCCGCCAGGGTAAGCGCACCGGTGGCCGCCTCACCTTCTACACCGCTGTCGCTCAACCAGCGCAACGCCGACTGCTGTGGCGGCACCGGGAACGCAACCGTCTGGCAGCGGCTACGGATGGTCGGAAGTAAGCCTGAGGGGTTGTCGGTAATCAGCAAAAACACCACCGAAGCCGAGGGTTCTTCCAGATTCTTGAGCAGTGCGTTGGCTGCATTGACATTCATGGCTTCCGCCGGCGCCAACCACACTACCCGCGCGCCTTCACGACCACTTGTACGGCCGACAAACTCACCCAGCTGCCGGATCTGCTCAACTTTCAATGGCCCCTGGGGCTTTTCCGGTACCACACGGATAAAGTCGGGATGGGAGCCGGCAATACGCAGCTGGCAACCGCGGCATTCACCGCAGGCCAGCCCGTGTCTGGGCTGATCGCACAATAGCAACGCCGCAAACGCCTCTGCAAAGCGACGCTTGCCGAGTCCCGGTTGACCGCTCATCAGCAGAGCATGGGGACAGCGCCCCGCCGTCCACTGGGCGCCAAGTCGTTGCCACTGCGCCGCCTGCCAGGGCAGAGGTGACGGGATGGCCGGCTGTCTTTCGGCGCAACTTTCTTCTCTCGCAGGATCAGATTTCACAGACATGGCTCACGGCGCCGCCGCTATGGTTTCGAGAATATCCGCCAGCTGCTGCTGTACTGCGGCCAGTGGCCGGGCGGCGTCGACCATCGCATAACGTGATGGCGAGGCTTCGGCGCGTTCGCGATAGGCCGCGCGCACCTTTTCAAAAAAGACGAGTTGCTCACTCTCAAACCGATCCGCCTCCCCGGTAGTCGCCGCCCGCTGCAACCCGATGACAGGGTCGAGATCCAGCAGCAATACACGATCCGGGCGCAGGTCTCCCTGCACCTTCTGTTCGAGCTCGGCGATCAGTCCCCGGTCAAGTCCCCGTCCGCCACCCTGATAGGCGTAGGTAGCATCGGTAAAGCGATCACACACCACCCATTTCCCCGCGGCCAGCGCCGGTATGATGACACCACTCAGATGTTGCGCCCGCGCAGCGAACACCATCAGCAATTCGGCTGTGGGATCGACAGCCTCTTCGCGCTTTTCCAGCAGAAGCGTGCGCAGCTGCTCCGCCAGCGGTGTGCCGCCGGGTTCGCGGGTCTGTACAAAATCGATATCCCGCTCGCGCAGCCAATGAGTGATGAACTGGAGATTGGTGGACTTGCCTACGCCCTCACCACCTTCCAGGGTGATAAATTTTCCTCTGGGTAAATCTGTCATGGATTCATTATTGAGTCTGTTGTGTATGAGCGCCGAAATGTCGCGAGCCATATCAGGCTATGCTGTCATTCGCGATTTTGGGCTTCCGATGGTGTAGAGCGATAGTCGGAACGACGTTTAAGCTGATATTTCTGCACTGCACGATTGTGCTCCTGAAGCGTCGCAGAAAAGTGGTGCGAACCATCCCCCTTGGCCACGAAATACAGAGACTCGCCGGCCTTCGGGTTCAGCGCCGCACGAATCGCCTCCCGCCCCGGCAGAGCAATCGGTGTTGGTGGCATACCGTTAATCACATACGTGTTGTAGGGAGTCGCCGCGCGCAGATGTGAGCGGCGAAGGTTGCCGTCATAATTTTCTCCCAAACCGTAAATTACCGTGGGATCGGTCTGCAGGCGCATCCCTTTGTCCAACCGCCGCACGAACACGCCAGCGATTTCACCGCGCTCCCAGGGAACACCCGTTTCCTTTTCTACAATGGATGCCATGACCAGCGCTTCGTAGGGGTCTTTGTAAGGCAGATTTTCCGCGCGCTGTTGCCACTCTTCCGCCAATACCGTTTCCATCCGTGCGTAAGCCTGGCGCAGCAGATCCAGATCGGAAGAGCCTGAGCGATACACATAAGTGTCGGGAAAAATTCGCCCCTCTGGATTCCCTTCAATGCCGAGCGCAGTAGCCGCAGCGGCCACCGTTTCACCGGCTGGCGTGGATTTGACTCGCGTAGCCTTACGGATCTGTGTCAGTGCCTGCTGAAATGTCCATCCCTCTACCAACGTCACCCGATAACGGGTGACATCGCCACGATGGAGACGACCTACCAGATCCATGGCATTACTGCCTGCGGGAATCATATATTCCCCCGGGTGAATACTGCCCTGCTCTTTTATCCTGGCATATACCCGTACCCAGATGGGTGAGCGCACAACGCCCTGTTCGTGCAACTGGGAGATAACCCGGGAGAGATTGCTACCGGCTTCTACATCCATCCGCAGCCCCTCAACGGGAAGAGATAACGGCTTGACCAGTGCATTCTGCACAGACCAGAACACGGCTGTGGCACCGGCAACTCCCAGGAAAAACAGCAGGAGAAAACCACGCAGCCAGGCGTTCAACCCTCGCTTGCGGCCTTCTGAGCCCCTTGTTCTCGCACTTGAGGATTTTTTCTTTTTATCTACCACCGTGCCTCTACCATAAATTTTCACCGACCAGTTGCTGCAATGCCCTCGTTGCGGGACCGGTGGATATCCGCAGTGCCGCTTTACCATCCAGCCCCTGCAGACCCACCACAGGGACCACACCACGCACACTGTTGCAGACCGCCAGCTCATCTGCCAACAGCAGGTCTTCACACGTCAGCGGATGTTCGCTGATTTTTGCGTGACTCGCCAGCCATTCAAGCATCACGCCCCGGACACCACACTCGGACAGATCCGGAGTCAGCCAGCAACCGCCGTCGCGCACTAGCAAATTGCAGCGCAGCGCTTCAATCACGTGTCCGTGGCGATCCAGCAGCAGCCCTTCCGGCAGTGGCTCGGCCGCTGATACTCGAGGCAACTCTGCCGCGGCGCGCTCATACAAGGTGCGCTGCAGTAATTTACAGCCAGCCGCCGCTACTGGCGCGCAACCACTTCTCGTTTCCGTATTACTGGAGAAAGTAAATAGAGATACAGAAGCCTCTGGCTCCAGTCGAGTCTCACAGCAGATAAGGTTAACGCCGAGATCCCAGGGAGACGAAACCTCAAGTGGCACAGCACTAAAATCCCAGCACGGCGCCCCACGCCAATTGCCATAACGGAAACGTATCCTGGCACCGTATAGCCAGTTTTTCGTTTGCAGGGCAATTTTCTCCGCTGCTGTCTTGACCTGCGAGTGCAAAAAAGAGTCCGCGCCCGCGCAACGGGTAAAGCGCGCGAGATGCAGCGACAGCAGAGGAATTGAGCCCCGGGCGGCATGCATGGTCTCCAGCAGACCGCAGGAAAACTCACCATCACCGGGCAACAGTTCCCGACTGCCCGACGAGGAATAAAATATTGAGGCTGGCTGGGTCACGAAGAAAGGGAAGCGGCGCAGGTGCGATCCGTAAGAAGCGCACCCACTGCTTTTGACAATGTCAGAGCTGACATTACACCCGCTGAAAAATCAGCGAGCCGTTGGTACCACCAAATCCGAAGGAATTGGAAAGCACCGCGTCGATGTTCATCTCCTGCGCGGTATGAGGCACCAGATTCACACCCAGGCACTCTTCATCCACGTTATCCAGATTGATCGTGGGTGGAGCGATTTGATCCTGCAACGCCATCACCGAGAAAATCGCTTCGATAGCGCCCGCAGCACCCAGCAAGTGACCAGTCATGGACTTGGTGGAGCTTACCGCAAGCTGATCCAGGCATCCCTCGAACACCGAACGCACCGCGGCAATTTCAGCCTTATCACCCAGCGGGGTGGAAGTACCGTGGGCATTGATGTACTGGATTGCAGATGCCTCAAGCCCCGCATCTTTCAGCGCATTGGCCATGGACAGTGCAGCGCCGGCGCCGTCTTCGGGCGGAGAGGTCATATGGTGCGCATCGCCACTCATACCAAAGCCGCTCAACTCTGCGTAGATTTTTGCTCCACGGGCTTTCGCATGTTCGTACTCTTCAAGCACCAGAACACCAGCGCCCTCACCCAGCACGAATCCGTCGCGATCGCTGTCCCACGGGCGACTGGCCGCCTGCGGGTTGTCGTTGCGGGTAGAAAGTGCGCGCGCCGCACAGAATCCACCAAGACCGACGGGCGTGGTCACCATTTCCGCGCCGCCACACACCATTACGTCGGCATCGCCGTACTGGATGGTGCGAAGGCCAAGGCCAATAGCGTGGGTGCCGGTGGTGCAGGCGGTCGTAGTGGAAAGGTTCGGACCTTTCATACCGTACTTGATCGACAGATTTCCGGACACCATGTTGATGATGGCTCCCGGCACAAAAAATGGAGAAACCCGGCGCGGGCCTTTCTCCGCGATCAGCAAGGCGTTGTTTTCAATCGCGGCGATACCGCCCATACCGGAACCGATGCAGGCACCGACACGCGGGGCATTGGTTTCGGTTACCTGCAGGCCAGAATCTTCAACAGCCTGAATCGCAGCGCTCAGGCCATACTGTAAAAACATATCCATCTTGCGCGCGTCTTTCTGCGCAACGTGGGGCTCGGGGTCAAAGTTTTTAACCGTCGCGGCAAACTGAGTGCTGAACGCCGATACATCAAAGGTGTCAATCGGCACTACGCCACTGGTGCCAGCCAACAAGGCGGACCAGGTATCTTCAAGGGTATTTCCCAGTGGGCTGACTGCGCCCATTCCGGTAATAACAACTCTTCTACGCGACACTTGCGCCTCCCCCGAAATCAATCAAACACGCCGGAAACTATACTGCTTATACCGGTCGTTTATTTACAAGGTTCAAATAGACGGAGAGCCGCGCTATGTAACATAGAACGGCTCTCACAGTACTTCAGTAACGGGCCTAATTACCCCTTACCTGAGCTATCCAGCTGGGATCAACCGAGGTTCTGGTTGATGTAATCGATGGCCAGCTGAACAGTAGTGATTTTTTCTGCTTCTTCGTCAGGAATCTCAGTTTCGAATTCCTCTTCCAAAGCCATTACCAGCTCAACTGTGTCGAGGGAGTCAGCGCCCAGATCTTCAACAAAGGATGCTTCAGGTTTTACATCTTCTTCCTTCACGCCCAGTTGTTCAGCAACGATCTTTTTTACGCGCTCTTCAATGCTGCTCATGATTCAATTTAACTCCTAGTGGATAAAAATCTGATTTGGTCGCTGTTTAAAAGTTGCCCACGTTATGTGGTGATTCAGCAACCGGCTAACACAGCTTATGGTTAATGCGAGGCGGCATTGTACCCTGATTTTTTCGGGATGTAATGCACCGACTCCCAGCAACCCATGAATGATAAATTTTTCTTTATCAATCAATCGTTTAGGGTAATTTTCTCGAAAGAAAATCAGCCCATATACATGCCGCCATTCACATGAATGGTCTCTCCGGTCACATAGCCGCCAGCGTCACTGGCCAAAAATGCGACAACCGATGCAATCTCTTCTGGCGCACCCAATCGGCCCAGCGGAATCTTGGTCATCAGCGCTTCGCGCTGCGCTTCCGGCAACACTTTTGTCATATCTGTGTCGATGAATCCGGGGGCCACCGTATTGACGGTAATTCCACGAGAGCCAACTTCCGCCGCCAGTGCGCGAGCAAAGCCCGCGACGCCGGCCTTGGTAGCAGCGTAGTTGCTCTGGCCGGGATTGCCCATGCTGCCGACAACGGAGCTGATATTGATAATTCGCCCCCAGCGCGCCTTGGTCATATCCCGCAGACAGCTTTTGGTCACACGATAGACCGCCGTGAGGTTGGTATTCAGCACCGAATCCCACTCGTCGTCCTTCATGCGCATCAACAGATTGTCCTGGGTGATACCGGCGTTGTTAACAAGAATCGTGGGCGCACCGAATTCGGTTTTCACGGAATCCAACACAGCGCTGACGCTGTCTGGGTTGGTGACATCCAGTTCTTTGCCGGCACCTTTAACGCCCTTCTCCGCAAATCGCGCGGAAATTTTTTCCGCACCGGCGGTGCTGGTCGCCGTACCAATCACGATGGCACCCTGAGCCCCCAGCAAATCTGCAATAGCAGCACCAATGCCGCGGCTGGCGCCAGTTACCAGGGCTACCTTACCTTCGAGCGACGTTGAAAAAGACATAGTTTCTCCCGTTGTCCAATGGATCGCGTCATCCGCCGCAAGGCAGTCGCGCGATCTACCGACGTTGTTCGTTTTATTGTGCGGTGGATTTAACGGCTTCAGACAACTGCGCCGGCGTTTCGATATTGTGTGCGACAAGATTGCGATCAATACGTTTCGCCAGCCCTGCCAATACCTTGCCCGGACCGCACTCGACCAACTGCGCGATACCCGCCGCAGCCATAGCCTGAACGCACGATGTCCAGCGCACCGGACTGTAGATCTGTTCAATCATCAACGACTTGATCGCGGCCGGATCAGACTCCGGTTTTGCATGCACATTGTGAATGACCGGCACTTGAGGCGCGAGGAACGCAGTGGCCTCAATCTGTGGCGCCAGCTTTTCTGCAGCGGGGCGCATTAGTTCGGTATGGAAAGGCGCGCTGACCGGCAGCGGCATAGCACGTTTGGCTCCCGCTGCCTTACAGGCCTCAATCGCGCGCTCCACAGCCGCGGAGCTGCCGGCAATCACCACCTGACCTGGCGAGTTGTAGTTCACCGCCGCCACGACCGCGCCCTGTGCAGCCTCTGCGCAGGCCGCCTCCACAGCGGGATCCTCCAGGCCGATCACTGCTGCCATGGCACCCTCGCCCGCTGGCACGGCTTCCTGCATAAGGCGGCCGCGCTCACGCACCAGGCGCACCGCATCTTCAAATGCCAAAACACCAGAGCAGACCAATGCAGACCACTCACCAAGGCTGTGCCCCGCCATCAATGCGGGCTTTACACCACCCTGCGACAGCCAGGCGCGATACAGCGCCACACTCGCAGTGAGCAACAGCGGCTGGGTGCGTTCGGTAAGGTTGATATCTTCCTGAACACCATTCTGTACCAGATCCCACAGATCGTAGCCAAGAACGGAGGAAGCTTCGGAAAAGGTTGCGTTGATTTCAGGGAAGGCCGCGGCCGCCTCCGCCAACATACCGATCTGCTGAGAACCCTGACCGGGAAATACAAACGCCAAAACTGGATTGGTCATGGAACATCCTTCAACCAAATAAGTGGAGCCTTAACTGGGAGGGCCAGGAAGCGGACATCACCGACCAAGGCAGCAGCTCAATCACACCCTGTCGGGCGCTGGGCCTGCAAAGCCATTGCGGCACCCAGTTGCTGCGCAAGGTCTGACTCTGCACACTCCTTCGCGGTTAGCATAGCGCGGTAAAACGCCTCACTACTGGCACCGCCGTGGCTCTTGATGACGTTGCCTTCCAGCCCTAAAAAGCTGGCGCCATTATAGCGACCGGGTTCTAGCTGTGCGCGCCATTTTCGCAACAAATTTATGGCTAATTGGCCAAAAAAACGCTTGATCGGCGCTTTTTTGTCGATGGTAAACGTTTTTTGACCAATAAGTCGGATGACGCCCTCGGCGGATTTCATGGCGACATTTCCCATCAGGCCATTGCACACCACAACGTCGACAATACCGGTAAAAATATCGTGCCCTTCTACAAACCCCACGTAGTTAATACCTGGCAGCGCTTGCAGCAGCTGGCCGGCACGGCGAATTTCCTCAGTCCCCTTGTGCTCCTCCGCACCGATATTCAGCAGCGCGACAGTCAGATCGGACTTGCCGGAAAACACTCTCTGCGCCTCAACCCCCATGCGGGCAAACTGCACCAGATCTTCCGCCGTGCAATCGATATTCGCGCCGAGATCCAGCAGAAAACAGGAACCATCCTCCGTGGGAAGAGATTTTCCGAGCGCCGGGCGTCGCACCCCTTCAACGGTTCCCACGATACTGCGGCCGAGCGCCAACAGCGCCCCGGTATTGCCAGCAGTCACCATAGCGCCGCAGTCGCCACCGGCTACCGCCTCCAGCGCCCGCGCCATCGACGACTCACGCTTGTGCCGTAACGCCTGCACGGGATTGCAGCCCTGGGTTATTACCTGGGCACAGTCAATCACCTCGAGACGCTCACGCACCGAGGGTGGTTCTTTGATCAGAAGGGTTTGCAGCTGGGAACGGGGGCCGAACAGTTTCAGTTCTGCCTGAGGGAATCGAATAAGAAATCTTGAGCAGGCCGGAACGACAGAGCGGGGACCTAAGTCCCCGCCCATCGCATCCACGGCCAATCGCAATTGGCTGGACAAAGCTTACTCTTCTTCGGAAGAGCCGCCGACATCGATCACTTTGCGACCACGGTAGAAACCGTCTTTGGTCACGTGGTGACGGTGGTGTTTCTCACCAGTAGTCGGATCTACGGACAGAGTCGGTCCGCTCAGCGCATCGTGGGAACGACGCATGCCGCGACGGGAACGGGTTTTTTTGTTCTGCTGAACAGCCATGTGGTGCTCCTAAACATACTTAACAGTTAACACCGGAACCGGGGCGCCTACCGGCGAGCCCAAACCCTTCAAACATCCCTCGAGACCAGCGCTCAAGACTTGTTTGACGAACCCTTCAACTGTTCCAGTACTTTAAAGGGGTTTTCCTGTTGCCCAACCGCTTCCGACGCCTTGCCACTGCTGTGGAATTCATCCCGCGGGACACACTCCTCATCGTGATAGGCAACCATCGGCAGGTTGAGCAAAATCTCATCTTCCAATACCTGATACAGATCCAGCTCATCACCGTCCTGTATCACCGGGTCCAGAGACCGGGGTAAGTTCTTACCCTGCTCCTCAGACCACACAAAACCCCAGGCAATATCCGCTTCGATCTGCTCCCGAACCGGCTGCAGGCAGCGCTGACAGGTCAGCTCCACTTGCAACTCGACATGCCCGGTAGCAACCTGATTGCGCTGCAGATCCCTGGCAAACGCCAGGTTGACCGCAACGTCACCAACCACAGACTCAGTGGAAGACACCAGTCTCGGTAATGCGTCCCGCGGTACAATGCCGTCCAGATGCTGCTCGCGCTGCACCAGTTTTCGGGCGTCTATGCGGCGCGGAAGCGCAGATTTCTGGGGGGGTATCGACATAAGCGCGCAATTCTATGGACTCACCTGAGCCTTGTCAAAACAATTCAGCCACCGCATGATCAGCGCCCGAATCCCCGATCCCGCGCCGATCTCTCACCAGACAGCGGGCCCGCAATTCAAGCAAGACGCCCAAGCCATGCGCCAATTGATTCTAGCCTCGAGCTCCCCCTATCGCCGCGCCCTTCTGGAAAAACTGGGCATCCCCTTTGAGTGCGCCGCCCCCTATATAAAGGAAGAAGCACTTCCCGGAGAATCCGCAGCGGAGCTCGCCAGTCGACTGGCGACGGAAAAGGCCCTGGCCTTAACCGATCAGTTTCCGGACGCCCTGATCATCGGCTCGGACCAGGTGGCCGAATGCCTGGGGCAGCAACTGGGAAAACCCGGCACCGTGGAAAACGCCATTGCGCAACTGCAACTCTGCTCCGGGAAGGCGGTGAACTTCCACACCGGACTGTGCCTTGCCGACACAAAAACCGGCACACACAGCACGGTGTGCGAAACCTTCCGTGTACATTTCCGAAAGCTCGACACCAATGAGATCCGGCGCTATGTCGAACTCGACCGCCCGCTCGACTGTGCCGGCTCATTCAAGGCCGAAGGGCTGGGTATCGCTTTATTCGAAAAAATGGAAGGGAACGACCAGAATACCCTGATCGGACTCCCACTTATTCGGTTGATAGACCTTCTCAAGCAGCATCAGCTCGACCCACTGAATTACGCGCCCACCTGATCAGGCAGCAGAGGTCTCCAGGGCGATCACTGTTACACCACACGGTGACGCCGTCACGCCCGACGCAGATTGACCAGTACCGCCTCAAGCTCCGGCGGCAGCGACGCCTTCACGTCGACCCTCTTGCCGTCCGGCAAGGTGCAGCGCACACCGGCGGAGTGCAGAAATAGCCGCTTCAACCCCTGATCACGAAATGCACTATTGACCTCGTCCGGTGCGTACTTCACATCCCCCGCCAGCGGGCAGCCGACAAACTGCGCATGCACTCGAATCTGGTGGGTGCGCCCGGTAACCGGTTCAGCAGACACCAGGGTCGCGCCATTGAAGCGCTCCTCCACCTGGAAGCGGGTCGTCGACGGCTTGCCCGCGCCATCCACCACCACCATGCGCTCACCACTTTTCAGGGTATTCTTCTTCAGCGGCGCTTCGACAATCTTGCGTCCGCGTGGCCACTTGCCCGCCGCGAGCGCCAGATAGGACTTGCCGAGCTTGCCCGCGCGCAACTCAGACTGAATGTGCAGTAACACGGCGCGCTTGCGCGCTACAAGAATCGCACCACTGGTATCGCGATCTAGGCGGTGCACCAGCTCCATAAACGGACTTTCCGGATACATCTGACGCAGGGCTTCAATCAGCCCCAGGCGAACACCGCTACCACCGTGCACGGCCAGCCCGGCGGGCTTATTGACCACCAGCAGCCCGCCCTCATCAAAGAGGATTGCACTTTCCAGCGCCTTGCGCAGGGAATCACCGGCAACCGCCGGCGCCGACTCTTCGGCCATACGGATCGGCGGCACCCGCACCAGATCACCACCCTGCAGCCGATACTCCGCCTTCACTCGCCCCTTATTCACTCGCACCTCACCCTTGCGCAGGATTCGATAGATGCGCGAGCGCGGCACCCCCTTGAGGCGGGCCTGCAAAAAATTGTCGATACGCTGCCCCGCCAGCTCTTCGGGAACGGTAAAAAATTGCACACCGGAGCCCTTGGGCGATGGCGACTGATCAGTACTCATGGAGGAATGGCGACCTGGGAGGTGGAAACGGGAGGGTTACTGCAATACCGGGCGCATGATAGCCCCATGCTCTGCCCTTTTAAAGCGCCGCAATTGAAGCTGTCCATACCCCGTGGTATATTCGGCCGGCCTGAATTGGGGCTGGTTTTCGGCGGTGCACGGTTTTTCTGCTATACAAAAACTCAGGTGCCGCTCTTGAGAAAATACCGCCAGTCGGGCCGGTGCGCGGAAAACCGCGTTATCAACAAAACTCTGTCGGCGAGACACTTCGAGAGCGCGTCAAAAGGCATATCGCGAGATAGCGCCAAAGATTGCACCAAGGGAACGAGGCTAAAATGAGCCACCCCTGAAGCTCTCGCCGACCTGACCCCGCACATAGCGGGATTTTTGCGAAGGTAAGACGGGCTGACGCCCGCAGCGCTTGGAACAAACTCGATTCGTTACATCTCGCTCCGAGAACAATCCGCCAGCGACCGAACTGGCCCCCGGCCCCTGCAACGATGCCTGATGCCATCCTCGCACCCCGGTAACAACTAGATATGACCACCAGGGCCCAGCCACGAGCCGGCCCCGGAGCCAAAAGCGATGTAACCCATGTCTGCCCTACCCGGCAGGCAGCCAGGACCCGCCCGGGAACTAAACGAGGCCGGACTGGCAGGAACGGATACCAAACGAGAACGGGTATCCGGAGTTAACAAAGTATGACGTCCGCAGGTGCCCACAAGGTGGCCCCGTACGGCGCGCATACACACTGCCGTGAACGCGGGACACCCCCTTTCACCGCCGTACCACCAAAGCCTGCGAGCTTCAGCGGTGTTTTGCCTTTGCGTAACGCAAGGAAAAAACAAACGCATGAAGAGAATGCTGATCAACGCAACCCAGCCCGAAGAGCTGCGCGTTGCACTGGTCGACGGCCAATGGCTGTATGACCTGGATATCGAAAACCGTACCCGCGAACAGAAAAAAGCCAACATCTACAAGGGCAAAATCACCCGCGTAGAACCCTCTCTTGAAGCCGCCTTTGTCGACTACGGTGCAGAGCGCCACGGCTTCCTGCCGCTGAAAGAAATCTCCCGCGAATACTTCAACAAGCAGCCCAAAGACATC
This sequence comes from Microbulbifer pacificus, assembly GCF_002959965.1. Taxonomy (NCBI): domain Bacteria; kingdom Pseudomonadati; phylum Pseudomonadota; class Gammaproteobacteria; order Cellvibrionales; family Microbulbiferaceae; genus Microbulbifer; species Microbulbifer pacificus. Next base: position 1,221,450 of record NZ_PREV01000027.1, read on the forward strand.
GAAGGCCGCATCAAGATCAAGGATGTGGTCAAAGAGGGAATGGAAGTCATTGTCCAGGTGGACAAGGAAGAGCGCGGCAACAAGGGCGCCGCCCTGACCACCTTTATCAGCCTCGCCGGCCGCTATCTGGTGCTCATGCCCAACAACCCCCGCGCTGGCGGTATTTCCCGTCGTATTGAAGGGGAAGAACGCAGCGACCTGCGCGACGCGCTCTCTGATGTTGAAGTACCCTCCGGCATGGGCATCATTGTGCGCACCGCCGGCGTTGGCCGCAGCGGTGAAGAACTGCAGTGGGACCTCAACTACCTGCTGCAACTGTGGACCGCGATCAAGAAGGAAGCGGACGAAGCCAAGGCGCCCCACTTCCTGTTCCAGGAAAGCAACGTCATCATCCGCGCCATCCGCGATTACATGCGCGATGACATTGGCGAAGTCATCGTCGATGAAGAAGGTGCCTACCAGCTGGCCGCCGAGTTCGCCCGTCAGGTGATGCCGAACTACGCCAACAAGGTGAAGTACTACGAAGACAACATTCCGCTGTTCAATCGCTACCAGATTGAAAGCCAGATCGAGACGGCATTCGAACGCGAAGTGAAACTGCCCTCCGGCGGCTCCATCGTTATCGACGTTACCGAAGCCCTGGTCTCCATCGACATCAACTCCTCCCGCGCCACCAAAGGCGGGGATATTGAGGAAACCGCGCGCACCATCAACCTGGAAGCCGCGGATGAAATCGCCCGCCAGCTGCGCCTGCGCGACATGGGCGGCCTGGTGGTCATCGACTTCATTGACATGCAGAACAAGTCGAACCAGCGCGAAGTCGAAAAGCGTATGGAAAAAGCGCTCGGCATGGACCGCGCACGGGTACAGGTAGGCCGCATCTCCCGTTTCGGCCTGCTGGAAATGTCCCGCCAGCGCCTGCGTCCGTCCCTGGGCGAAACTACCTTCCGTGTCTGCCCCCGCTGTAGCGGCCAGGGCACCATTCGCGGCACCAAGTCCCTCGCCCTGTCCATCCTGCGACTGGTGGAAGAGGAAGCGAAGAAAGAGCGCAGTGCAGAGATTCGCGCGATCACTCCGGTGAATGTGGCGACCTACCTGCTTAACGAAAAGCGCAAAGCCATTTCCAACATCGAAGCGCGCAACCACACCCGCGTTGTGGTGGTACCGAATGCCGATCTGGAAACCCCGCATTTCGAAGTACTGCGCCTGCGCGACGACGATTCCGCGACCGTAGAGACCTCCTACAAGATCTCGGGCACCATCGAGGAAACGGTCAACAAGAACCGCGAAGAAGAACCTTTGCGTGCGCCGACTGCGGCCCAGCCCGCAGTGCAGCAGATTGCTCACACCGCCCCCGCCCCGACGCCGGTGGCCAAACCGAAGGTGAGAAAAGAGGCCCCGTCCGAACCCGGACTGTTCAGTCGCCTGATCAGCGCCATTGCCTCTCTCTTCAGCGGCAGTGAAGAAAAAGAGTCCGATGGCAAGCACAAGAAAACCACCGGTCGCGGCAAGAATTACCAACAGCAGCGCAACCGCAATAACCAGCGCGGTGGCCGCGGACGCAGCCGGGGCAATCGCGGTGGTCGCCGCGACGAACAGGCCGGCGATGAGCGCGAAGAGCGCAAGTCCGACAACCGCTCCCGTCGCAACGACAGAAACCGCGATGACCGCAATCGTGAAGAAAGCGCACCCGCCGAGCGTCGCCAGGAAACGGAAACCGCTCGTGACACTTCTCGCGACAGCGCCCAGGACAACCGCGAGAATCAGCGCGACGGCCAGCGCCGCAACCGCAGACGTCGCGGTGGCGACCGCGGCGATCGTCGCGAACAGCAGCCAAGTGCAGCGGAAGCGGAAAACCTCAACCTCGACAGCGAGGCGCAAACCGCGGATTCCGATGACGACCAGCAGCGTCCGGCGCGCCGCCCGAGCAATGTGCGCGGACGCCCGCAACCCCGTCGTCGCGGCCGTCGCGGCGACAGCACGGATGTCAGCGATAAAGCAGACAGTGTCGACAGCGAACAGCAGGACCTGAACCGCGAAGTCAATGAGGCCATCGACAACGCCGAGCGCGAAACTGCCGCCAAGCCGGCGCGCGCGGAGCGTGTCGAGGCTGAGCGTGCCGAGAAAGCCGCAACCGACACCCCGGTCGCTGAAAAAGAGCAGCCGCGTAAACGCGATCCTTGGGCCGACGCCAAGCCCCAGGTTGCCGCTGTCGAACCTGCGGTGGAAGCACCGATAGCAAAAGCCTCTGAATCTGAGAAGAAATCCGCAGAGAGGCCTGCGGCCGAGCTCGCAGAACGCATCGCTGATGTGGAAACTGAGGCCCCTGCGGCCGAATCTCAGGATGTCGCTGCCGAGGAAGTTGCACCGGTAGCTGCTGAAGAAGTCGCGCCAAAAGCAACCGCGGACACTTCTGAAGCGGCTCACCCTGCGGAAGCCGTCGTCGAAACGCAAGCGACCGAAGTCGTTGAAGCGGAAGCCGTAAAAGAGGAAGCGAAGGAACCTGCGGCCGTTGAACAGACCGAACCTGAAACAGCCGGCAAGGTGGAAGAAGCCCCTGCGGAAGCGCTTTCAGCAGAGCAACCGGAAGCTACTGCCACTCAAACTGCTACCGCACCGGCTGCCGCCGAGCGCCAGCCTGGCCGCGCCAGCAACGACCCGCGAATCAATCCCAAGCCACTGGTTGATTTCGCTGTCGTTACCGCGCGTCCGGAAATCGGCGAGCTGCGCCCACTGGACACAGCTCAGCCTGCAAACATCACCCATAACCCGCGCCCGCTACAGCGCCCCGCCAATGACCCCCGTGTCAAACGCGATGCGACAATGGAAGCGGGATCTGACTCTGCGGAAGCAGGCTAAGGGAATGGAATATGGGTTGGCTGCTTAAAAATGCAGCTAACCCATTGAACTTCCTTAAAAAAATTGTCTGCGCTCTTGTACCGGAAAAACAGTCCGATATAATGCGCCAACAATTTGGAGGGGTGGCTGAGTGGCCTAAAGCACCGGTCTTGAAAACCGGCGAGTGTAACAGCTCCGTGGGTTCAAATCCCACCCCCTCCGCCATACTGAAAAACCCGGCTTTATGCCGGGTTTTTTTATTGGTAGTTCCTGCTGGGGCAGACTTTGTGCCCCCTCCACTACACTGATGTGACAAGCAAAACCTCACATCACCATGGCCCCGGACAATTCGGCACATCCTCCCCCTATTCTCGACTCGGAGAGCATTCTCGCGTTTGCGATTGCGCTGGGTCTCGGCCTGCTGATCGGCCTTCAGCGTGAGCGCACCAGCGATCGACTCGGCGGGATCCGCACCTTTCCGCTGATTGCCCTGTTCGGCGCACTGACGGCGCACCTCAGTCGCGCGCCGGAGATCAGCTGGCTGATGGTTACAGGCCTGATCGCCATGACCGTACTGATACTGCTCGGCAATCTGGAGCGCCTGCGGGGTAACGACGACTATACCGGCATCACCACGGAAGTCAGTGCACTGCTGGTGTACTTGCTGGGGGCGTTTATCGTACTTGGCGACAAAACCGTGGCGGTGGTGGTGGGCGGGACCATTGCGGTACTGCTGCATTTCAAGCCGGGCATGCACGCCTTCGCGGAAAAGCTCTCGGAAAAAGATCTGCGCTCCATCATGCAGTTCACTGTGCTGTCTCTGATTATTCTGCCGGTACTGCCCAATCGCACTTTTGGCCCATATGACGTGCTCAACCCCTTTTCCATCTGGCTGCTGGTGGTCTTGATTGTCGGCATTGGCCTCGGCGGATATGCGGCTTACAAAACGGTGGGAGCCCGTGCCGGTACCCTGCTCTCGGGATTGATCGGCGGACTGATTTCCTCCACCGCCACGACCGTCACTTACGCGCGCCTGGCACGCAATCAGAAAAAAGCCGTAGGGCTGTCGGCACTGGTGATACTGATTGCCTCGACCACCATGTTCCTCCGTATATTCGTGGAGATCGCGGTGGTAGCACCGCGAAAGCTGACAGCGTTCTTACCGCCACTCGGCATGTTATTTGCCATTAGCCTGGTGATCTGCGCCCTCACCTACCTCCGCATTCGGCAGCGGGAGGACTCCATGCCGGAACCGGGTAACCCCGCAGAGCTGAAACCAGCGCTGATTTTCGGCGCACTGTATGCCCTGGTCACCCTCGCCATCGCCGCGGCCAAGGACTATTTCGGCAATCAGGGAATCTACGTGGTCGCGCTGATTTCCGGTTTCACCGATGTCGATGCCATCACCCTGTCGACCGCCAACCTCGCGGCCCAAGGTGGCATGGAGGTGAGCACCGCTTGGCGCTCCATGGTCATCGCAAGCCTCGCCAACCTGGCATTCAAGGCTGGCGCCGCCGGCGTTCTCGGAGGACTTGCATTGTTTCGCTGGGTATTACTGCTGTTTACGGTTCCCTTCGCTGCGGGGCTGGCTGTGCTGTGCCTTTGGCCCGAGTAATGGAGACTGTTCACGCCCCCGTTTAATCAGCGCACACTTGGCTTAGGTGAACGTTCAAGGCTGGTCTCACCGTCAATCAGAGCTGTTCACTCAATTCCCCATGACTCAGGACCGGTTGGATACTGATCTCCGCATCCAGCGCAACAAACATTTTTTCGTTGTGCGCAATCAGGTTTTTCTGGCTCTCTTCCTCAAACACAAAAAACGCGGCCCGCTTGCCTTCCCTGAGAAAAAAATAGGCTGCTTCCGGCTTGGCTTCCGTTACAAAGTCATCAAACGCCTTCTGCAGGCTGCCATCGCTGGCGGCCGCATTGCCCTTTTCTACCGGAATCACGATTTGCATCAAAAGTCGCATGATTGTCTTCCCCACGTTTTGAATTCCAAAGCAGTAACCCTAGTGTCTGCTAGGCTGAAGCTCGTGCGTATGCACGACACTCGAATCAGTAATTGTTGCTGCCCATTTACCGCACGCTCCGCGCAACGCAGTAACGATTGAATTGCCATTCCCGAATCTGGATCAAACACAAGGTCACCAAATGAAACCCCCATATATACGTTTGGATAAAGATAACGCTGCCGTCTTACTCGTGGACCACCAAGCCGGTCTATTGTCGCTGGTAAGAGATATCTCCCCGGACAAATTCAAGAACAATGTACTGGCGCTGGCGGACTGTGCTGCCTATTTCAAACTCCCCACAATCCTGACCACCAGTTTTGAGGACGGCCCCAATGGCCCCTTAGTGCCTGAACTGAAAGAACGTTTCCCAAAGGCTCCCTATATTGCCCGGCCGGGTCAGATCAATGCATGGGACAATGAAGACTTTGTGGCTGCGGTGAAAGCAACGGGCAAAAAGCAGTTAATTATTGCCGGTGTTGTCACCGAGGTTTGTGTGGCCTTTCCCACGCTCTCGGCAATTGAAGAAGGGTTTGACGTTTTTGTGGTGACCGATGCCTCCGGAACATTTGATGAGCTGACCCGTCACTCAGCATGGAGCCGTATGGCTGCAGCTGGTGCTCAGCTTATGACCTGGTTTGGAGTTGCAGGTGAACTGCACCGGGACTGGCGCAATGACATCGAAGGATTGGGGACGCTTTTCAGCAATCATATTCCCGACTATCGGAATTTGATGACGAGCTATAACACCGTGACAAGTTCAAAGTAGTCCCGCGGTGATCCGCACCCCTTCGGTCATCGTCTGGAAAAGGTCATTGAAGCAAACATATGTCTGACTCACCCGAACGCGAAGTTGAATCAGGCATTGCGGGCCCGACACGTCGACAGGTCATCAAAGGCTCTGCGGCCTTTGGCGCACTGACGCTGTTGGGACCGCTTGCGGGAAAGGCATCGGAATCCACGGGTAGTGCTGTGACAGATCTGATTCTTCGCAACGGTGTCATCACAACCTTCGATCCCAGGCAACCGGAAGTCACGGCGATTGCTCTGCAGAAGGGATTGGTACAGGCCATCGGCAACGACAGAGACATCATGGCACTCGCCGGCGGCGAGACACAGGTAATCGATCTCGGCGGCAAACGGGTCATCCCAGGCTTGAATGACAGCCACACACATCTGATCCGCGGTGGGCTGAATTACAACATGGAGTTGCGCTGGGAGAATGTCCCCTCTCTCGCCGATGCGCTGCGGATGTTGAAAGACCAGGCAGAGCGCACACCGGCACCGCAGTGGGTTCGCGTCGTTGGCGGCTGGTCGGAATTCCAGTTTGCTGAACGACGTATGCCAACACTGGCGGAAATCAACCAGGCTGCGCCCGATACCCCCGTGTTCATTCTCCACCTCTACGCCCATGCGCTGCTCAATCGCGCCGCTCTCAAGGCAGCCGGTATCGATCGGAATACACCCAATCCTCCCGGCGGTGTCATCGAGAAGGACAGCAAGGGCGAGCCCACCGGGATGTTGATTGCCAAGCCATCCGCGTTGATTCTCTACTCCACCCTGGCAAAGGGGCCAAAGCTGCCATTGCAGGACCAGATCAATTCCACACGCCATTACATGCGCGAAATGAACCGACTTGGCATCACCTCGGTTATTGATGCCGGCGGCGGCGGCCAGAATTACCCCGATGATTATGAGGTTGTGCAGAAGCTCGACCGCGACAACCAGCTCACCGTGCGCATCGCGTATAACCTGTTTGCACAGAAGGCGGGCTCGGAGTTAAGTGATTACGAGCGCTGGGTCGCCATGACGGAGCCCGGTGCCGGTTCCACCATGTTGCGGATGAATGGCGGCGGCGAGAACCTGACCTGGTCCGCGGCTGATTTCGAAAATTTTCTCGAACCCCGCCCAGATCTTGCCCCTACGATGGAGAAGGAGCTGGAACCCATTGTTACATTGCTGGCGGAAAACGAGTGGCCATTTCGCATTCATGCCACCTACGACGAATCCATCGACCGGTTTCTCACCCTGTTTGAACGGGTGAACGGCAAGACGCCATTCAAGACACGTTTCATCATCGACCATGCGGAAACAATCAGCGAACGCAATATGGAGCGCATCAAGGCGCTCGGCGGCGGTATTGCCACCCAGCACCGCATGGCGTTTCAGGGGGAATACTTCGTCGACCGCTACGGAGCGGATGCGGCGAAAACCACACCCCCCATCGCAAAAATGCTCGCCATGGATCTACCGGTCGGTGCCGGCACCGACGCCACACGGGTTGCCTCCTATGATCCCTGGACGGCGCTCTACTGGATGGCCACCGGCAAAACCGTCGGCGGCCTGTCACTCTACGACCGCGAAAACATTCTCGATCGTGCCACCGCGCTGCGCCTGTGGACGGCGGGCTCCGCGTGGTTCTCGGGCGAAGACAAGGTAAAAGGTACCCTCAGGCCCGGGCAATACGCCGATCTGGCGGTGCTCGCGCAGGACTATTTCAAGGTCAGTGACGATGCCATTCGCCAGATCATTTCCGAACTCACTATTGTCGGCGGCAACATCGTGTATGCCGCCGGTCCGTTTTCGCGCTTTGATCCCCCTCTGCCACCGGCAAGCCCCGGCTGGAGCCCCGTGCGCAGCGAGCCCTCGCCGGCCATGCGCCAGGCCAGGGCGCCGCTCCGGAGCGGTGCAACCCAGCGTGCCTGCCACGACAGTTGCGCAAGTACCTGTGCGCTCCACGGACACAATCACCAGATCGCCTGGAACTCACCGATACCCGTGGGCAGTCCGCGGGATTTCTGGGGCGTGCTCGGATGCTCCTGCTTCGCATTCTGAACGGCGGGTACATTCATGGTCGCAGGTAAAACAACGGAACCCGGCTCGCCTTGGGCCCCTTTCCGGCACCGCGCCTTTGCGGTGTTGTGGCTGGCGACGGTGATTTCCAATGTGGGCACCTGGATGCACGATGTCGCGTCCGGATGGCTAATGACATCACTCTCGCCGTCGCCGCTGATGGTTGCCCTGGTGCAGGCGGCGACCAGCGCTCCCGTGTTCCTGTTCGCTTTGGCCGCCGGTGCGCTGGCGGACCTCACCAGCCGGCGCAGGTTGCTTATGACCGCGACGGTACTGCTGTTTATCAACACACTGGCGCTCGCTATTCTGGTCACGGCAGGGAAAATCACACCCTGGTTGCTCCTGCTATTCACCTTCCTCAATGGCGCCGGCGCCGCCTTTGTTGCACCGGCCTGGCAGGCCATCGTGCCTCAGCTGGTACCGCGCGCAAGCCTCCAGTCTGCCATTGCCCTCAATGGAGTGGGGATCAACATCAGTCGCGCCATCGGGCCCGCACTGGCCGGCGCCATTATTGCGGCGATCGGTATTGCCTGGCCCTTTTTGATCAACGCCCTAAGCTTTCTGGTCGTGGTGGCCGCGCTGCGCTGGTGGACACCGCCTCCCTCAGTGCCCGGCGATCTGCCCGCGGAGCGGTTCTTCAGCGCCATGCGTGCCGGAGTGCGCTACGTACGCGCGAGCCGGGCGATGCGTTCAACGCTGATCCGCGCCGTTGCATTTTTCCTGTTTGTCAGCGCATTCTGGGCACTGCTGCCGCTGGTTGCGCGGCAAGAGTTGAATGGAGGACCACAGCTTTACGGATTCATCCTGGGCGCTGTTGGCGTGGGTGCCGTGGCCGGCGCGATGTGGCTCCCAACATTGACGAAGAAGTTCTCTCCCGATCATCTGGTGGCCATGGGAACACTGGGTACCGCGCTGGTACTTGCCGTACTGGCGCTGGTGAAGCGCCCGGACGCCGTGATTGCCGCGAGCCTGCTCGCGGGTGCCTGCTGGATCACCGTTCTGTCACGCCTGAACGTGTCGGCGCAACTCGCCCTCCCCGATTGGGTACGCGCCCGCGGACTCTCCATCTTCATCACGATTTTTTTTGGTGCCATGACACTCGGCAGTATTGTCTGGGGGCAAGTGGCAACCAGACTCGGTATCCCCACCACCCAGTTGATCGCTGCCGCCGGCGCAATTTTCGCGGCACTGCTCAGCTGGCGTTTCAAATTGTTGCAGGGAGACGCGCTGGACCACTCCCCCAGCGGTTACTGGCCGCAACCGCTGGTAGCCGAGGACATTGCACTGGATCGGGGACCGGTGATGGTTACCGTGGAATACCAGATCGATCCCAGCGATACCGCACCCTTCGTGGATGCCATACGCCCACTGAAGGCGTCGCGCGAGCGCCATGGCGCCTACGCGTGGGGACTGTTTGAGGACGTCGCCATTCCGGGGCGCATGCTGGAATATTTCATCGAAGAATCCTGGGTCGCCCACCTGCGTCATCACCAACGGACATCCGTACTCGACAGCGAAATACAACAGCGCGTGCTCCAGTATCAGCGCCCGGGTACCGCACCAATCGTGATCCATCGGCTGGCGCCAGACCCAAGCCGGCGCGCGGTGCGAAATAACGCTTGTGCCGATGGCACCCTGAAATGACGGAGGTAACCCGGAAAATCTGGCGCCAGCCGGTTCTCCCTCTGTCTGTGGCGGTTGTCGCACGGCTGGTAATGCCGATCTCGATTTCGCTCACACCGACGGTGGCGAGCGCCGAAGCTGAAGATCTGCCCCCACTCGAAAAACTGCGCTTTGATGAAGACTACGCGTCACTGCTTACTCAACCCAGGTCATCCTGCTGGCCGGCATGCTGGAAAGCCATTCCACTGGACAACAACGCCGGCGGCTATGTAAACCTCGGCGGAGAAATCCGTCAGCGCTACGAATACACCAGTAATCCCACTTATGGGCAGGCCCCGCAGGACCCCCACGGTGTCTGGTTCCAGCGCTACGTATTGCTGGCCGACCTGCACTGGAACCCGTATGTGCGGCTGTTCGGGCAGCTCAACAGTGCCTTGGAGTCCGGGCGTGCGGAGGGCCCAAGTCCCGTCGATGAAAATCAGCTCGAGTGGCAGAACCTGTTCCTGGATTTCCACGTTCCCGCGGGCGACCAAAACAGTCTTATTCTGCGCCCCGGACGACAGGAAATCGTGCTGGGTTCAGGGCGATTGGTTGATGTGCGCGAAGGGCCCAATGTCCGGCGCACCTTCGACGGTGGCAGAGTGTTGTTCGACGATGTTGAGAAGTGGCGCCTGGACCTGCTGGCCGTGCACCCACGCACCGATAACCCGGGTGTCTTTGATGACGAAAGCAGCGGCCGACTGTCCCTGTGGGGCGCCTACGCGACCATTCAGCGCCCGTATACCGCGCCCGGCAATCTGGATATCTACTACCTGGGATATCGGGATACCGACGCGCTGTACGTACAGGGAAGTGGGCGTGAGGAGCGCAATTCCTTCGGCGCGCGCTACTGGGGAGAATCCGGAAACTGGCGCTGGAACTGGGAAACGCTTTATCAGTCGGGTACGTTTGCGGGTGGAGAGATAGCGGCATGGACGCTGGCTACCGAAACCGGGTATCACTATACCGACCTGCCCTGGCAACCGGAGCTGCGATTCAGCATCAACATAGCCAGTGGGGATGACGATCCGGAGGACCGCGAACTGGGCACCTTCAACCCCCTCTTTCCCCGCGGCAATTATTTCTCGGAGGCCGCGGTTCTGGGGCCGCGTAATTTTTACAACTTCCACGTGTTCGTCAATGCTCTTCCCTGCCCGAACCTGTCTCTCACGGCCGATCTCAATTTGTTCTGGCGCCTGGAAACCGCCGATGGCCTGTACAGCCCCAGTGGTCAGATCGTTCGCTACCCCGGTGGCAGCGATGCCCATTTCTCAGCGACGACCCTGTCCATGACACTGGAGTACACCTTATCCCGCGGACTGGTGTTTACCGCCATACAGACGTTCGGCAAACCCGAGGCATTCCTTGAGCAGACCGGCACCCACCAAGATCTCAACTTCACTGAATTGACGCTGCAATATCGGTTTTGACGGCACTGATCCTCGAATCACCCGCACAGCTTTAACCTGCACTGCTTTAAATAGTTGCGCAGTGGAGTGTCGCAGGCGCCCTGTCATATAGCGAATTGAAATAATCAGAGTGAGGCATCCTGCGTGGGATTTCCTTTCCCCCCTGCCGTCACGCGATTGACTAGTCTAAAGTGAGGCGCCGAAACTCTTTGGCATGCTCAGGCAACGGTGGATGTCTGTGGACGAATGTGGAAAGTAGCCGCGTGAAGTTTTCCCCTATTTGGCTGGTCCTCGTCAGTGTCGCTACAGTCGCTGTAGTACTGGCGATCCTGCATTATTTCAATCTGGATGACCGCCTGATCGAGCTGATGCAATGGATGGACACCCTGGGCTGGCAGGCGGGCATCTGGTTCGCCCTGGTGATCGCGGTGGCCATCGTTTTCCTGTTCCCCGGGGTGATATTCACCATGGGCGCGGGCTTTGTGTTCGGGGTGATCAAAGGCACGATCTATGTGGTACTGGGCACGACACTCGGCGCGGCAATGGCGTTTCTCATCGCCCGATACTTGTTTGGCCAGCGCACCTCGGCGTGGGTGATGTCAAAAATCAAACCGGACAATCTCGGCGAGATTGTGCGCGATGAAGGCTGGCGCATGATCATGCTCACGCGTATGGTGCCGCTGTTCCCATTCAAGCTGACGAATTATTTTTTCGGCCTGACGCCACTCAAATTTCGCGACTTTGTTATCGGTACCTTTATCGGCGTCATCCCCATCACGGTGAACAACGTATATGTGGGGTCGATCGCTGCGGATCTCGCCAGCATCGGCAGTGAGCGCGCGGAGCGGACAACAACAGAGTGGACGCTGTACGGCATTGGCTTTGCACTCGCCGTCGTGGCCATTATCGGCCTGACACGCATGGCCCGTCGCGCGCTGAGGAAAAAAATCGACGAAGGAGCACAATGATGCCCTGGATGAAATGGCTTCCCTGGCGGTTCTTCGTGCGCAAATTCGCCACCGCGCACGGATTCCTCGATCCCCTCGCGGTCATGGCCCGCCTGCAGCGTTTCGCCGAGCCCTCGGAGGTCAGTGAACCCATCGAGCTGCTGCGCGCCGGGGTTATTTTCCACGCCCGCGCGCTGATGAACAGCAAGGTGATCCAGCACAATCTGGATTGGGTGTGGCCCTACTGGATCGAGCGCCAGTTCGACCCGGCGGATGTAGCGTTCATCCCCCGCGCGTTTTCCATCACACACTGCAACCTGAGCCATCGCAACTGGACGGCGGTCGGAGTTCCGGGCAGTGAGGAAATGCCGATTGTCGACCCTCGCGGACTGCTCACACCCCACTATGATGGCTGGTCAATCGACAGCTGGGTCATCGGCGACGACGGTCTGGATCTGTATCCCTCCCAGCACAAACACGTCACCCAGCGTCTGGATTTGAAGGATGGCGTGGCCGTCGTGACAGAAGCGCAATCCGAGCAGGCGACCCTTTCCAGCCGCGTGTGGGCAGAGCTGGACGAGCGCAACAACAATTGCCTGCTACAGGTGCAGGCGCAGCACAACACCGGCGGTTGGCTGGTGGTGGCACTCCGCCCCTGCAACCCCGAGGGTGTGGCCTTTATCAACAAGGTCGCACTCGACCAGAATCGCGACCGCTGGCTGATCGACGGCAAGGACCGGATTTTCTTCGACCGCCCGGTGGATCGCCACCACGCATCGGATTACCGCCGGGGCGACATCGCCCTCTACCTGCGGGACGAGGGCAATGAAAATCATGCGGAGTGCGATGTGGGCATGGCCACGGCAGCTGCGCTGTTTCGTCTGGAACCCGGAAAATCCGTCGATACCCTGGTAAAAATTCCTCAGCGCTGCAAGCTCACCAGCGGCAACGCCCCCTCCGGGTGGAAGCAGAATCTCGAACGACACTGCGCCATGTCCGTGCCCGACACACAGCTGCAGTTTCTTTACGACGCTGCCGTGCGCACCCTGATCCTGCACTCGCCCTACGACGTTTACCCCGGGCCTTATACCTACAAACGCTTCTGGTTCCGCGACGCCGCGTTCATGATCCAGTCGCTGCTGCACGCGGGACTGCTGGAGCGCGCAGAGCGCGCGCTGGAACGATTTCCCTCGCGGCAAAAGCGCGATGGGTACTTCCACTCTCAGGATGGCGAATGGGATTCCAACGGCGAGGCGCTGTGGATCATCGACCAGTACTGCCGTATTACCGGCAGTAAACTGAAACCGGAATGGCTGGACCCGGTACTGCGCGGCGCACAGTGGATTCACAACAAGCGCATGCCGAAAGATGGCACCCTCACCGGTGGTCTGCTACCGGCCGGCTTCAGCGCCGAACACCTGGGTCCGAACGACTGCTATTTCTGGGATGACTTCTGGGGTATTGGCGGCCAGCTGGCCGCCGTGGCCATCTGTCAGCGCGAGGGGTATTCCCAGGACGCAGAGACCTTCCAGAATCAGGCGGATGACTTCCTGCTTACCGTAGATGACGCATTGCAGCAATGTGCCGCGCGCCTCAAGCGCCCCGCCATGCCCGCCTCCCCCAAGCGCCGCCTGGATGCCGGCGCCATCGGTTCCATCGCCGCCGGTTACCCGCTGAAACTCTATCCGGAAAATGATCCGCGCCTTCTGGATCTGGTGGAGTTCCTACAGGAAAAATGTTTCGTGTCCGGCGGCTTCTTCCAGGACATGATCCACTCCGGTATCAATGCCTATCTCACCATTCATGTGGCGCAGGTCCTGCTGCGTGCGGGCGACCCGCGCTGTATCGAGCTGATGCGCAATGTGGCCAATCTCGCCTCGCCTACCGGCCAGTGGCCGGAGGCGATTCACCCGCACTCTTTCGGTGGTTGTATGGGCGATGGGCAGCACGCGTGGGCGGCGGCGGAGTGGGTCACCATGCAGCGTAACTGTTTTGTACGCGAGGAAGGCGACAGCCTGATTCTGGCTTCGGGACTGCCACCCGAGTGGCTGAGCGACAACACGGCGCAGAAGCCGATACGCTTTGGACCGGCACCCACCCATTTCGGAACCATCTCGCTGGAAATCACGCCGGGAGAAAAGCCGAGAATTTCCTGGTCGGGGAAATGGCATAAGGAAGCGCCCACCATTGAAGTCCGCGCATTCGGCTACAACGCGGAAATTGCCGAAGCCGGTGTGGAAATGATGGAGCTGCAACCCAAGTGAACATCGTCATGCTCACGAATACCTACCTGCCCCATGTGGGCGGTGTGGCACGATCCGTCGATGCCTTCTGCCGGGAATATCGCAAACAGGGGCACCACGTACTTGTGGTCGCGCCGGAATTTTCCGAAAAAATCGACAACGAACTGGACGTAGTACGCATCCCGGCCATCCAGAATTTCAATGGCAGCGATTTTTCTGTGGCGCTGCCGCTCTCCGGTGAGCTGACGGAAAGGCTCGATTTTTTTGAACCGGATCTGGTGCATTCCCACCACCCGTTTCTGCTGGGCATGACGGCCCTTCGCATCGCGCGCAGCCGGGAATTACCGCTGATATTCACCCACCATACGCTGTATGAGCGCTACACCCACTATGTGCCCGCAGACTCGGAGACATTGAAGCGTTTCGTAATTGAGCTTGCCACCCGCTACGCAAATCTCGCGAGCATGGTATTCGCCCCCAGCGAGAGCGTCGCCGACCTGCTGCGTGAACGCGGGGTAAAGAAACCCATTGCCGTGGTGCCGACCGGCGTGCAGCTGGCACACTACCGCAACGGCGACGGTGGCGCGCTGCGTAAACGGTATGGCATTCCGGAAACGGCATTTGTGATCGGCCACCTCGGGCGGCTGGCGGAAGAAAAAAACCTGGAGTTTCTGGCCAATGTGGTGCTCGAATTGATGCACCGCAACGACGACATTCATTTTTTGCTGGTGGGTTCTGGTCCGATGCAACAACGCATAGCCGACCAGTTCGAAGCACAGCGCTGTTCCTCCCGCCTGCACCTCACGGGGACCCTGCAGGGAGAAGCCCAGCGCGATGCCTACAGCGCCATGGATGTTTTCGGTTTTTCCTCCACCAGTGAAACCCAGGGCATGGTGCTCACGGAGGCCATGGCGGCCGGCGTGCCAGTGGTGGCGCTGGATGCGAGCGGCAGCCGCGAGGTGGTGGAGGATCACATCAATGGTCGTCTGGTCCTGAAGCATTGCCCGCGGGAAATGCTGGCCGCCCTGCAGTGGGTTCACGATCTCGAGCCAGAGGAGTATCGGCACCTGCGCCATGCCGCCGTACAGACCGCGGAGCGTTTTTCCATGGAAAACTGCGCCGCATCCGCGCTGCAGCACTACCAGTCGCTCGTCCACCAGCACTGGCCACTGGACGATTCGCTCTATGCCCAGTGGATGCGCCTGCGCAACACCATCGGCGCCCAGTGGGAAATTCTCGAGGGCGTCACCAGTGCCGCCACCGCGGCACTGGACCGGGACCATGCGCTGAAGAAGTGAATCACACAATAACGTCGATCAACGGACAGGTGGGCGTAACCCTATGATGACCCGTATCGAGAGCACCCTGCGCCGATGGCGCCGCCGCATCAGCCGCAGCGAGTGGCTGGCACGGATGCTCAAGTTACAGATCAATGAACGTGACCCTGACGCACCGGCACTGGTGCTGATCCAGGTCGACGGTCTCGCTCGCCCGCAACTCGACCGCGCGCTCGCGGAAGGCAAGATGCCGTTTCTGAAACGCCTGATCGAGCGCGAACACTACCACCTGGATCACATGTATTCCGGCGTGCCCGCTACCACCCCCGCGGTGCAGGCGGAGATTTTCTATGGTGTAAAAGCGGCGGTACCGGCATTCGGGTTTATGTCCACCGACTCCCAGGAAATGCTGCGGATGTACGAATCCAACGCGGCGAACAAGGTGGAAAAACGGCTGACCGACGCCGGTTGCGAGCCGTTGCTGAAACACGGTAGCTGTTATGTCAGCGTATTTCGCGCTGGTGCCGACAACGACGAGGCTCACTTCTGCCCCGCGTCCCAGGGCTGGGGTCCCTCTCTCAAGGAGGCGGGGCCGCTGGCGCTACTGATGTTACTGCTGGCCAATATCTGGAGCCTGATCCGCACCGGCGCGCTGCTTCTACTGGAGCTGGTGTTGTCGATTGTGGATTTTTTCCGCGGCCTTACCGACGGTCAGGATTTCATCCGCGAGCTGATGTTCATCCCTACTCGTATAGGCATTACCATCCTGCTGCGGGAATTATCCACCGTGGGCGTCAAGATCGATATTGCCCGCGGCCTTCCGGTGATCTACATCAATTTTCTGGGCTACGACGAACAGTCACACCGCCGCGGCCCCAGCTCCAAATTTGCGCACTGGACACTGAAAGGCATCGACGACGCCATCGGACGCATCTGGCGTGCTGCGCACCGCTCCTCCCGTCGCCACTACGATGTGTGGGTCTATTCAGACCACGGTCAGGAAGACAGCACCCCCTATGAAACCCTGCACGGTCGCAGCTTCGCCGATGCCGTGAGTGAGGCGCTTTCCGACCTGCCGCAAAAGCCCAGCGGCTATCGCGCCAGTGGCAACCACGGTATACAGCTGCAACGTATCCGCCTGTTTGGCGGCCAGTGGGTGCAGAAACTCTTTCCGGTCAAAGATCCCGAGAAACACCGGGATGGAGAAGCCCCCATGGCACTCTCCGCCATGGGGCCACTGGCCCTTCTCTACAACATCCATTGCAGGGATACCCCACCGGCGGAAGTCGCCCGTCTGATCGTGGAGAAGACCCGGGCACCGATGGTCCTGTACGAAGACCCCGAAACTACGGAAGTGCAGCCAGACGGAAAAAAAGTGCGCAAGGTGCGCGGCTGGTGGCGTCACGGCGCGTTCTCCCTGCCCGAAGACGGTCGCAAGATCATGGGGGAAGAGCACCCTTTTGCGGATGAGGCCGTGGAGGATCTCGCCAACCTCTGCCGTCACCCGGATGCCGGGGATTTCATCGTCTGCGGCTGGTGCGCAGGGCACGAAAGCATCACCTTTGCCATTGAGTGCGGCAGCCACGGCGGTGCGGCGCCCAACGAGACGCACGCGTTTGCCCTGATGCCTGGCGACATCCATTTTCCAGAGGATGGCAAGGGCCACTGGCGCCCCAGGGATATACGTGATGCAGCGCTGAAATTTCTGCGCGCGCAACCCGCACGTCAGCTTAAATCGCCCCCCCCGGTCACGGTTGTCTCGTCAACGGCTTCCCACACCCGGCATCCAGATTCCGCTGCCGTCCCGGTGGCATCGGCGCCCAAAGAACAAGCCACCGTCACCAAAACCCTGCGGGTGATGACCTACAACGTGCATATCTGCAAAGGCACCGATGGCAAGTTGTCGCCGGAGCGCATTGCTAGAGTGATTGCGCGGTACGCGCCGGATGTTGTGGCGCTGCAGGAAGTGGACGTGCGGCGCCAGCGCACGGGCGGCATCGACCAGGCACATCAGATTTCCCGCCTGCTGGCGATGGACTGCCATTTCCAGCCGGCCATGCATCTGGAAGATGAACGCTACGGCGACGCCATCATGTCCTGCTACCCGGTGCGGCTGATCAAGAAAGATATTCTCCCCGGGCCACCGACCAATTCCCGGCTACCCGGCTTCGCGGAGCCGCGGGGCGCGCTTTGGATAGAGGTGGACTTCCACGGCACCAAGGTGCAGGTGTTCAACACCCATCTCGGGCTCAGCAAGGCGGAGCGTCTGCGACAGATCGACGCGCTGACAGGAAAGGAGTGGATGGGCAGCGAGCAGTGCCCGCGACCACGCATACTGGTAGGAGACTTCAATGCGCTACCGGGTTCTCAGGAAATCAAGCGCATGTCCGCATTTCTCGACGACACGCAGTTGAAGCTGAAAGGTCATAAACCAAAAGGCACGTTTTTCAGCCGGCTGCCGAAGGCTCGTATCGACTATGTATTCGTGGACCCGGAACTCGAGGTCCATGGCATCCACGTACCCCGCAGCGAACTCACTCGCCAGGCTTCGGATCACCTGCCGCTGATTGTTGACCTCAAGGTGCCCGTACTCCGTTGCACTGATCACGAACAAACGCGCGACTAATCCGCTGTGCCCAACAGTTCACGCACCTGAGCCTCTCTGGCGCTGCGCATGCCCGCGGCACGCCCTTCTTCGAGTGCAGTCTCCAATGGCGCGCCCTTTCTGACGCGATAGATGGCCCACACGGCCCCCACCCGATTGCCCGAGGCACAGTGCAAGAGCACCGGCGCCCCTGAAGTATCTGCCAGAATTTCTCCCAGCTCCGCGATCAAAGCATCGGAGGGCGCACCCGCGGAGACCGGCAGATTGATGTAACGCATACCGGCCGCCTCAACCACCGCCTTTTCTTCCGCGGTCCCCTCCTCCGGGGTTCGCAGATCCACAATCGTGCGAAAGCCCTTCTGTTTCAGGGCGCTCACCTTATCAAGATCTATACTGCCTCCAGTGGCCAGTTGCGGGCGCAGGCGATTGTAATTCGCTACCACAGCCCCCATCTCATCCGCTGACGGGACTTGAACGTTTGATCCCTGTTTTGACCTCTGGGGCAGCGATGTTTGGGCGTCCTGCGCATTCGACGCACTGGCCACCAAGGCGGTTGTAAGCAGAGTGAAAGCACAGAGAAACAATACTGAAGGTCTTTTTGGCAAATTCATTTCCAATCCTCGGTTTTACACGCTATTTTGCCCCAAGTTTTCAAATAAGGTCGAACCCGGTGCCTACTTGAAGGTCCAAAGCACTGGTTATATGATCCCGAAAGATTTTATGTTCACTAGCAGGAGACGCTAATGCAGCCGCAAGTTTATTCACAGTCCGGAGTACTGGAACGCTCGGAGGCCGCCAAGGTATTGCGCAACACCTACGCACTCCTGGCAATGACTGTTCTATTCAGCGCAGTCACCGCTGGTGTATCCATGGCCATCGGCATGGGCCGCGGCATGAGCCTGATCTGCTCCCTGGGCGCACTGGCCCTGATCTGGTTTGTACTGCCTCGCACCGCCAACTCCGCCTCCGGCGTGGGTGTGGTGTTTGCGTTCACCGGCCTGCTGGGTGCGTCCCTGGGTCCGATGCTGAATCATTTCGTAGGCCTGCCCGGTGGCGGCCAGGTCGTTATGCAGGCTCTGGGCACCACCGCGCTGATCTTCTTCGCACTGTCTGCCTACGTGCTGACTACCCGCAAAGACTTCAGCTTCATGGGCGGCTTCCTGTTTGTCGGCCTGATCGCGGTTCTGGTCTGCGCCCTCGGTATGATGATTGCCAGCTTCTTCGGCGTACACATGCCGCTGGCCAGCGTCGCCCTGAGTGGTGTGATTGCCCTGCTGTTCTCTGGATTCATCCTGTACGACACCAGCCGTATCGTAAACGGCGGTGAAACCAACTACATCATGGCCACCACCTCGCTGTACCTGAACATCCTGAACCTGTTCACCAGCCTGCTGCACATCTTCGGCTTCGCTTCCGACGATTGATCAGCGCGCGCGACAGGATCAAACAGTGCCCCGCTCCGCGGGGCATTTTTTTATCGGCAATAGAAATTTACTCGGATGCAATTCACCCTCGTCGTCTACGGCGCCCCTCACGCCTCTGAAAGTGCCGCTACCGCGCTGCGTTTTGCCCGCGCCGTGCTCGACTCCGGTCACGGGATTTACCGGGTGTTTTTCTACGGCGACGGCATTCACAATGGCAGCGCGCTCGCGGCCCCCCCCCAGGATGAGCAGGATCTGCTCGCCCAGTGGCAACAACTACGGCAGGCGCACGATCTCGATCTCACCCTGTGTATCGCCGCCGCTCAGCGCCGTGGGGTGCTCAGTGACAGTGAAGCCAGGCGCCTGGAAAAGCCTGCCGCGAATGTGGCCGCCGGATTTGCACTGGCCGGCCTCGGACAGTTGGCAGAAGCCGCGGCACTCAGCGACCGCGTTGTCACGTTTGGAGGTTGATGCGATGCCCCGAAAATCCATCCTCGCTATCTGCCGCCATGCGCCCTACGGCAATACCCTCGCCCGCGAGGGGCTGGAAGCCGTACTTGCCTGCGCCGCAATGGACCAGATTCCGGAGGTACTGCTGATCAACGATGGGGTATTCCTGTTACTGGATCAGGACGCTCAGCAGATTGGAGAAAAAAACCTGCGTCGAAATCTGACCGCGCTGCCCATGTTCGGCGTTGAAACGCTGCACCTGTGCGAGCGCAGTCTGCAGGAGCGCGGTATCGATCCGGCACAACTGGCTCTCCCCGGTGCGGAACTGAAAATACTGAAACAGCCCGGCGAATTCATTAGTGGCTTCGACCAGGTACTGAGTTTTTGAAATGACCCTGCATATCGTCAACCAGTCCCCGTTCGCCGGCAGCGCCCTGCGGGATTGCCTGAACGCCTTCCATCCCGGCGACGCACTGCTGCTGATTGAAGACGGCGTCTACGCCGCCGCCGACCGGCAAACAGCACTTCCCACCGGTGCCACCTACTGTCTCACTGCCGACGCACGTGCGCGTGGCGTTTCCATTCCCGCCACTGTCGAAAGTATCGATGAAGCCCGCTGGGTCACCCTCTGCACCGAGCATAACCCCGTCGTCAGCTGGTTCCGGTAATACACAATGGAAAATCTGAAGATCGAAGGCCGCGAAATTCCGCTGGATAAAGAGGGCTTCCTGCGCGATCTGGACGACTGGAGCCCGCAGGTAGCAGAAGCGCTGGCCGCACAGGAAAATATTGCACTGACGGACGATCACTGGGACGTAATCCGGCTGCTGCAGGATTTTTACCGGGAGTTCGAGCTGTCACCGGCGATGCGCCCGTTGGTCAAATACGTGGGCCAACATCTGGGCCCGGAGAAAGGCCGCAGTATTTTTCTGATGCAACTGTTTCCACCGAGCCCCGCCAGGGTTGGCAGCAAGATTGCGGGATTACCCAAGCCGACCAACTGTCTGTAGGCCAGCGTTCACTGGATGATCAACTGCTCACGTGCACAAGTACCCGCCGCTTTCCGCGGTGGTGCCTGTGTTCCCAGAGAAAGATTCCCTGCCATGTTCCAAGCATCAATTTACCGCCGTGGACTGGTATTGAAAGACTGCTGGCAGTAAGCGCAGATTTTATGTGCGCGGGCATATCATCCGCACCCTCCATGGTGTGCGTATATAACGAATCATTTTCCGGCACCAGGCGGTTCAACCAGTTTTCCAGGTCCACTCGTGCACTGGGATCCGCGTTTTCCTGAATCAGTAAACTCGCCGAAGTGTGCTGGATAAACAGAGTACACAAACCGTCACCAGAAAATATCTGGCCTTGCAGCCAGTGTTCCACCATATCGGTAAACTCGTGCAGCCCCTGCCCAGGCACGGAAATATCCAATTGTCCAACCGCCATTATCCCTCCCGAATCACCCTCCGGTAAAAAACGCCTTGGCCCCTGTCATGCCGAACTGAAAGCCCATGGCGATCACAATAAGCCCCATCATACCGGAGACCAGGTTGTGCAAAAAATTATCACCATCACCCGAGCCGGACATTCTGGATGTAAGTAGAAGCACCAACCAAAGAGCCACTACGGCGATCAGCGCTCCGAGTAAAGCGGTAATGGGTAATTCCGCTCCGGAATGATTTACCGAGAGCGTGATGATTCCGGTGATCGTGCCGGGGCTTGCCGCAAACAGAATCAAAGGTGTAAGTGAATGTGACTGATTGCCCACGGCCGGATCACGTGGCGAAGATTGGCCAAAGCTCGCGCGGATCATGCCAAACCCCATGGCGGCCAGAACCAGACCACCAGCAACTTGAAACACATCCAGAGAAATACCGAAAAGCTTCAACAGTTTCGCGCCGACCAATGCAAAAACCGCGAGAATGACAAATATGGATACACTCGCCCTGGTGGCGCTGATAGCGCGCGCCGCTGGCGATTGTCCCGCGCTGACTTGCGACAACATCAGGGCACAGACCACGGGATTAATCAGAGACAGCAACGTTATCGTCGCCTGGACAACCTTCATGTAATCCATAGCACGGTTCAACAACAGGTAATTAGTGAAGCTGGGTTCAGCACCGGGACCGGTCTTCGGCAATCCGTCAGAGAATCGAGGTAGACCCAGTGGCGCGTTTACCGAAAAGCATAGACGTATCGCCCGCCCTCCGTGCGTATCCCGGCCGGGGATGTCCAGTGTGCGCGTGCTCCTGCTAATGACAGCGTGCAGACAAGACAGATCTGCTGCGAAATAACGAAATAGAACGAACGGTCACGAATTGCGGCATTGGCCACGTGTACCGCTGGTAATCCGACCCAGCGGCAGCATCGTCACTGCCTGCCATCCAACCGCGGGCAACATCCGCTATAATCCGCGCCCGCAATCCAGAAATACCCCTAATTACGGTACCGACATGGCCCTTCACCGCGTAAACCCCGACGACTACCAGCAGCAACTGGACCAGAAGGTGGCCCGCCTGCAGGAGGCCTATGCCTTGTATACCGATCTCGCCCCCGAGGTCTTCCCCTCCCCACCCAGCCATTACCGACTGCGCGCGGAATTCAAGATGTGGCAGGAAGGCGGCCGCGTGGACTACGCCATGTACAAGCAGGGCGAGTACAAAAAGCCATTCGTGATCGAAGAGTTTACCGTTGGCTCCAAGCGCATCAACGAATTGATGCCAGTGTTACTGGAGGCCATCAACAGCAGTGAAATCCTGCGCAAACGCCTGTTCTGCACCGAATTCCTCACAACCCTTGGTGGCGACGCACTGATTACCCTGATCTACCACAAGCAGCTGGACGAGACGTGGGAGGCGGAAGCCCGCGCACTGCAGGATCAGCTCGGCGTGCCGGTGCTAGGCCGCTCGCGCAAACAGAAAATCGTGCTCGACCGCGATTACGTGATTGAAACGCTGGAGATCGACGGCCGCACTTACCAGTACAAACAGGTGGAAGGCAGCTTCACCCAACCCAACGGCGAAATCTGCCGCTCCATGATCCAGTGGGCCAGAAGCTGTTGCGAGAAAAGTGAAGAAAGTGATCTGGTAGAGCTCTACTGCGGCAACGGCAACTTCACCATCCCGCTCGCAGAAAAGTTCCGCAACGTACTGGCCACGGAAATTTCCAAAGTGTCGGTAAATGCCGCCCAGGAAAATATCGCGGCTAATGGAGTGGAGAACCTGCACATCCTGCGGCTCTCTGCCGAGGAATTCACCCAGGCCATCGACAAGGTCCGCCCCTTCCGCCGCCTGAAGGATTTCGATCTCGACAGCTACGATTTCTCAACCGTGCTGGTAGATCCACCCCGCGCAGGCCTGGATACGGACACCTGCGCGATGATAGCCCGCTTCCCGCGCATCCTGTACATCTCCTGCAATCCGGAGACCCAGCTGGAAAATCTGGCCGAGCTCACCAAGACTCACAAGATCGAGCGCTTTGCGATCTTCGACCAGTTCCCCTACACCGACCACACCGAATCCGGTGTACTGCTTATAAAGAAATAAACCGAAAGTCAGAATTTGCGGCCAAGAATCCGCTTGGCTGCATCCAGCGCAAAATCACGGTACTCGTCTTCCACCCGCGCCATTTCCTTCTCGAACGCAAACTGCTCCTTGCGGGTGAGCTTTTTCCAATCCTGCAGAATCGGAATGTGGCTGGTCTGGTCGGCGACTTTGTAGAAAGCCACAAACTCCTTCTTCACCGGCTCATCCACCTGTAGCGAATCCAGCAGCACGCGGATTCGCAGTGAAGCTTCGGTCAGGCCCACACCCTCGTCCAGCAGCGTTTTGGCAATTATCTGGATACTGGTATTCACCCGGTCCCGCTGTGCTTCCGCAGCAGCTTCCAGCTCGGCCAGTTGCTGGGCCTGACGTTTGCGCGCCTTGCGCAATTCCAGGCAGTAGTAAGTCGCAATAGCAGACAGAGTAAAAATAATCAGTCCGGCAATCACCAGAATCCAAACCGGCACTTCGGTCATGAGAGAGACACCTTCAACAGCGCCAGCCCAAGGCTGGCAGTAACAATGGATAAAAGAGTACTGATCGCAATGATATTGGCCGCCAGCTGGCTGTTACCACCCAGCGCCCGCGCCATGATGAACGAGGCGGATGCCGTTGGCGCAGCAGCGAGCAGGAACAGAATCGCCATCGCCTGCCCGTCCAGCTGGAACAGGAAACCAAATGCGAGCAGTACCAGCGGCACGATCAACAGTTTGAAGGCACTCGCAGCAAATGCACCGAAGGAGCTGCGCTTCAACATACTCAAGTCGAGGCTGGCACCGATACACAGCAGCGCCAATGGCAGCGTCACCGAGGCCAGATAATCACCGGTCTGCACCAGCATCGCCGGCAGCTTGAGCCCGACGGCCTTGGCGATCAGGGCCGCGACAATCGCGAGGATCAGCGGATTGCGCGCGATGTCCTTGCCGAGTCTGGCCCAGCTGAATTTGGCTTTCTGGCTGTACACGGCGAACAGCGCCACTGCGGCGATGTTATAGAAAATCGTGATCACCGCCATCAGCAGCGCCGCCTGCGCAAGCCCGTGCGGGCCGTAGGCATTGGCGGCCCAGGCAAGGCCAATAATTCCCAGGTTGCCGCGGAAGGCCCCCTGGATAAATGTGCTGCGATCACCGAATTCAAATGGGCGTGCCGCGAGCCAAGCCAGCGGCACCGTGAGCACGGTGCCGATCAGGCCCGCCAGCAACAGCGGCCACTCGTCACCAAGACGCGCATCGGAGCCGAAAATATTGAAGAACAGCAATGCGGGCAGCGTGACCAGAAACACCAGCCTCGAAGCATCGTCGACGAAGCTTTCACTCAGCAGGCCTACGCACGCAAGCCCATACCCCACCAGCAAGGTCAGAAAGATAGGCGCGGTAACCGAGAGCGCAAAGGAAAAAGTTTCGAGCAGGGATTCCAAGATGTAAACGATGTCCCAGATTTAATCCGTTTCGGTTTCGCCGGCGAGTTCATCCTCGGCCAGCACATCCTCAAGCAACTCGTCCTCTTCGCTGTGCTCCAGCGCCGGCAGCCGGTGTGCGTCTTCCGCTTTCTCCCGCAGATGCGCGGCAATCTGCTTGCGGGTTTTCGCCCCCAGCTTGCGCAAACTGTCGATGCGTTTCACCGCGTTGCCACGGCCGGTGGCCAGGCGCTTGTAGGTTTCCTGATAGGCCTCGTCCGCCTGGCGGATACGGCTGCCGAGAATATCCAGGGATTCCAGCACCAGGGCAAACTGGTCGTGCAGTTTGCCCGCTTCCGCGGCGATTTTTTCCGCATTTTTGTTCTGCTTTTCGTAGCGCCAGATATTTTCCACGGTGCGCAGGGTCGCCATCAGGCTGGTGGGGCTCACCAGCACGATCTGCTTTTCATAGGCAAAACGGAACAATTCCGGGTCCGCCTGCATCGCCAGCATGTAGGCGGCTTCGATCGGCACGAAGATAAAAACAAAATCCAGGGTGCGCACGCCTTCCAATTGCTCATAGGCCTTTTTATTCAGGCCGGTGATGTGTGCACGCAGGGAATTCACGTGCTGTTTCAGCGCCTGAGTGCGCTCCTCGTCGGTCTCCGCCGAGGCGTAGCGCTCGTAATCCACCAGCGAGACCTTGGAGTCGATGATCAGGTCCTTATGTTCCGGCAGACGCACGATCACGTCCGGCTGACGGCGGCGGCCGTCGCTGGTGAAGCTCACCTGGGTTTCGTACTCGCGGCCCTTCTGCAGGCCGGACTCTTCCAGCAGTCGCTCCAGCACCACCTCGCCCCAGTTGCCCTGGATCTTGCGGTCGCCCTTGAGTGCGGAGGTGAGATTCAGGGCCTCGTCGCTGATGCGTTGGGTCTGCTCCCGGAGCGCCTTGATCTGGCCCAGCAAGCTGTTGCGCTCCGCGTTCTCGCGGTCGTAAACGTGCTCTACCCGCTTGCGGAAGTCGCCGAGCTGGCGTTCCAGCGGGTCGAGACTCTTGCGCAGGCTGTCTTCGCTGCGGCGCACGAAGGCCTGTTGCTTCTCTTCAAAAATACGGTTGGCGAGGTTTTCGAACTGCTGGGTCATGGAAGCGCGGGCCTGCTCCAGCTGCTGCTTCTGCTCCGCCAGCGCCGCCTCGCCTTTCTCCACCAGCACCTGAAACCGCGCCAGCTGCTGGGACTTGCCGGAGACCTCCTCCCGCAACTGCTGGATCTCCACATCCTGGCGGGCCTCACGCTCCAGCGCGTTCGCCAGCTGCGCGGCGCTGATCCGGCGCTCCGCCTCCAGTGACCGAACCCGCTCCGCCAGACGCGCCCTGCCCACCCACACCGCCAGCACCATGGCAATCAGCACAGCCACGGCGGCTAAAATGGCCTGCTCAACGGATAATTCGAGGGGAAACCAAGTCATAAATATTCACTTAAACTTAAAGAGACCTCGAAAAATCTACTGCGCGTGCGCCTCGCGGCGTCCGGCGGTGCTCGCAATCCTCACGTACTTCAGTACGCTCCGGTTGCTCCGCTCCGGCGGCCACCACCAGCCACCCGCTCGCTACGATTTTTAGTGGTCTCTTAATACAGAACGCGGGCTGAGTTATCCTTGGTCCCGCAACCCAATGGCTACGGGAGACAGGTTTTTACATGCCAACAGGAAGCGGCCATTCTAACAAGGCCCCCAGTGCATTGATATTCGATTCCGGCGTCGGTGCCATCAGCATCGCCCGAGAGGTGCGCCGCCAGATTCCCGGGCTCACCCTGCATTTCGGCATCGATAACGGCTTCTACCCCTACGGCAACAAATCTGAAGATGAGCTGCGGCCGCGCATTGTGGATGTGGCCTCCGGCATGATGGCCGCGTGCGGCGCGGATATTCTTGTAGTGGGCTGCAACACTGCCAGCACCCTCGCGCTGCCACCGCTGCGCTCCGCCCTGAGCCAGCCCGTGGTGGGTGTGGTTCCCGCCATCAAACCCGCCGCCGCCACCAGCGCCACCGGCACCATTGCCTTGATTGCCACCGAGGGCACCGTCAACCGGCGCTATACCCGCGAGCTGATCGAACAGTTCGCCAACGGCACCCATGTCATCAATGTACCGGCGCCGGAACTGGTGGGCCTCGCGGAAGCCAAATTGCGCGGAGAGCTGGTCACCAGCGCGGACCTGATTCCGGTGATCGAGCGGATCTTCTCCGTTCCCAACGGCAACCTGGTGGATACCGCCGTACTCGCCTGTACCCATTTCCCGCTGCTGAAAGATGAACTCGCCAAGGCGGCACCGCGTCCGGTGAACTGGCTGGATTCCGGCGACGCCATTGCCCGCCGCGTGCGCTGGCTGCTCGATGAACTGAAGCTCGAGCTGCCGCTTAACCCCGCCACCAGCCAGCTGCTCACCAGCAGCGACGACAACCGCGAACAGATCGAACACGCCTTCGCCGAGTTTTCCCCCTCCTACCTTGGCGCCAGCATCCCAATCAAAGCCTGAGCCGGTTAGACTGTATCCCGCTTTGCCGCACCGCCCGCAGACCCGGGCGGCACGGCTTCCTCACAGATAACGACAACCAGAGTTCCCACAGAACCCATGCTGCAACCCGCATTCCCGCTCAAGCAGATCCTCGAGCAGCTGCCCTCGGGCGGCCTGTTGCTGACGCCCACCAATCGCCTGCGCAACCGCTGCCAACAGGTGTACGGCACCTGGCAGCAGGCGAGCAAAAACTGGGCGCCGCCTGCGGTGGAATCCCTGCAGGGCTGGCTCGACAAACTCTGGTTCCAGTTGCAGCAACAACAATGGCAACCGGCCATGTGCCGGATGTTGAACCGGGAACAGCGCCAGCTGCTGTGGCAACGCTGCGTGGAAGAGAGTCTCGACAAGGGGCTGATCAACACCCAGCAGCTCGCCGCCAACTGCGATACCGCGCTGTCGCAGCTGATCCAGTGGCGATTAGTAGAAAACCTGGACGAGGCCGACACCACTCTGGCCCACCACTGGGAAAGAACCGGCCTGCAGCCGGCGGACTATCCGCTGTTCGCGATACTGCCAAAATTCCACCGGGAGCTGCGCACGCACAACGCCATTACCCAGGACCAGCGCGACCTGTTGATCGCGCGTGCATTCGCCGAAGGCGTGCTGCGAAAAATACCGCGGCTTTCCCTTGCCGGCTTCGTACAGAACTCCCCGCTGACCGAACACATTTTCACTTGCGCCGCGGGCACGATTGAATCCTTCGACGTTCCCGAAAAAACACACAGCAAATTGCAGGTCGCCCGCTGCCACAGCCTGGAAGACGAACTCACCCAGGCGGCGCGCTGGGCCGCGGAAAAGCTGCAGCAGAATCCCGACACCAGCATCGGCATTGTCGTGAACAACCTGGGCCAGTGCCGACCGCAGGTCGAGCAAATTTTCGCCCGTGTGCTGGAGCCACAGTGGCTCGATCCTGCACAGGCCGCCTACACCCTGCCGTTCAACTTTTCCGCCGGTACGCCGCTGGCGAAAACGGCTGTAGGCTCCGCCACCCTGCAATTGCTGGAAATGCTGCGGGACAAATTCGATTACAGCCAGCTGCGCAACGTACTGTTCTCGCCGTTCTGGGGCGACAGCAGTACACAGGAACAGCACCTGCGCAGCGCCCTGTTCCGCCGCCTGCAAAAACTCGAGCTGCAGGAAATTCCCGGCAATATCCTGCGCACCTGGGCCGAGAAACTCGCCGCAGAACTCGCACCGGAGAGCCCGCTGCCCGCGCAACTGAATCAATTGGGGGACTGGGCGCGCCGCTGGCAGCGCGCGCCTGCCGAAGTCTGGGCCCAGCGCTTTTCTGAACTGCTGAACAACCTCGGCTGGCCCGGCCAGCGCAACCCCGACAGCCAGGAATATCAACAGCTGATGTTGTGGGAGCAGGCCCTGGAAAACTTTGCCGGCCTCAGCGAATTCACCGGCGCACAGCCACTCAACAAGGCGCTGCAACAGCTGCGACAAATCGCCAGCCGTACGCCGTTCCAGGCGGAAACCCGCGATGGGCCGCTGCAGATCCTCGGTGTACTGGAAGCCGGCGGCCTCGCCTTCGACCATATCCGACTGGTGGGCTTCGGCCAGCAACAGTGGCCCACGCCACCGTCCCCCAACCCCATGCTACCGGTTCTGTGGCAGAAAGAATGGAAGATGCCCCGCGCCAGCGCCGAGCGCGAACTGGCGCTCGCCCAACAGCTCACCCGCGACCTGCTGAATGCCAGTGACGATATCGTGGTCAGCTACGCCTGCGAGGAAGACGGTGTGGGCCAACTACTGAGCGCGCTGTTTGTCAGCGACTTAGACGTGCAGACAAAAGACGGCGACGCGCTCTCCAGCCTGTACCAGACGCTTACCGATGCCCCTGAACTGGAGTGCATCAGCGACGCAACCCTGCCCCCACTCAGCCCCGAGGACTGCGCCCAAGTGCGCGGCGGTGCCGGTGTGCTCAAGGCCCAGGCCCTGTGTCCGCAGAATGCCCAGCTGCGCTACCGCCTGGGTGCGGAAACGTTTGCCGAGCCCGCCCTTGGCCTCAGCGCCGCTGAGCGCGGCAACCTGATCCACGAAATGCTCGCCGCCTTCTGGCAGCAGTGCACAAGCTCAGACCAGCTCGCCGCCATGACAACCGAGCAGCGCGACCAGCAAATCCGCTCCGCCATCGACACTGCCATCGCCAGGCTCAAGCGCAAACACCCGGAACTGCCGGAGGCCTTCTGGCAGCTGGAACAGATCCGTTTGCGCGACATTTTCGAGCAGTGGCTGCCGCTCGAACAGGATCGCCCCGCGTTTACCGTCTCCCAGGTGGAATCCGAACTCACGGTCACCCTGCAGGGCCTGACCTTCACCCTGCGCCTCGACCGCATGGATACCCTGGCGGAAGGCGAGGAACTGGTGATCGACTACAAAACCGGACAGCCCTCCGTGGCCGACTGGCTACAGCAGCGCGTGCGCGAACCACAGCTGCCGCTCTACGCCCTGGTCCAGCCTCAAGCCAAAGCCATCGCCTTCGGCGTTGTCAGAAACGGCGATTGCAAATACCAGGGCTGCGGCGAACTGAGCCAGCCGATCAACGGCATCAAAACCGTGGCGGACAGCCAGAAAGGCTCTTCAAAACAACAGGAACCCGAAATCATCCAGTGGGACCAGTTAAAGGAGCACTGGCAACAGGCACTGGCAGGCCTCGCGGAAGAGTACAAAACCGGCCACGCCGCCCTCGCCTTCGATCGCCCGGCGGACAATGAAAACCAGAAGGCACTCTGGCCCCTGAACCGCTGGCCGGAGAGGCAGTAACACCATGACCACACATATTCCCGTAGACGCCCGCGAACGCGAACGGGCGCTGGACATCCAGCAGAGCTTCGCGGTTTCCGCCCCCGCCGGTTCCGGCAAGACCGGCCTGCTCACCCAGCGCCTGCTGAAGCTGCTGGCCGCGTGCCAGCAGCCGGAAGAAGTGCTCGCGATTACCTTTACCCGCAAGGCCGCCGGTGAAATGCGCGAGCGCCTGCTGCACGCGCTGCTCGATGCCCGCGACAACCCCGAGCCGGAAAACCCCCACGCAAAAATTACCTGGCAGCTGGCCAGCAATCTGCTCGCCCACGACGAAAAGCACCAGTGGCACCTGCTGCAAAGTCCGCAGCGCCTGCGCATCCAGACCATCGACGGCCTGTGCCGCAATATCGCCAGCCAGCTGCCTATCGACAGCGGCCTCGGCGCGCCCGGTGAGCCGCTGGAGCAGCCCGCCATCGCCTATCAGATGGCCATCGCCAACCTGCTGAAGAAACTGGAGAAAGATGAGCCGGACCAGAACCTGAGTCTTCTGCTGCTGCACCTGGACAACAACCTGCCGGAAGTAACGGACCTGCTGCAGACCCTGCTGGCAAAGCGCGAGCAATGGCTGGAGCCGCTGCTGTCGGTGCACCGCGAGGAAGCGGAAGACTATTTCACCTTCGTAATTCGCGAACTGATCGAACAACAGCTCGGCGAATTCAAAAAAGCGCTGGGCACCTTTGCCGGTGAACTGCTGGACCTCGCAGACTACGCCGGCACCAACCTGCAACAGGAAAAACCCGACCACATCATCTGCAGCCTTGCCGGCATCACCGAGCTGCCGCCTTGCAATGATCAGGGCCTGCCGCAGTGGCTGGCACTGGCGGAGCTGCTGGTAACCGGCACCGGCACCTGGCGCAAGTCCGTTACCAAAACCACCGGCTTCCCCACCGCAGATAAAAAATCCCCGGACCCGGAGCGCGCCAAGGCGCAGAAGGATCGCATCACCGCACTGTTGGAAGCGCTGGCCGACAATGACGAACTGCTGAATGTCATCGCCGAAGTACGCACCCTGCCCGCCGGCATGGACGAGAGCCAGTGGCAGATTCTGCGTGCAATGGCGCGCGTGCTGCCGCTGCTGGTGGCGGAACTGAAACTGGTGTTCCAGCAGCTCGGCAGCACCGACTTTACCGAAGTGGCCCAGGCCGCACTGGTGGCACTGGGAGACAGCGACTCCCCCACCGATGTGGCGCTGAAACTGGACGTGCAGATCCGCCACATTCTCGTGGACGAATTTCAGGATACCTCGCAGCTGCAGCTGGAACTGCTGCAGAAACTCACCGCCGGCTGGGAGCCGGAAGACGGCCGCAGCCTGTTTATCGTCGGCGACGGCATGCAGTCCTGTTACGGCTTCCGCAACGCCAACGTGGGTATTTTCCTCGACGCCCGTAACGAGGGCATCGGCGAACTGCCACTCACGCCGCTCAACCTGCAGGTGAACTTCCGCTCCAGCAATGCGGTGGTGGACTGGGTCAACCGCACCTTCGTCAAAGCCTTCCCGCCCCGCGACAACATCAGCCGCGGCGCCGTGCGCTATCTGGATTCCGTGGCGTTCAAACCGCAACAATGGGAAGGCGCACCGGTGTCGTTCTACGGCTGTGTGGATGACGAAGAGCGACTGAAAGAAGCCGAGCAATGCGTGGAGATTATCCAGCAATTGCAAGCAAAGGCGCCGCAAGACAACATCGCCATCCTGGTGCGCAACAAGAAACACCTGCAGCAGGTGCTGCCCGCCCTCACCCGTGCCGGCATCGCCTACCAGGCCCAGGACCTGGCGCCGCTCGCCAGCAAAATGGTGGTGCTGGACCTGCTCAGCCTCACCCGCGCCTTGCAGGACCCCAGCGACCGCATCAGCTGGCTCGCGATACTGCGCGCCCCCTGGTGCGGCCTGGCACTGCCGGACCTCTACGCCGTAGCCAACCACAACCCGAGCGAACACGGCCCGCGCGACCCGCGTGTGCCGCCAATCCTGAATTCCCTAGAAGCGTTGGATGAAATCGTCGGCCTCAGCGACGACGGTCGCAGCCGACTGCAGAAAACCGCCGCCCTGATTCTGCAGAGCTGGCATCAGCGCGGCCGCAAACCGCTACGGGTGTGGGTGGAAGGCCTGTGGCTCGCCCTCGGCGGCCCCGCCACCGTGGCGGACAAACGGGAACTCAGCAACGCCGCGGACTTTTTCCAGCTGCTGGAAAAATACGACGGCGGCGGCAGCATCACCGACTGGCCCGCGTTCGAACTGGCCCTGCAACAGCTGTTCGCCCGCCCCGCGCAGGAAGCGCGCGTACAGGTGATGACCATCCATAAATCCAAAGGCCTGGAATTCGAGCATGTGCTGATTCCCGGGCTCGACAAAACCGGCGGCGCCGGCGGCAGCGACCAGCTGCTGCGCTGGTGCACCTGGCTCAATAGCGATGTGGAAACCCGCTTCCTGCTCGCGCCCAAAAGCCCGCGCAGCGGCAAGGACCCACTCTACGCCTACGTGAAACACGACAACAGCGAACGCGAACGCCTCGAAGGCACGCGCCTGCTGTACGTGGGCTGCACCCGCGCCATTCACAGCCTGCACCTGCTGGCCTGTGTAAAGTCGTCGGACAAAAAGAACGAGGACCACAAGGCTCCGGCCAGCGCCTCACTGCTGGCGAGCATCTGGCCCGCGCTCTCCACCGATGCGGACTGGTGTCACTGGCTCAGCGCGGAAGAAACCGTGCGGAAGTCGGAGCACACCGACCAGAGTTACCTGTTGCGCACACCGGAAGGCTGGCAGGCACCGCCAATACCGCGCGAGGACTATCTCGCCCGCTATCGCATGGGGGATTTCGAGCGCAAGGCGGAAGAGGAACTCAACCTGCCGGAACTGGGTCTGGTCACCCAGCGCTGGTTCCGTCACGCCGGCACCGTCGCCCACGAGACGCTGGCCACGCTTAGCGAAAATCCCGAGCGCCTGGCCACCGCACCCGAACAGTTGATCGAAGAGCTGCGCCCGCTGTGGCAACTGCGCCTGAGTCAGTCCGGCCTCAACGGCAGCAGCCTGGAAAAGGCTCAGGAAAAAGTCGAACAGGCGGTGCTGCGCACCCTGCTCTGCCAAACCGGCCGCTGGTTACTGGATGCCAGCCATCGGGATTCCGCCGCGGAACTGGAACTGCACAGCGGTGGCCGAGAACTGCGCCGCAACATCATCGACCGCACGTTTATCGACGGCGACGACACCCGCTGGATCATCGACTACAAAACCGCGGAGCCTGTCGGTAGCGAATCAATGGAAGTGTTTATCGAAAGCCAGCTGGAGAAATACCGCCGGCAGCTCGACGGCTACCGCCGCCTGTTCTACCAGCGCGGCGAGCGCAACGTGCGCTGCGCGCTGTATTTCCCCCTGCTCCAGCGGCTCGCCGAGCTGCCAGCGGAGTAACCATTCCGCCGCAATCGGGGATGGGGTGCCACGAGCACCCCATCCTACAGACAGCCCCACATACTAACCGCCGGGCAAAAGCATCCCCTCAAGTACCGAAAATACCGGATGGGTATTACAGCGATCAGCGGCAAAGGTGACACTTAAAACTGTTTCAAATGAAACCCTAGCCCTGCCCCCAGCGTCTGGTTAGGATGACAGCCCGCGGTGCGCATGCCGCGGACAAGGAAGACGATTCAATTCAGTAAGTAGCGATAGAAAGATCATGACCACGCAGCAGTTTGACGACTTAAATGTCCTCTCCCAGGACGTACTCATCACCCCGCAGGCCCTGAAAGCGGAACTGCCCGTCAGCGATGCCGCTGAAGCCACGGTAGCCGCCGGCCGCGCCGCAGTACGCGATATCCTCGACCGCAAAGACCACCGTCTGATGGTCGTTATCGGTCCCTGCTCCGTTCACGATGTCGATGCCGCCATGGATTATGCCCACCGCCTGAAGGCGGTCGCAGACCAGGTTTCCGACACCCTGCTGATCGTCATGCGCGTGTATTTCGAGAAGCCCCGCACCACTGTGGGCTGGAAAGGCCTGATCAACGACCCGCACCTGGACGACTCGTTCAAGATCGAGGAAGGTCTGCACATCGGCCGCAAACTGCTGCTGGATATCTCCGAACTGGGCCTGCCCACCTCCACCGAGGCGCTGGACCCCATTTCTCCGCAATACCTGCAGGATCTGATCTCCTGGTCCGCCATCGGCGCGCGCACCACCGAATCCCAGACCCACCGCGAAATGGCCAGCGGCCTCTCCTCTGCCGTAGGCTTCAAGAACGGTACCGACGGCAGCCTGGAAGTGGCCATCAATGCCCTCCAGTCCACCGCCAACCCGCACCGCTTCCTCGGTATCAACAAGGAAGGCCAGGTAGCCATCATCCACACCGCCGGCAACAAATACGGCCACGTGGTACTGCGCGGCGGCAACGACAAGCCCAACTACGACTCCGTCAGCGTTGCGGTGTGTGAAAAAGAACTGGAGAAAGCCGGCCTCGTTCCCAACATCATGGTCGACTGCAGCCACGCCAACTCCAACAAAAACCACGAGCTGCAGCCGCTGGTGGTCGACAACGTCACCCACCAGATCCTGGATGGCAACAAGTCCATCATCGGCATCATGGTCGAGAGCAACATCAAAGCCGGCAACCAGAAGATCAATGCAGACCGCAGCAAGATGGAATACGGCGTTTCAGTAACCGATAAATGCATCGACTGGGAAACCACCGAATCCCTGCTGCTGAACATGGCCGAACAACTGCGCGGACCACTCAAGGCGCGCAACGGCTGATCGCCAGCCTGTCAACACTCAAACAAGAAGCCGGCATTGCCGGCTTTTTTGTAGATAAAATTTAGAACTTCGCGGCGCATGCCACAGACGAGAATAAAGAGGTAAACCCAATGAACAGCAGCAACAACACAAACTTCACCCGAGTCGAAGAAGCCGGCAACGTCTGGCTGGCTCAAGCTGCCGCACAAGACCTGGAACTGACCGACCACGGCATCACCCCAACCGTACTCGATACAGAAGCGGAAGTCGGCGAGGCCATGCTGAACGAACTGTTCGAAACCGCCAATGCGAAAGACGGCGATATCAATATCGCCCTCCTCGGCGGCCGCGGCGCCCAGGCACTGCACCGCCTGCTGGGAGAGCTGGCCAAATCCTCAGAGCACGACGAACTGCTCGGCCGCCTCAACGTATTCACCCAGGACGCCCTCGCCCCCATAGGCATGGCCAACGGCTTCAGCTTCGTGCGGGATTTCGAGCGCATCCTGGGCCCGGATTTCTTCAAAAAGATCAAAAGCTTTACCCCTATGCAGACCGATACCGCGGACCTGGAAGCCGGCCTGATTGCGTACCTGAACAAACTGGAGGCACTGGGCGGCCTGGATATCTTCTTCATCGGCCACGGCCCGGAAGCCAACCAGGCCTCCCACCTCGCCTACATCAAGCCCTTCTCCGGTGCCAAGAGCAACCATGTGGCCGGGGTAATCCCGATTTCCAGCAGCATCCTCGAACACCATATCAGCAAGTTCAAAGCCGGCGGCAGCGCGGTGAATGAACAAGATGAAGCCGAATGCCGCGCAGCCCAGTACATCCTCACCCTGGGTCCTGCAGCGATTCTGCAGGCTAAGAAAGTTGTGCAATCTGTAGTCGATGCGGATACCGCACCCGCCAAAGTCCAGACCTATGCGAAAGTGCTGAATACGCGCCTGAGTTCGGATAGAGAGGAAGCGCTGCAGCAGTTGAATGCGAATCCGGGGTTGTGGATCAGGCTGCATTCGAACACCAAGTCGTTTGTGCTGTCGAATCTGGGGCTGTGAAAATCCGCATGAATTTCCCTGACACCCAATAATTCTCTTTTTCAAGCCATTAAAATCCAACAAATCTACACCCTTGAATCGGAAACCTGAAATGGATGAATTAATTAAAGCTGTCGGAGTAATTGCAACTCTTTTTGCCGTTTACAAAATAGTTGTAGATGTTGTACTAGCACGCTCAGCCAGACGAAGAGATGAATACAAATTTGTAAAGGAATATCTGTTAGCCCTCAAAAATGATTCAGAACATACATACACTTTAGAAAAAGGCTTTTTTGCACTAACTGGAAGCACTTATCCCGTACCAGAAATTAAATTCCTTTTGGCGCAACCATCACCCTCTACCACACTGGAACTACGGCGGGACAGT
This sequence comes from Microbulbifer pacificus, assembly GCF_002959965.1. NCBI lineage: Bacteria > Pseudomonadati > Pseudomonadota > Gammaproteobacteria > Cellvibrionales > Microbulbiferaceae > Microbulbifer > Microbulbifer pacificus. Next base: position 1,257,623 of record NZ_PREV01000027.1, read on the forward strand.
GATAATTTTGTATCTTTCAACAATGTTTCAAAAACCTATGAATGGAAAGGTGTATATAGATACAATTTCGCAAGAGTTGTAGCAAGCAAGTGGTTTTTCGCTTGGTACGTAGTTACAGCCTCACTTGCATTGACCCCCATCTTCATAAATGGCTTTGCAAGTTATAGTGACACCCCTGTAACGATTTTTTCAGCTTCTTTATTCGTAATAGCGGTGTCATGTCTAATACGACATTCCAATTTTAAAAAATCCGTTTCATTCATGTCAGGATTTAAAATTCGCGAGCCTCACTGCTCAACCCAACTAGACACCAATGCCAAAGGAGCCGCCTAAAGTAGAAAGAATTAAAATTGCTAACGGGAATCTACCAGACTAACTGCAGTCTGCATAAGCTCCAACACACGGACGAGCTCTAACAACCTGTTTTCCGATTTACACTACGGGAATAGTGCCTCCATCAATCACATATTCCGTACCAGAAATCGACCCAGCAAGCGGAGAAGCCAGGAAGGCAATCAGATTAGCAATTTCTCTCGGATAGCTCGGGCGTCCGAGCGGGATGCCACCGAGAGCATCCATGATCATTTTCTTGCCGCCTTCGTAGTCGGTACCCGCTTGTGCGGCGAGTCGCTGTGCAAGTTCGACCGCGGCATCTGTTTCGATCCAGCCCGGTGATACGCGCACCACGCGTACGCCCTTCGGCGTTACCTCCTTAGACAGGCTTTTGCTGTAGGTCGACAGCGCGGCCTTGGCCGCGGCATAGGCGGTGGTGGATTCCGGTAGTGGCAGGCGATCCTGGATAGATGTCACGTGAATGACAACACCAGAACCCTGGGCCACCATGCCCGGTACCAGCGCGCGGTCCAGGCGCACGGCGGGCAACAGGTTCAGGTCCAGCTCACGCTGCCACTCTACTTCATCGAGCGCCGCGAAACCGCCACCCGGTGCGGAGGAGCCTCCGAGTACGTGTACCAGAATATCGACACCACCGAGTCGTTGGTTTACCTCCTCCGCCAGTGCCGCGCAGCCTTCGGCACTGGTCAGGTCCGCGGCGACGAACAGTTCTTCCGGCAGTGCGTCCGGGCGGCTGCGTGCACAGGTGAGTACCCTCGCACCCTGCTCACGAAAGAGTTCCAGCACCGCACCACCGGTGCCCTTGGTACCGGCGGTGACGAGCACGCGCTTGCCGCGCAGTTGTAAATCCAAAGACATTATTGAATCTCCAATACTTGGATCTTATCGCCTGCCAGCTGAAACCTTTGCTGGAGGTTTGCCGGGCTGCCGGGGAAATTACCGCTCACTCTGGTAACCACCAGCACACTGTTGTCCTGCCGCGAAAATTCCAGTGGCTCCAGGGTGTACTGGTATTTGCTCTGCGCGTTGCGCCGCCAAGCGCGAATGGTCGGGATGCCCACATGGGTCTCGCCTTCGTCGCGAACCTCTGCGGTACCGGTAAAGCACTGCTCCAACAATGCGTCATCGGCACCGTTGCTCACCGTGAAATAGGTGGATATGCAGTCTGGTAGTTTCTGGCTCATTTTCGTGTGTTTCCTGGTAACCATCGGGAGATTACAATTCTGGTAACACACATACTTTTTCGCAAGAACGCACAGAAAAGTGAGTAACTTACCTATGAGTAAGTCCTATACCCCGACCACTGCAGCAGCAGGTGTCGAAGATGTACTGAAATTGCTTGAAGGGCGCTGGAAGCTGGTGATTCTGTTTCATCTATTCGACGGCAAGGTGCAGCGCTATTCGGACTTCGAGAAACTGATCCCCGGTATCTCGCAGAAAATGCTTGCGCAGCAACTGCGTAAACTCGAGGCGGATGGCATAGTCACGCGCAAGGTCTACGATCAGGTGCCGCCGAAGGTGGAGTATCGCCTGACGGACTGGGGTCAGGCACTGTGCCCTGCCCTGGATGCCATGCTGAAATGGGCCGAGCAGAAAGAAACACTCTGCGGTGCAGAGCCAAACCCGGCAACGGGCGGGGGATCGACGGCCTAAGTTACGCCGGCATAATACCGGCAAGCCAATCAAACATCCGCTGATCGTAGAGGCTACGGGCCTTGGGTTCGCAGTGCCAGGCGGCGCCCTCCTCTGCGGTGAAACGGGCGAGTGTTTTCGCGCTGGTAAGCGCACTGTAGACTTCTCCAGATTGCCCGGGCCAGAATTGTTCGCCCTCCGGGTCGGCGATAAAAATCGGGCACTGAATCTGGTTTATTAGATCGCGCACGCTGTACTGGCGCACGGCGCGGTACAGGTCGAAATAATTTTTTACGCCGTAGGGTTTCATTCTCCACGCCAAATTCTGTCGCACGCTGTGCCCCTCCAGATTGAGCCCCTCTTCCATCGCCTCGTTGAATGCGTCTTTTTCACCGGCATCGAGCAGCGCAATCATTTCCGGCGGCATGTGACGGAAAAAACTGGTGGAAACATCCATCACCCCGGGATCTGCCATACCGACAGCGATCCTGTGCTCGAATGCCAGCGCGCGCAATATCCAGTAACCGCCCTGGCTCAGGCCCGAGAGAGCAATCTTTCCAGTGTCCACATCCGGATGATCGGAGAGAAAATCCACTACCGGGCCAACAACCTTCTCCCAGTCGTGACGGAATGGAATGCCCTGCAACCACAGCATTGCGTTCTGCCCCGGGCCATCAAACACCAAAGCGGCGTAGCCCCGCTCCAGCGCAGCCGCCACACCGAATTGCCACATGCAGCTGGTGGCGCCGTCACTGCCATTATTGAAGATGATCGTGGCAAGAGGCTTATTGGGATTTTCGCGAACCGCCGGGCGGAAGAAGTAGCCCGGCATGGCGGTGTTTTCATAGGGTATTTGTACCTGCTCCGCGTGCGGATTCAGATGCGCGCAAAAACGATCCCAGCAGTGCCGATGCCGCTTCCAGGCGTTCAGGCCACGAGACGGATCGGTGGTGCCGTCGATAAAATTGATCGAGGTCGCAAAATAATTGGCAGCGCGCAGAAAGGCCTGCCGAGCACTGACGATATGACCGTCCGCCAAACACTCTTCCGCGATACTCTGTATCCGCTCGCCCAGTGCGAACCACTGCCGGTACCACTGCTCGAAATCACCAGACGGAATACGCTCGGCCATCGCGAGAATTTCCCCGGCGTCGGTGGCCTGGTAAAAGCACCCACCCAATAGAGCCTGGATCTCGAAGTCCATCTGTTCATGCTGCATGAAATGTTGCGTGGGTTTACATTTATCCATTTCATTGCCGTCCCGATTATGGGTCTGAAGCTACAAGAGCATTGAAGCGGTTGGGGTTGAGCACCGCGATTTACATATCCTGCATCCGGTTCACGCCCTGCACCATCTGCTTGATTTGCTGCTCTTCCAGCGATTGCAGCTCATCCATCAGTTCGCGGGTTTCTTCAATGTCCGCCCTGCCATACAGGTAGCGGTATAGCTCGACCACCTGGTCGTGCTGGTCGGTGACGACGCTCATGATTTCATCGGGATCTAGGTTCTGAAACGGCGCGTCGCAGTCGGTGCTGTGCAGTATGGGGTGCTTGTCCATGTAGTCGTAACACCAGGTATTCAGTGCCTCGGTATCGGCGGAGCCCACAAAACCGTCGACGGTCTGGGCAAGCTCATGTTCGTGCCGCGCCAGGTATTCGAGCAGCATCTGGGAGCGGGCGTTCTCATTCTTGCCCGCGCAGTGTTGCAGGCAGGCGGCTAAATTCTTGTGGAACTCACGGGTCCACATCAGCACATCTCTCAAGGTCTCGACTTGCACGTTCAGTCTCCGGTGGCAGTTAATACGGCGAGCGCCACAGCCAGCGTCATCACCGCCATTAAGTCTCTATCAAAGCGTAGCAAGGGCCCCTGTGGGGCTTCGGGGCAGCCAGCCCGAAATTGTGAATCGGTCGACGGTTTGAGCGCCCCGAACTGCGGCGCTCTACAACCTTGGTCTAGTGGCCCCCATCTGGTACTTGAATAAGCTGGGGGGACAAACGTCGTCTGCGCGGTTTGCTTGCTGCCTTGCGCGCCTGTCGTTTGTGCAGCCAAACATAATTCAAATAATGAAGGTACTAGCGATGAACGATCAACGACCGCCCTACAGGGGCGTCCTTACTCTATTCCTGCTATTTCTCTCCGGGCTCTTCGCCACCGCTGCAAGCGCAGGCAGCTGGCAACAGAGCCAGTCCATCGGCGGTTTCAACTCTGTGCACGTGTATACGCCGGATTCCGTGTCGCCCATCGGCAACGGTAAGGCGCTGCTGATTGTGTTACACGGCTGTGTGCAGCCCACCAGCAATTACCTGACCGCGAAACTGGAAGTGGCGGCAGAGCAGTACGGTATGGTGATCGCGGTGCCGGATGCCATGAACAAGGCCGGTTACAGTTGCTGGTCGTACTGGCAGGGCACCAAGTCGCGCACCGCGGGCGACTACAAGAACCTGATTACACTGGCAAATACCATGAGTAGTGACGCCAGCCGCAATATCGACCCGGACCAGGTATACATCGCCGGCCTGTCTTCCGGCGCGTCCTTTGCCAATACCACCGCCTGCCTGGCACCGGATGTATTTGCCGGCGTGGGTGTGAGCGCGGGCCCGAGTATTGGAACCTCGTCCAACGGTGCCCTCGGCCCCTGTGAAACGGCGGACGTGACCTCCCGCTGCAACACCTATGCAGGTAGCTACAAGAGCCATTTCTCTACCCAGATCGCGTCCATCGCCCACGGCGATGCCGATACCACGGTGAACCTCTGCTACAACGAGCAGAACGCCAACGGCATGGCCGGGGTTTACGGGGTAACCAAACTGAGCGGCACCAATACCGTCAGCGAGGGCAGCAGCCGGACTGCGGAAGAAACCCTGTGGCAGGACGGCCGCGTTTCCATGCTGTGGCTGAACGACGTGCCCCACGCGTGGTCCGGTGGTGAGGGCGCCTCCGGCGGTTACATCTCCGCAAACAGCATCAACTATGCCTCCTACCTCGGGCAGTACTTTGCCGCCAACAACAAGCGTGTGGACCGCAATAGCGGCCCGGCAATCTCCAATCTCGCCGCCAGTGAGAACAACGGCCTGCTGAGCATCAGCGGCAATGCGGTAGATGCCGAGGGCAGCGTGGCGGGTGTGGTCATCACCATCAGCAATATCGACAGCGGCACCCCGGTATTGGTAGAGACCCTGAACCTGTCGTCGGTGGATTCTGCAGGCTTCTTCAGCGCAACCAGCTCCACGCTGGCCGACGGCCTGTACCAGGTGCGCGCGGTGGCCACGGACAATGAAGGCGCCGATGGCGATGCCGCCAGCATCACCACCCGCGTGGGCCCGGAGCCGGCGGCATCCGCGCCGGTGCTGAGCGATACCGCCGCCAGCGTCAACGGTCAGTGCGCCACTGTGACCGGAACCGTGGTGGATGCGAATCAGAACCTGGCGTCCGTGGTGGTGGCATTTGCCAATGGCAATGTCACCGCGAATGTTGCGGGCAACAGCTATTCCGCACAGGGCTGCAACCTGCCCGGCGGAGCCAACACCGCGACGGTCACCGCCACCGACACCACCTCACTCACCAGCCAGGCCAGCGTAAATTTCACCATCGATGCCGGACAGACTGGCGACTACAACTTCCACATTAGTGCCGGGCACATCACCTGGGGCGTGGGTTACTCGGCCTGTTATCTGGCCTTCGGTACCAGCCAGTTCACCATGCGCGAGTATCCATCTGGCGGCGACTGCAAGTGGATCGCCGATGGCAACAGCAGCTGTGCCGGCCCGGTTCAGGCCTGCTCGTCTGGCGGCGGCGAACAACCCACCGACAGCGATGGCGACGGCGTGGAAGACGCGCTGGATAATTGCCCGAATACCGCCAATGCCAACCAGGCGGACAACGACGGCGACGGCATCGGCAATGCCTGCGACAGCACCCCGGACGGGGAACCGCTGGACAGCGATGGTGACGGCGTCAACGACAGCGTCGACAACTGCCCCGCGGTCGCCAACCCCGGCCAGCAGGACAACGATGGCGATGGCATCGGCAACGCCTGTGACAGCACCCCGGACGGCTCATTTACCTGCACCCAGTACACCGCCAATAACTACAGCCACGTACAGGCCGGCCGCGCCACCACCAACGGCGGCTACGTCTATGCGGTGGGTTCGGGGAACAACCTGGGCCTATACAACCTGTTTGTGACAAGCACACTGGCGGAGACGGCCGCTGGTTACTACGTGAAGGGCAACTGCCCCTGATACCTGTCTGACTGTCCTTGGAAAGAATGCAGTAAAACCGAATCGGTCGTAGACTGTTGGCCGCCCTGCCCTCGCCCCGCGCGAGGGTATGGGTGGCAAAACAGGCTGTGAAGTTCACCACAACCGGATTCGGATTATTACTGCTGTCGACGAGGACCCGATGCTCAAATTCCTACTCTGGCTTATTCTGTTTGTTCTCTGCTGGCCGCTCGCGCTACTCGCGCTTATTCTTTGGCCACTCGTCTGGCTCCTGTCTCTGCCATTTCGCCTCGTTGGCATCACCTTCGAAGCCCTGTTCGCCTTCCTGCGCGCCCTGCTTATGCTGCCCGCTCGTGTGCTGGGCCACAAACCGGCACAGCAACAGTAAATATCGTGTTTGGATTTACTCCCTCACAGCACGTATATCCGATTCGCCAGTACTGAACGATTGCATTTACGGAGTGAGCTATGAATCAAGACGAAATCAAAGCCCTGTTTGACCAGCAAGCCGCCAATTACGATAACCAGTGGGCCAAGACCGCACCGATCCGCAATTGCCTGCATCTCCTGGTGGATTCCATTTTTTCCGGCTTGCCAGCAAATGCGCGTATTCTCTGCGTAGGCGTGGGTACCGGTGCGGAGATGGCACACCTCGCGCGGCAGAATCCTCAGTGGCGGTTTACCGCCGTAGAGCCCTCCGGCGCAATGTTGGATAAATGCCGCAAGCGTGCGGAAATGGACGGCTTCGCCGATCGCTGTCAATTCCATGAAGGCTACCTCGACTCACTTCCGGAAACGGAAGCACATGACGCGGCCACCTGTTTTCTGGTCTCGCAATTTATTCTCGACCAACAGTCACGCGCCGGCTTCTTCCGTGAAATCGCCACTCGCCTGGTACCGGGTGGCCTGCTCGCAAGTTCCGACCTGGCATCCGATGTAAATTCGCCAGAGTACGATGTTCTGCTGCACGCATGGATGAACATGATGTCCGCGACCGACATCACTCCTGAAGCGATTGACCGCATGCGCAAGGCCTACGCCAACGACGTCGGCGTGCTGCCGCCGCAGCGCATTGCAGAGATTATTGTTTCGGGCGGGTTTAAATTGCCGGTGCAGTTTTTTCAGGCGGGACTGATTCATGCCTGGGCGTCCAAACGGGTTTGAGGTTCAAATGCAGATGCAACCATTCGGCAGCTGCCACTGCGGCAATATCAGTCTGGAGGTCGCTACACATCCAACGGAGGTTACCAGCTGTAACTGCTCCCTGTGTAGGCGAAATATGGGGCTTTGGGCCTTCTATAAGCCCGGCGAAGTCGCTATTCATTACAAAAATCCCATAAAGACCTTTTACATCTGGGGTGATCACGATATCGAGCACCACCGCTGCCACAATTGTGGGAGCTTGACGCACTACATAACCACGGAAAAATGCCCGGTAAAACGCGTGGCGGTGAATGCGCGCATGGCGGACCCGAAACTACTGGAGAGCCTGAACATCCGGCATGTGGATGGTGCTTCCTTCTAGAGTGAATCACAATTCCACCCTACCCGCTTGAGGAGTTTTTATGTCCGCTGTGTGGTAAGTGCCGCACCCGTTTGGCCATGGAAAGCACATTATGAATATCCAGAAACTGCTGCAAATCGAATTACCCATTATCCAGGCGCCGATGGCGGGCGTGCAGGACCATGCGCTTGCGGTCGCCGTTTCCAATGCCGGGGGACTTGGCTCGCTGCCCTGCGCAATGCTTAATCCGGAAAAGTTGCGCAGTGAACTGACGGAGATCACCCGTCAAACTGACCGACCCTACAATGTCAATTTTTTCTGCCATGTGCCGCCGGTACCCGATACGCAGCGCGAAAAACAGTGGCGAGAATTACTTTTACCCTATTTCGATGAGTTGGGCGTTGATGCAAACAGCACAACTTCACAAGCGGGACGTTCACCATTTTCAGCGGATGCCGCAGATATTCTGGAAGACTTCAAACCGCCTGTGGTGAGCTTTCATTTCGGACTTCCCAGGCCGGAACTATTGGAGCGGATTCGAGACTGGGGTGGAAAAATTCTTTCTTCCGCGACCACCGTTGATGAAGCGCTGTGGTTGGAAGCCCATGGTGTCGATGCGATCATCGCTCAGGGACTTGAAGCGGGCGGACATCGCGGCTTCTTTCTGTCAAAGGATCTGACAACTCAGGTCGGCACCTTTGCACTGATTCCACAGCTGGTAAACGCGGTCAAGGTGCCCGTCATCGCCGCCGGCGGTATCGCCGATGCCGATGGCGTAGCGGCAGCGATGGCACTCGGCGCCGCGGGTGCGCAAGTCGGTACCGCCTACCTACTCTGCCCAGAAGCCACCACTTCCGCAGTGCACCGAGCGGCATTGAAAACGCAAGAGGCCCGAGTTACCGCGCTCACAAACCTGTTCAGCGGCGGCGCCGCACGTGGAATCGTAAACCGTTTGATGCGCGAACTCGGCCCGATTAATGATGCCGCTCCCGCTTTCCCTCTTGCATCCACCGCGCTTGCCCCGTTGCGAACCAAAGCGGAAAGCCTGGGCAGCGGAGATTTCTCGCCGTTGTGGGCCGGACAAAATACGAGCGGTTGCAGGGAAATTTCAGCTGCGCAGCTTACTTGCGAATTGGCGAAGTTGAGTTAGTTCTGCGCAAAGAAAACTTGAGAAAATTCTGCACCGCTTACACCTGCGGCGAACACTGCCCCAGTGCTTGCTACGCGCGGATAGAGGATTACTCTTTCTGCTTGACATAACTGTCATAAATCCATTGTCGGGCGTACACTGCGGCGCTTTACCACTCTGCGCTGATCTGTTGCACCGCCCGTAGATCCGCGTTCTTGCTGTAAGGACATTCTATGCGCTCCCCCGCTTCCACCGTTGCGCCTGCCGCAACCGGTGTGCCCCCGCATTCTTACCTCGCGGAAATCGCCCTGGCTCTGGGTGGTTTCGGTATTGGTACCGGCGAATTTGTCATCATGGGGCTGATGAATCGGGTGGCGACGGACCTGGGGGTCACGGCACCAGAGGTCGGTTATGCCATCAGCAGTTATGCGCTGGGTGTGGTGGTGGGTGCACCAATCATTGCCCTTCTTGCCGCGCGGGCGCCGCGGCGGGCACTGTTGATTGTGCTGATGCTGGTGTTTGCGCTGGGCAATATTGCCAGCGCCGTTGCGCCGGGATTCTGGTCGTTTATTGGCCTGCGCTTTATTGCTGGACTGCCTCACGGCGCCTACTTCGGTGTGGCGGCGCTGGTGGCCGCTGCGGCAGTGCCGCCCAACCAGCGGGCGCGTGCCATCGCACGGGTGATGACGGGACTCACGGTAGCAATTCTGCTCGGTGCACCGCTCGCGACTTGGGCCGGCAACCTGTTCGGCTGGCAGATCGCGTTTGTCGGCGTGGGCATTGTCGCGCTGCTGACGGCACTGATGGTGTGGCGATTTGTGCCGAGACAACCGCAAGATCCCGATGCCAGCCCTGCGCGGGAGCTGTCGGCGCTGCTGAATCATCGGGTGCTGTTTACCCTCGGGATTGCGGCGATCGGCTTTGGCGGAATGTTCTCGGTATTCAGCTATGTGATGCCGACGCTGACCCAGCAGGCGGGTATGGCGGAATCCCTCGGGCCAATCGTTCTGGTCGTATTCGGGCTCGGTGCCATCGCCGGCAATCTGCTTGGCGCGCGTGTGGCGGACTGGAATGTGCTGCGGGCCTTCCCGCTGATTCTGACCTGGTGCGCGGTGGTGCAGGCAGGCTTCTTTTTTGCGGCGGATTTCGTGTGGCCGGGTATTCTGTTCGTCGGGCTGGTTGGTACCAGCATCGCCCTCGGCCCCGCCATCCAGACCCGTCTGATGGATGTGGCCGAGGGCGGCCAGACGATGGCAGCCTCCCTGAATCACGCGGCGTTCAACCTGGCCAATGCCCTCGGCGCCTGGCTGGCCGGCGTGGCAATCAATGCGGGCTACGCCTGGTCGATCACCGGCCCCGTGGGTGCCGTGCTGGCGATCGGCGGACTACTGGTGTTTCTTGCCGGTCGATGGGTGGAAAAACGCAGTGAATCCGCTGAGGCACTGCGCGCAAATGTTGGCGTGGCGGACAGCCTCTGACACCCGCTATGTTTTTTGCAGGCTGAGGATTAACCCTCAGCCCCTGCTTTTACGGCGACACATTCGCGTTGTCGTGATCGACCAAGTGCGGCTTCGCAAACGTGCGCGGAGGTCCGATCAGTGGTGTTTTGACGGGCGTTGCGGCACCGGGAACAATCACAATGGAGTTTTCACCGGGGTTGATGTCGTAGAGGGCCGGGCCCGCCTTTTTCCAGTTGTTCATCAGCCAGATGTTGCCGGACGGATCTACGCCGCCGCCGGTGAGGCGGTCCAGTGCATCGCTTGTATAGCCTGTTGGCGGTGAAATAGGATCACCCAGACCGAGACCATGGGGACATTTGCCTGAGCCGCAGAAATGGGAAATGGCCGTGTCAGCGAACTGGGTATCCTCGGTAATACCTTCTACGGGCGATTGGCCAAAATTGAATACCCACAGTGAGTCGGCGCCATCGATGGCGTTCCCCCATGGCAAGCCGAGTCCACCCTGATTCGTGATCTGCGTGGGTGCACCGCCATCCGCGGGAAAAAAGACAATCGATGGATTGGGGCCTTCCTGCGGCTCGTAGGGATCAACGCAGGGAATTCTAACCCCGCTGGTACTGTTCACCCACATATTGCCCTTGCTGTCACCGGAAATACCGATGGGATAGGAAATATCGACCATGGAGGTGTCTTTGACTTCGATATCGCCATCCGTATTGAGCATGTATACCTCACCGGAATTATTTCCCGTCACCCATGCCCGTCCTTTGGGATCGATGGCGATCGCAAAAGGTTTGAGGTTCGGCGCCTCCGGTGTTCCCGCGCCCGGCAACGGGAAGTTTTTAGCGAGCAGTGGATTTCCTTTCGGCAACAGGGTGATGGTGTCATTACCGCAGTTTGCGATCCAGATGTTGCCTTCCCGGTCGGAAACCGTACCCTGCGGCCACCAGATATTGCCTTTGGTAAACCCACTCTTGGGAGACAGCGGCTTGCCATTGGGTAAGAAAAGGGCAACGCTGTTGTGCGTCGCGGGAATTTTTTCCGCCGGGTCGGGGGGAATATTGCCGTTGGCACAGCTTGGCGCCTCAAATCCGTAGTTGCCCACCCACAATAGGCCGCGGGGATCAAAGGTCACACCGAAACCGGCGCCACTGAGACCACCACCGGTGAAAGGTGACCCGGGAAAGGTTTCACCCCAGGGATAAAACTTCAGCAAACGCTGCCCGGTGCAGGCAAATTCGTCGGGCGCCCGCGGCTTGTAGTTGTTAATCACCCAGGCATAGCCTTTTTCGTCGATGGCGACGTTACCCGGCCCATTCATCAGGTTGTTGCTGTTCTGTTTCGAGTAAAAACCACCTGTGAATTTGATAAACAGTAGCCAGTTGGTTGGCCGTTCAGTTAATGCGGGCTGATAAAAAGGAGACGCGAGTGACAGCAGATACACCGGGTCGTCGGCAACTGAAGGATAATTAGGGTACGCGGGAAACTTCATGATATTCGCAATCGCCTGCAGCACATTCGTGGTTACGGGCTCACCGATATGACTGGTAGCGGCGAACAGTGCCTCACAATTTATGCTGTCGGCGACACATCCGGCCACAACATTTGTCAATGAGTTGAAGGTAGCGAAGGTAGATGTTTTTGTTCCGTTGGGGGTACGGCGCAGCACCTCACCAACGTTGCCTGTTGCCGGGTCGGCCATGTTCTCCGCCATTCTCACCGCGTTGAGCACACCATAGGTGTTTCCACGAATCTTGCGCCCCTCTACAAACTGAGCAAACGCCGCGCCCGCAGCGACCGTGGTACGCTCATTCACAACAATTTTTTCGGGCCTTCTCTCGCCGCTGCTGAATGCAGTGACCAACATAACCGGACCCCGTTCGGCAATCACAAACAGCACGGGGCTAAGCTTGTCAGGCAGCCCCCGGGGTAGCCAGTACGGTAATTCAAATTCGCCAGAGGCGTCCGTGTGGGTGGTCGCGAGTATCTGGTCAAACGGCAGGCCGGCAACATAACTGGCATACAGTGACACCTTGTAACCGCGCAATGGGCTGCCATTGCCTTCCACTCTTCCAAGCAGTGATTTTCGCGAAGGTAGCCATTTTCCAATGGGCCCGGGAAAGCCGGCATGACCCCAGCCCTGGCCGGTGAAATTTCCGGCACCATGGGGGATCAAATTTGTGGAGACATTGAACGAGGAGACATTGGGCGACGAGACATGGGGAATGGAATCGGGAAGTGTCTGGGGGGAATTGTACAAACCACCCCAGGCGCTCTGTGCTCTGGTTTTATCAGAAACGCCCAGGCCGCATGACAGAGCGAGAATGAATACGGTGACCGCTACTTTTCTGTTGAAAAAAACGCAGCCCGAACTGCCAGAATCCATCATGAACCTCACTCCTTTACTACGCAGTTCAGTGACATCAATTCCATTGAAAAAAGTATGGCACAGGAATATTCGAGATCGAGCGCGATTGCATTCTCTGAGGCTCCTGCGCAAACAATGGCACGAAAGTTTCCTCGGCATAGGTCGCACCGTCATGTTGGCGATGGCTACCCCAGATATATTGCGCTTGCGCATGCATTGATATTCAATGCCGCTATCGAAGGCGTCTGGCGTAATTCTGACAAAACTGGAGGAAGTAAATGACAACCCTCGCCAAGAATACCGTGTGCCTCTGGTATGACGGTTGCGCAGAGGAAGCTGCGCGCTTCTACGCGGAGATCTTCCCCGACTCATCGGTTACTGCGGTACACCTTGCGCCAGGAAACTATCCATCCGGCAAAGCCGGCGACGTGCTCACCGTCGAGTTCACCGTAATGGGCATCCCCTGCCTGGGGCTGAATGGCGGGCCGGCATTCAAACACGACGAGGCCTTTTCCTTTCAGGTTGCCACTGAGAATCAGGAAGAGACGGATCGTTACTGGAATGCAATCGTCAGCAACGGTGGCCAGGAAAGCGCCTGTGGCTGGTGCAAGGACAAGTGGGGATTGAATTGGCAGATTACGCCTGTCGCGTTGATCGAAGCTATTACCAGCCCCAACCCCGCCATAGCCAAGCGTGCATTTGATGCCATGATGCAGATGCGGAAAATTGATATTGCCCGGATTGAGGCCGCGATCGCTGGTTGAACCCCTCGCGAATACGGCTCAGCGCACGAACAGTAATGTTCATTTTTTCCGGGATTGTTTGATCATTGCTGTAATCTGTTTGGCAAGATCATTGGGAATCGGGAAATGTAAATTGTATTGGGCAATTTTCCACTCGCCGTTTTCCTTTACCAGCACACCAGAACCACGGCATTCGCCATAGACCGGATTGTCCAGCAGCTCATCAAACCACGCCACGTCACCGTGAATCACAACAGTGCGGTCTCTCGGCACATAGGTCCAACCCTTGCCCTGGCTGAAATAGGGTTTCACGAACTCCCTGAAGGCATCTACGGTCCAGCGCTCACCGGCGTCGGTGCCGATAAATACACCTTCCTTACTGAACAGATCGAAGTAGGCTTCGAAATTTGCATCGGCCGCGGCGTTGTGAAAGCTATCCAACGTACCCCGTACATCCTTCAGCGCGGTCTCGTGGTCATGGGTATCCACAAGCATCCTTTCGGCAAGTGCCGTTGCACGCACTTCAGAGGATACGACCCGCAGCGGGTGCTCGTCGGTGATGGGCCGAGGAGATACCTTTGCCTCCTCCGCCACAGCAGTTCCGAAGAAGCAGCCCAGCAATGCTCCCACAACTGGAGAGAGAAAATTATCACGTTTTCTTGTCATTATTTTCACTCCGCTTTTCGTTATCCGTCGGGTTGCAGCAGCCAGACTTTTTCCCGCGCGGCGACCCTTCCTTTCAGCCCGCCGCGCACATCCACCGCATCCACCAGTTGCAACTGGTACTCATCCCTGTATAGCCGCTGAATTTCCTCATCGTTTACACAGAATGGAGGGCCTGGCAATTGGCTCTGATCGTAGTCGAAGGAAATCAGCAATTGCGGCGCGCAGCCCGTCAGCCGCTGCAAATGCGCCGCGTAATCCACCCTCATCTGTTCCGGCAATGCCACCAGTGCGGCGCGGTCGTAGATGGCATCCACGGGACCGAGAACCTCAGCCTGCAGCTGGAAAATATCGCCGACAAAAATATCCAGGTCCTCAGTGCGATACCGCTTCAGAGCCCCCTGCTCCGTCACGTCGGGCACAACCGCCAACTCCTCGAACAGTTGCTGAACAGCCATTTCACTCAGCTCCGCGCCAGCCACACGAAAACCCCGCGCCAGCAGCCAATGGATATCCAGCGTTTTGCCGCAAAGCGGCAGAAACAGTCGTGCGCCCGGATGTAGCCCGAGCCGCGAGAAATGCTCTACCAGTAATGGATGAGCCTCCGGGTTGTGGAAACCAATTTCACTGCGCTGCCATTTCTCCAGCCAGAATGATTTTTCCATGAATGTTCTGCTCCGTGTTTGCCGTACGCTCATTTGAGCGTTGCCGTTTTTTTATCTTGCCGTTTGACCTGGCGACTGCCAATAACTTCCAACTCCCTCGGTGCTGGTCTCGACATTCTGTTTACCTCGAGATTTCATTGCTCGCCGGATTCGGTATTGAGGTTCGCGACCATGCGCGCGCTCAACTCGGTGAACTGTTGCAGCTCGCGCTTTGTCAGGCCGTGGGTCATGCGGTTCGCCGTGTTTCGCTCGACCTCCAGCAGTTGTTCCATCACGAGACAGCCCCTTTCGGTGGGAAACAGCAACTGGCTGCGGCCATCGTCGGGGTTCGGGCGCTTCTCGATAAGGCCGTCGCTCAATAACTCCTTGAGCACACGAGTAATCTGGGCTTTATCGCGCTGCATGCGCTGAGCGATGGAAAAGGCAGTGGACTCGGAATTGCGGCAAATGCCCTTGAGGACACGGATATGGGTGATGGGAAGCCCCAGCTTGCGCTCGGAAACCTCGGCGCGCAAACAGGTTCTGTAACCGTGTACCAGCCGGTGGAGGATATTGCTCAGGGATTCATCCGTATGCGCTTCACTCATATGTGCATGCCCACCGCACTTAATTGATAGTGTCAACCATACCGGGATTTAGATGACACTGTCAACCAAGCCGCAGATTCTCGACACCTTTCTCCTTCATCCGCTGGTCAGTCAGATGGGGGCGGCCGTTACCGGCAACTTGTCGTTACGCCTTTTCACTGCACCGGTGACACCGGCCTTGAGGGATAGCCAGCTCTGTTCAGGTTGCCCAGGTACCGCAATCCGCGAAGAGGCCCGAGATGAACACAACCTGCCGCTTACGGGCCTGTCGCCGTTTCGCCCAAAGAGCTTGCGATCGAACAATACCTTGCCCGCCACACCACCGTTATAATCGCCGCCATGTCAGATTTACCCATTTATGAAGTGCTGCCGGCGCTGCTGGACACACTCAACCATCACAGCAACGTGGTGTTGCAGGCCCCTCCCGGTGCCGGCAAGACCACGGCGGTGCCGCTTGCGCTGCTGAACAGCCCCTGGCTTGCCGGCCGCAGGATCATCATGCTGGAACCTCGGCGCCTGGCGGCCCGCGCGGCGGCCGCGCGCATGGCGGATCTGCTGGGAGAACCGGTGGGTAAGACGGTGGGTTACCAGATTCGCGCGGAGCGCAAATCCGGCCGCGACACCCGCATTCTGGTGGTGACCGAAGGTATTCTCACCCGCCTGCTGCAGTCTGACCCGGAACTTGCGGACACCGCACTGGTGATCTTTGACGAATTCCACGAGCGCAATCTGCAGGGTGACCTGGCCTTGGCGCTGTGTCTGCAATCCCAGGAAGTACTGCGGGATGATCTGAGGCTTCTGGTGATGTCGGCAACACTCGACGCAGACACCGTAGCCGCCCTGCTCGACAATGCGCCGGTCATTACCAGCGAGGGGCGTGCGTATCCGGTGGATGTGGAGTACCTCCCCCACCAGCAGGTCGCTGATGATCCGCGCCAGATGCCTGCGCTGATGGCCCGCAAGATCCGCGAGCTGATTGAACAACAGGAAGGCAGTGTGCTGGCATTCCTGCCCGGTGTGAGCGAGATCCGTGAGGTGGAATGCAACCTGCGCGAGTCGCTGGGCCAGCGACCGGACATTCTCATCGCACCGCTGTATGGGGATCTGAAAAAAGAACAGCAGGATGCGGCGATTGCCCCCTGCCCCCAAGGGCGCCGGAAAGTAGTACTGGCCACTAATGTTGCGGAAACCTCACTCACCATCGAAGGCATTCGCCTGGTGGTGGATTCCGGGTTGATGCGGGAATCCCGCTTTGACCCCAACACCGGCATGAACCGGTTGGTGACCACGCAAATATCCCAGGCCTCTGCCACCCAGCGCGCCGGCCGCGCCGGACGTCTTAGCGCGGGCCACTGCCTGCGCCTGTGGAGTGAATCCACCCAGCGCGGTATGGCCAGGAAAAATTCCGCGGAAATCCTGCTGAGCGATCTGGCCCCGGTGATGCTGGAGCTGGCCAAGTGGGGAGTGAGCGATGTGCGCGAGCTGCGCTGGCTGGACCTGCCGCCTCCGGGGCCAACGGCTCAGGCCCGGGAGTTGCTGATAGCGCTGGGGGCACTCGACCGCGATCTGCGTATCACCAATCACGGCGCGAAGATGCTGAATCTCGGTACCCATCCGCGCCTCGCGCACATGATGCTGAAAAGTGGAGAACTCGGTCTTGAAGAACCCGCTACACTGCTCGCCGCACTGTTGTCCGAGCGGGATATTTTCCGAGGAGAGCAGCGCTGGGACCGGGATATTCACAAGCGCACGGAAGTGCTGACCGGCACATCCAGAAACAACAGCGCGGATTTCGCGGCGATTCAACGGATTCGCCAGCAGGCAAAGACCTGGCGCTCGCAATTGGCTGATAGTGTAAAGAAAGTCACCGACGCGCCTGATCCGTTCGACACCACCGGGGTATTGCTCGGCTTTGCCTATCCGGACCGGATCGCCAAAAACCGCCGCGACCGCGAACGGCGCTTTCTGTTGTCCAGCGGACGCGGTGCGCATTTTTCCCACGACGATGAACTGGCGCTCCAGGACTACCTTGTCATTGCCGACCTCGATGGGCAGGGCCGCGATGCGCGCATCCAGCTGGCAGCACGCATCAGCCGCGAGGCACTGTTCGAATATTTTGCCGATCTTATCGAAACCGAAGAATCCGTACGCTGGGACAACAGCGCCGGCCGTGCGAACGCCAGCGTCCAGACAAGGCTCGGGAAACTGGTACTGGAAGAAAAGCCGGCACAGGATATCTCACCGGCGCTGGTGAGCCGCGCACTTCTGGATGCCATCCGCCAGATGGGACTGCGTGCGCTTCCGTGGAGCAACGAAGCGGAAAGCCTGTTGCAGCGGGTTCGATTTTTACAGAACCAGCGTGAACATTTCTCGGATCTGGTAGATCCTCTCGAACTACCCGACTGGAGCGAAACGGCGCTGCTGGAAACTATGGAGGAATGGCTGCTTCCACACCTCGACGGTTTCAGCAAACTGGACCATGTAAAGCAACTGGATCTGAAAGTGATTCTGCAGTCGCAACTGGCCTGGCCCATAAAGCAGCGTGTGGATGAACTGACCCCCAGTCATATCCAGGTTCCCAGCGGCTCGCACATCGCCATTCAGTACGGCGAAACACCACCGGTTCTCCCCGTACGCCTGCAGGAAATGTTCGGCCTCGCGCAAACGCCAACCATCCTCGGCGGCCGCTACCCCCTGATGATCCACCTCCTCTCCCCCGCCCAACGCCCGGTCCAGGTCACGCGGGATCTGGCAAGTTTCTGGAAAAACACTTACCAGGAAGTAAAAAGGGAACTCCGTATCAAATACCAGAAACACTTCTGGCCGGATGACCCAACGACAGCGCAGGCGACGAACAAGACCAAGAAGCGCATGGAGCAATAACGAGCCTCCATACTGGCACGACTGCACCACTTGCCGAAAACCCCATCCAACTGGTACGCCCGCACCATAGCCACAATGCTGTGGCTTCGGTTTTACCGAGGTCCTGTCGCACACGCCATCAAGACAGCGATGTCATCAACAGGAATAACAAGCCGCCAATTTTCTTGTTTCCACCGTGCCACTTTTGATTTCGCGCGTTTCTGGGACGCCACTTCACAAAATTCTCTGGATATTTCCGGGACCCGATCGGCTGTGCGATGGAGCGGCGGGTAACCTCCTAACAATAAAAAGAGAAATTCGAAATGAGAAATCAGAACCGGACGCAAAAACGCCGATGGATTCACTCGCTGGTTACAGGATTGTGCGCAACGGTGCTGTATAGCCAGGCGCAAGCCACCATTTTTCAGGCGGAAGATTACAACGCCTTTTACGATACGACCCCCGGCAATACCGGCGGTGCCTACCGCGCCGATGATGTGGATATCGAAGCCACCAGCGATAGCGGCGGTGGCCACAATGTGGGCTGGGTGGTTGCCGGTGAGTGGCTTGCCTACAACAATCTCGTCATTCCCTCCAGCGGTCAGTACATCGTGCGATTTCGTGTGGCGAGTGCTACTGGCGGAACCCTGTCGAACGACCTGAATGGTGGTTCGATCATTCTCGGCAGCGTGAATGTGCCCAACACCGGCGGCTGGCAGAACTGGCAGACCATTTCTCACCAGGTCCATATCGATGCGGGCACATACAGCCTCGGTGTGTATGCCACGACCGGAGACTGGAACCTGAACTGGATTGAAGTGGTACCCGCAAGTCCGGCGGGTGGCGTCGCCACGGTTTACCAGCATTGCGATTACACTGGCTGGTCCGCGGGGCTCGGCGTCGGCAGTTACAATCTGGCAAGCATGCAAGCGCTGGGATTTGTGGACAACGATGCCTCATCCATTCGCGTGTCGTCGGGCTACCAGGCAACCCTGTACGCCAACGACAACTTTACCGGCGCCTCGGTAACGATCACCGGCGATGACAATTGCCTGGTCAACGAGGGCTTCAATGACAATGTGACATCCATCGTTATCAGCCCCGCTGCCACCAATGGCCTGGTGTGGGCGGACGAGTTCAATGCGATCAATACCGCTGACTGGACCTTTGAAACCGGCGGTGGTGGTTGGGGCAATAGTGAATTGCAGTACTACACCGCAGGCCAGAACGCTTCAATCCAATACGATGCCCAGGCGGGCAGCAACGTGCTGGTGATCGAAGCGCGTCGGGAGGGTGGCTACAGCTGCTGGTACGGCGCCTGCCAATATACATCGACCCGGATGATCACAGGCGGTAAAAAGGAGTTTCAGTACGGCCGCATCGAAGCCCGTATAAAGCTGCCGCAAACCCAGGGTATCTGGCCGGCGTTCTGGATGCTGGGAGGCAATATCCGAACCGGTACCCCTTGGCCGAACTCCGGGGAAATCGACATCATGGAGCACGTCGGATACGAGCCGACACTCACGCACGGCGCCCTTCACGGTCCTGGCTACTCCGGCAACACTCCGATCATGGGTACCTACAATGTCGGGCAGAGTGTCGATGCTGG
The DNA here is from genome assembly GCF_002959965.1 of Microbulbifer pacificus. Lineage (NCBI taxonomy): Bacteria > Pseudomonadati > Pseudomonadota > Gammaproteobacteria > Cellvibrionales > Microbulbiferaceae > Microbulbifer > Microbulbifer pacificus. The sequence continues at coordinate 1,277,420 of NZ_PREV01000027.1, forward strand.
CTACCATGTGTACGCGGTGGAGTGGAACAGCAACGGTATCAGCTGGTTCGTGGACGGCAACAACTTCTACAACGCCTCCCGCGCGCAGGTGGAGCAATATGGTCCCTGGGCCTTCGATCACCCGTTCTTCATCCTGTTGAATGTGGCAGTCGGCGGGAGCTGGCCAGGAAGCCCGGACGGTGGCAGTGTGTTCCCGCAGCGGATGTATGTGGACTACGTGCGGGTCTATCAGTAGTAAATATAAAAAACGCGGCTACGGCCGCGTTTTTTATATTCAATGGCGTTGATGCCGTAACTGAGGCTAAGCGATACCAGTATCGACCGCTTTCGGCGGCAGCCTCTCCCCCAGAAATTCCCAAACCGCATCCACTGCACGATTGCGGGCTTTGCGACCAAGGCACACCAAGTGAATCGGAGCGCTCTCCGGATGCCTCCAGCGACGCAGAACAGGTACCAGCGCGCCACTCGCAAGTTCCCGCTCAATGATCAACGGATCGACCTGAATGATCCCCAATCCCGTTATTGCCATTTCAACCAGTGTACTGGCATTGTCCGACGTAATAGCCGGCTCAATCAGTGCTGACTCAATAGCACCGACGGACGCCTCGGAATCGACAAATAACCAGTGGTTTGCATTCAATTGCCGGCTGCGAAAAACCAGGCATTGGTGATCCCGCAGCCCCGACGGATCAACTGGCTCGCCGTGCAACCGCAGATAGGCCGGGCTCGCGAAATACCCCCAGGTCTTCACACCAATCTGGCGCGCCACCAGGGAAGAGTCAGGCAAATGCCCGATACGCACCGCAATATCCACACCGGTATCGATCAGGTCAACCTGCTGATCATCAATATTGAGGTCAAGCGTGATCCGCGGAAACTCCGTTTTCAGCCCAGTCAGTACAGGTAGCAGCAGTCGCTGAGTGATTAGCGTGGAACTGCTTATTTTTACCGAGCCCGACGGTTGTTGCTGGCGGTTCAGCCGCAATTGCTCCGTATCAAACACCAATTGTTCCAGTGTTGCCGTGGCTTTCAGCAGAGATTCACCGATTTCAGTCAATCGCAGTTTTCGGGTAGAACGCTGTAACAGACGCTGGCTGAGATGCCCTTCCAGTTGCGCCACTTTTTTGCTGACCGCTGAGCGAGACAGTTGCAAGTGATCTGCAGCCGCCTGAAAGCTGCCGCGCTTGGCAACCTGCCGAAACACATAGAGATTGGGTAATTGCAAATGCAGCGGCTCGTCCATTATTCACATCTCCACAACTCAAAAGATTCCAAAATGGAAACAATCCGTTTCCTTGCACGCGCCTAATCAGAACGGATTGTCAGAGTTAGAGTGATCACCGTCAATCACAAGCAATGAGCATTTTATGAATCAGAAACACTATTTGATTACCGGGGCAACTGCGGGCATCGGGCTGGCCACCGCTAAACAGCTGGCGTCCGAAGGACACAATCTGACGATCGTTGGGCGCAACACTCAAAAGTTACAGGATGCCTCGGTAGAAATAGCCCGGCTTGGCAACGGTGAAGTGATCACTCAGCGGTGTGATAGTGGTGATATGACGCAGATCACTAGCATGGCTGCCGCACTGCAGCGTGACGGTCTTGCTTATGACGGCATTGTGTTGAATGCGGGCATCTTTATGCCGCAGAACTTTTCTGAGCTCAGCGAGGCCAGTTTTGATCAGACGATGACGGTCAACTTCAAGGCGCCCCTGTTCACCCTGCATGCGCTACTGCCCTGCCTGAATAACCCAGCGAGTGTCGTATTCATATCATCGCTGGTGGTCCACAAAGCCTTCGCGGGTGCCACTTCGTACAGCGCCAGCAAAGCCGCCTTTGAGGCCGCTGCACGGGTACTCAACCTCGAACTCGCAGAGCGGGGAATTCGCATTAACTCGATACGGCCCGGAGTGACCGCGACTGAAATCCAGCGCAAGGCGGGAATGGATGAAGAACAAATCGCAGAACTATCGGGCGTAATGCAGAGCACGGCGCTGGGAAGAATATTGAGACCTGATGACATGACAGCGGCCATCAGCTATTTGCTGAGCGATGCCAGCGTGGGAATGCGTAACTCCTGCCTGGACATAGACGGAGGCTTCACCCTGTAACTACAGCCCTCTGCCAGTCATCCCCCGCCGTATTGTCCCCGGATACCCAGTGGCACGCCTGCATGTACGGGTATCCGGGGTGCCATCAGTGCTTGGTGAGCTTATCCAGATAGCCCATCAGAAAAGCGGACAGCACAAAGGTCAGGTGCATAACCACATACCACAGGAGTTTGGAGTCATCTGTTTTTTCCACTGCCATAAACACCTTCAGCAGGTGAATGGAGGAAATGGCGACGATGCTTGCGGCAATTTTTGCTTTCAGTGACGAGGAGTCCATTTTCCCCAGCCAGTTCAGCTTCTCGTCGTCATCGCCAATGTCCAGCTGGGACACGAAATTTTCATACCCACTCATCATCACCATGACCAACAGGCCGCCCACCATGGCAATGTCGATCAGGCTGAGAACCACCAGGACCATATCCGCTTCCTGGATGGTGAAAATATGTGCGAGCAGGTGAAAGGTTTCCTTGAAAAACATTATGGCCAGTGCCACCACAGCCAGGCTCAGCCCCAGATATATGGGGGCCAACAGCCAGCGGGAGCGGTACATGGTTTGTTCGATCAGCTTTTCCAAATTTACCTCACAGCGGCAATGCAATTCGCGTTAACAAGGGATTAGCAACAAAAAAATCGCGGCTTTGCCGCGACTTTCTTAATCAACAATACGTCTCGGACTTGCGCGGTCAGTAATACGCCTGCGATTTATCGGTGTGATCGGTGATGTCTTTGACACCGGCCAGTTCCGGGATTTTTTCCTTGAGGGTTTTCTCAACGCCCTCTTTCAGGGTCATGTCCACCATGCCACAACCCTGGCAGCCACCACCAAATTTCAACACTGCGTACATGTCTTCAGTGACTTCCACAAGGCTGACCTGGCCACCGTGGGAGGCGAGCCCCGGGTTTACATCGGCATACAGTACGTAGTTGATACGGTCTTCGATGGGGCTGTCGTCGGTCACCTTCGGCATACGCGAATTGGGTGCGCGAATGGTGAGCTGGCCACCCATTTTGTCTGAAGAGTAATCCACCCTGGCTTCGTCCAGGTAGGGAATGCTGCGCCCTTCGAAGTACGCCTTGAGGCCGTTCAGCTCCATGGCCACATCACCTTCTTTTTCCTCTCCCGGGCGGCAGTAGGCGATGCAGGTTTCCGCGTTCGGGGTGCCCGGATTGGACACGAACATACGAATGGCGATGCCCTCGCAGTCCTGCTTGGCGAGCAGGTCGCGCAGGTACTCCTGGGCGGAGTCTGTGATGGTGACGTTCAATTCTGACGGCTGTTCTGACATAAACCTTCTCAAATAACCGGGCTAAGCGGACTGGCTGAAACCGCGCCGGGCGGGAATAACCCAGCTCAGCGGTCGGGTATTCTACGCCCATCCGCGTCCGAGTTAAACCAGGCTGCGGTACCCGGGGAATCTCTCATTTCAGCGCAACCACTCAACACAGCCACTCAGCGCACTTGGGACAGCGCACCGAGCAGTGCACGCGCGGTGGCTTCCGAGGAGGCGGGGTTCTGACCGGTTATCAGCAGTCCATCAGTACAAACGTGGCTCTGCCAGTCATCGCCCTTGGAATAATCCGCCCCGCATTCCTTGAGCATGTCTTCCACCAGAAATGGCACTACATCGGTGAGCCCGACACCCTCCTCTTCGCTGTTGCTGAAACCGGTGATCTTTTTCCCCCGGACCAGAGGGTCGCCCTGCTCATCCAGGGTATGACGGAACACTCCCGGAGCATGGCACACGGCAGCCACCGGCTTACCCGCGCGGTAGAAGCCGTGAATGATGACCACCGAACGCTGATCCTCCACCAGATCCCACAGGGGGCCGTGGCCACCGGGATAAAACAGCGCGTCGAAGTCATCTGTATCCACTTCGTCCAGAGTGACCGTATTGGCCAGGGCCTGCTGAGCAACAGGGTCATCACGGAACCGCCGGGTCGCAGGTGTCTGGGCATCGGGGGCATCACTTTTGGGGTCGAGCGGAGGTTGCCCTCCTTTCGGGGACGCAAGCGTCACATCCGCCCCAGCATCCACGAATACGTAATACGGCGCAGCGAACTCCTCCAGCCAGAAGCCGGTTTTCTTGCCGGTGTCTCCCAGCTGGTCGTGAGACGTCAGTATCATCAGGATCTTCATGGGCTCCTCCCCTGTCGTCAGTCCACCGAGTGTAGTGTGAAGCGCCCCCGATACGACGCTAGATCCGTTGGTTACAAGCTTATGCATACTCGGTATTGCCCAGTGACTGCGGCGCCAAAGAACACCGGTAACTGTGCTAAGATTGCCGCCCTTTTGATCCCCGGCACTGGCTCGGTGCCCCGCTAAATTCGGTATAGGAAGTTTCCATGTCTCTGCAGTCCCGCGACCAACGTCTGAAACAGCTGTACGCCGCCCTGGGCGAGCGCATCCTGATTCTGGACGGCGCCATGGGCACCATGATCCAGCGGGAAAAACTGGGTGAAGCGGACTATCGCGGCACGCGCTTTGCGGACTATCCATCGGATATCAAGGGCAACAACGACCTGCTGGTGCTGACCCAGCCGGACCTGATTGAGCGCATCCACCGCGACTATCTCGAGGCCGGTGCGGACATCATCGAGACCAACACCTTCAACGCGACCCGCCTGTCCCAGTCGGACTACGACATGGAAGACCTGGTGCCGGAGCTTAACCGGGTGGCCGCGGAAGTGGCACGCCGCGCGGCGGATGCGCTCTCCACGCCTGAGCGCCCGCGCTTTGTTGCCGGGGTGCTTGGCCCGACGTCGCGCACCGCAAGTATTTCTCCCGATGTGAACGATCCGGGCGCGCGCAATGTGACCTTCAAAACGCTGGTGGAAAACTATATCGAGTCCACCCATGCGCTGATCGACGGCGGGTCTGACATCATCCTGATCGAGACTATCTTCGACACCTTGAATGCCAAGGCGGCGATCTACGCGGTGCAGGAAGTGTTTGACCAGCTCGGTTTTGAGCTGCCGATCATGATTTCCGGCACCATCACCGATGCCTCCGGCCGCACCCTGTCCGGCCAGACGACGGAAGCCTTCTACTATTCCGTCGCGCACGCCAAACCTCTTTCCGTGGGCCTTAACTGCGCCCTCGGCGCCACCGAGCTGCGCCCCTATGTGGAAGCCTTGTCCGGCGTGTGCGCGGAGCACGTCTCCGCCCACCCGAATGCGGGCCTGCCGAACGAGTTCGGCGAATACGACGAGACTCCGGAAGAAACCGCGGCGATCGTAGCGGAGTTCGCGCGCAGTGGTTTTATCAATATTCTCGGTGGCTGCTGTGGCACCACGCCGGAACATATCCGCGCGATTGCCGATGCGGTGGTGGATATCGCCCCGCGCAAGTTGCCGCAGATCAAACCGGCCCTGCGCCTGTCCGGTCTTGAGCCCTACGTGGCCGACGAGACCGCACTGTTCGTGAACGTGGGCGAGCGCTGTAACGTCACCGGCTCCGCGCGCTTCAAGCGTCTGATCATGGAAGAGGATTACGATACGGCCCTGCAGATCGCCGCCGCCCAGGTGGAAGACGGTGCTCAGGTAATCGACTTCAACATGGACGAGGCGATGCTGGATTCCGTCGCCGCCATGCGCCGCTTCCTCAACCTGTGCGCCACCGAGCCGGACATCGCCAAGGTGCCGTTTATGGTGGACTCCTCCAAGTGGGAAGTGATCGAGGCGGGCCTGCAGTGCATCCAGGGCAAGCCCATCGTCAACTCCATCAGCCTCAAGGAAGGCGAAGAGGAATTTGTCGAAAAAGCCCGCCTGTGCCTGCGCTATGGCGCCGCGGTGGTGGTGATGGCTTTCGACGAAACCGGCCAGGCGGATACCTTCCAGCGCAAGATCGAAATCTGTAAGCGCAGCTATGACATCCTCGTGGATAAGGTGGGATTCAACCCCACGGATATCGTGTTCGACCCGAATATTTTCGCGGTAGCCACCGGTATCGAGGAGCACAACAATTACGCGGTGGACTTTATCGAGGCCACCCGCTGGATCCGCAAGAACCTGCCGGGTGCGAATGTTTCCGGTGGTGTTTCCAACGTTTCCTTCTCGTTCCGCGGCAACAACCCGGTGCGCGAGGCGATCCACTCTGTATTCCTGTACCACGCCATCAAGGCGGGATTGAACATGGGGATCGTCAACGCCGGTATGCTCGAGGTGTACGACGAGCTGCCCGCGGAGCTTCGCGACAAGGTCGAAGACGTGATCCTGAACCGCAACGACAACGCCACCGAAGCGCTGCTGGATATTGCGGAGAAATACCGCGGTGACGGCGCCACCGCCGAACGCAAGGAAGACCTGGCCTGGCGCCAGTGGCCAGTGAAGAAACGCCTGGAACACGCGCTGGTAAAAGGCATCAACAACTTTATCGAAGAAGACACCGAAGAGGCGCGCCAGCTGTCCAGCCGCCCGCTGGATGTGATCGAAGGTCCACTCATGGACGGCATGAACGTGGTAGGCGACCTGTTCGGCGAGGGCAAAATGTTCCTGCCACAGGTGGTGAAATCCGCGCGTGTGATGAAGCAGGCCGTGGCTTATCTTCAGCCCTACATCGAGGCGGAAAAAACCGAAGACAGCAAACCCAACGGCCGTATTCTGATGGCGACGGTAAAAGGCGATGTGCACGATATCGGCAAGAATATCGTCGGCGTGGTGCTGGCCTGTAACAACTTTGAGGTGATCGACCTCGGCGTGATGGTGCCGGCGGAAACCATTCTGCAGACCGCCAGGGAAAAGCAGTGCGACATCATCGGCCTCTCTGGCCTGATCACCCCATCGCTCGACGAGATGGTGCATGTGGCTGCGGAAATGGAGCGTCAGGGCTTTGATCTTCCGCTGTTGATTGGCGGCGCCACCACCTCCAAGGCGCACACCGCGGTAAAAATCGAACCGCAGTACAAGCGCAATCAGGTGGTGTACGTGGCGGACGCCTCGCGCGCGGTGGGTGTTGCCACCAACCTTCTCTCCGACGAGCTGCGCCCGAACTTTGTCAAAGGTGTGCAGGACGAGTACGTGAAGGTGCGCGAGCGTACCGCCAATCGCAAGCGCAACGACCCGCGCCTGAGCTATGCAGACGCCCTGAAGGCAGGCCCCCAGCTCGACTGGGCCAACTTTACACCCAAGGCTCCGAACAAGCCGGGCCTGACGGTACTGGACGATTTCCCGCTGGAAAAACTGGTCGACACTATCGACTGGACGCCCTTCTTCATATCCTGGGATCTTGCCGGCAAATACCCGGCCATCCTCAATGATGAAGTCGTGGGCGAAGCGGCCACCGATCTGTTCAAAAATGCCCAGACCATGCTGGCGGACATCATCGACAACAAGCGCCTGAAAGCCCGCGCGGTGCTCGGCCTGTGGCCGGCGAATTCGGACGGCGACGACATCGTGGTGTATACCGATGAAAGCCGCACCGAGGAGCGCGCACGGTTGCATCAGATGCGTCAGCAGGTGCAGAAGCGCGGCGGCGACGGTTTCTGTCGCTCGCTCGCGGACTTTATTGCGCCGGTCGGTTCCGGTGTGGCGGATTACGTGGGCGGTTTCGCGGTAACCACCGGTATCGGCGCCGATAAACTGGCGGCTGAGTATGAGGCAAAACACGATGATTACAGCGCGATCATGGTGAAGGCACTGGCGGACCGCCTGGCGGAATCGTTCGCGGAATACCTGCATCGGGAAGTGCGCAAACAGTACTGGGGTTATCAGCCGGATGAGGCACTCAGCAATGAGGAGCTGATCAGGGAATCGTACTCCGGTATACGCCCTGCCCCCGGCTACCCTGCCTGCCCGGACCACACCGAAAAGGCAACGCTGTTCACATTGCTGAACGCGGAGGAAAATACCGGTATTGAGCTGACCTCCAGTTTCGCCATGATACCGGCGGCGGCGGTCAGCGGCTGGTACTTCGCCCATCCGGAATCCAAGTACTTCAATGTGGGTAAGATCTCGCGGGATCAGCTGGAAAGCCTGGCAGAACGCAAGGGCATGAGCGTGGATGAGCTGGAGCGCTGGGTGCGGCCGAACCTCGAGGATTAACGACGCCTGCTGTGCAGGAGCCTGCTTGCAGACGAATCGGAGATAGGTTTCACTGCTTTGCAGTGTTCGCCTGCAAGCAGGCTCCTACAAAGTGAGGGCAGAGAAAAGTGCGGGCAGGAGAGGAAAATATGGAAGATCAAGACAAGAAACCGTCCTTCGGCCAGGTGGTACTCAGCACCCTGGCCGCCGCCATCGGCGTACAGTCCAATAAAAACCGGGAAAGGGATTTCAAGGGCGGCAGTATCAAAGCGTACATTGCCGCAGGCGTGATCTTCACCACCCTCTTTGTGATCACGTTGATCCTGGTAGTGAAAACGGTTCTTAGCAATATGGGGTAAGCCCCCAAACTTGACCCATCGAGCCTTTTCGGGGAAGTGTTGAAAAACGTAGCGAGTGAGCCGCTGGCGTCCCGGCACGGCCGGACGCCATCAGGGCATTCGCGCGCGGCTTTCAGTGCTTACCTTCCGTGCTTACCTATTTATCCCCGGGCTATCCCTGGGAGGCTACCCAGAATATACAGGTCGCCACGAAGATGGCTACGAGGGCCACCGCCGCAAGGGCGTCTACCAGATTATCGCTATCGTCGGATACAACTACTACTTCTCGGGCTACATGATCGCTCATCGGAATACTCCGTCACTCAAGAACTCATTATTGTTTTTAAAGGTAGCAGTACCGCGGAAAAACGGCGGTTGCCCAAGTAGATCAAATCCCCGCGAGGGGCGCAACCACACGCCTTTCCCGCCAGCGCACTGCAACCCGATGCTTATAACCAGCAGTTACTGGTTTAGCGAAAAAAATTGTTATTTTTCGTATAAGGCCGCTGGTATGTTATGCGCCATCTCAGGGTGGCTGATAGGCTCCAGAAGTCCCTCCAGACACTGGCCAGGCACCCGGATTCGGCGTAAAAAAGCAATGGAATCAAGCTCTTATGTATCAATACGACGAACAGGACCACAAGCTGATCCGGGAACGGGTGGCCCAGTTTCGCGGCCAGACCGAGCGCTATCTCGCCGGTGAGCTGAGTGAAGAACAATTTCTGCCCCTGCGGCTGCAGAATGGCTTGTATATCCAGCGCCTGGCACCGATGTTGCGTATCGCCGTGCCCTACGGCCTCCTGAACAGCACTCAGGTGCGCCGACTTGCGCACATTACGCGCAAGTACGACAAAGGCTATGCCCACTTCACCACGCGCCAGAACGTACAGTTGAACTGGCCGAACCTCGAAGATGTGCCGGATATTCTCGCCGAACTTGCAGAAGTGGAAATGCACGCGGTACAGACCAGCGGCAACTGCATCCGCAATACCACCACCGACCAGTTCGCCGGTGTCGCCCGCGACGAACTGGTGGACCCCCGTCCCTACTGCGAACTGATCCGCCAGTGGTCCACCTTCCACCCGGAATTTGCCTTCCTGCCACGCAAGTTCAAGATTGCCGTGTGCGGTGCAAAAGAAGACCGCGCGGCCATTCGCGCCCACGATATCGGCTTGCAGATCGTGAAGAACACTCAGGGTGAAACCGGGTTCCAGGTGTTTGTGGGCGGCGGCCTTGGCCGCACCCCGATCATCGGTGTTGCCATCCGCGACTTCCTGCCGGAAGTGCATCTGCTCTCGTACCTTGAAGCCATTGTGCGTGTGTACAACCAGCTCGGCCGCCGCGATAACAAATTCAAGGCGCGCATCAAAATTCTGGTGAAGGCGCTGGGTGCCGAAGCGTTTGCCCGCCTTGTGGAAACCGAGTGGGAACAGATTCGGGACGGCGCCGACGAGCTGCCACCAGAAGCCATTGCATGGTCCAAACGCTTCTTCCCGCAGCCGGCCTACAAATCCTTTAGCGACAGCCACGGTGAGGCGGTACTGCGCGACCAGGCGGGCTCCGACAAGGCATTTTCCCGCTGGCTCGAACGCAACACGTTTCCGCACCGGGTGCCCGGCTACCAGGCGGTAACGCTCAGTACCAAGCCCACTGGTATTCCTCCCGGCGACGTGACCGACCGCCAGCTGGAGGCTATTGCCGACCTCGCTGACGAATTCAGCTTTGGCGAAGTGCGGGTTACCCACGAGCAGAACGTGGTGCTTGCGGATGTGGAACAGGAGCGCCTGTATGAACTGTGGCAGGCAGCCCGCAAACACGGCTTTGCCACCCCGAACATCGGCACCCTGACCGACATGATCTGCTGCCCCGGTGGTGACTACTGCTCGCTCGCCAACGCCAAATCCATCCCGGTGGCGGAAGCGATCCAGCGCAGGTTCGATGACCTGGACTACCTCTACGACCTGGGCGACCTGCACCTGAATATTTCCGGCTGCATGAACGCCTGCGGACACCACCATATCGGCCATATCGGTATTCTCGGCGTGGACAAGAAAGGCGAAGAGTTCTACCAGATACAGCTTGGCGGCAGCGCCAACGAGAAGGCAGCCCTTGGTACGGTTTTGGGTCCGAGCTTCTCCCGCGATGAGATGCCAGACACCATCGGCAAGATCCTCGACGTGTTCGTGGAAAACCGTCAGCCGGAAGAGCTGTTTATCGACACTTACAACCGTATCGGGCTGCAGCCATTCAAGGAGCGTGTGTATGCCAAAGCCAGTTAAGACACCCGTGGGCGCACAGCCGGAAAATCCAGCACATCTGATTCTCGATGGCGCGGTGGCAGAAAACCAATGGAACCTGTTACCGCTGGACGCCGAAACAGAAATTACCGCAGCCAACCTGGCGCCGGGCAAAGTCATTCTTCCCCTGAGTGTTTGGCTGGTACTGCGCGATGAACTGCAAAACCGCAAAAACGAAATCGGCGTGTGGCTGGACAGCGATGAGACCGCAGACCTGATTGGCGATGACGCCAGTGAATTGCCCCTGATCGCCGCGCACTTCCCCCTGTTTACTGACGGTCGCGCCTTCACCGCCGGTCGTCTGCTACGCCAGCGCTATGGCTTTACCGGCGAGCTGCGGGCCGTGGGGAACTTTATGCGCGACCAGCTGACCTATCTGACGCGCTGCGGCTTTAATGCGTTCGCATTTCAGAGCGAACAGCCACTGGAAAACCTGCTGGACTCCCTGCGGGACTTTACCGACAGCTATCAGTCGGCTGTCGATCAGCCGCTGCCCATCTATCGCCGCCGCGCCCTACTTGGCTGAAAAACTACTGCGCGAGCGCCTGGTGGCGTCCGGCTGTGCTGGTGCGCCAGCCCGGTCGAAATGCTCACGTACTTTAAGTACGCTCCGCTTTCTCCGCGCAGGCGGCCACCACCAGCCACTCGCTCGCTACGTTTTTCTAATTTACCTAAAGCCGGGTAAAACACTGCCCGGTTTTTTATGCCTGTTGAAGTTCTGCCGTTGCCGAATACCTGGCCAGCTCTCCGGCCAGCCAGCGCAAACCTTCCCTGCCCTGCAGCGCTCGTCCGGTCATGGGCAATTGGACCTGCGGTAGATCACCCAATTTTTCAGACACCTTTACCAACACCCGCTGCTGCATTGACCATGCGCCCTGTAGAAACTCCACCGGTTCCGCTTCTGCTGGCAGCAACCGGTTGAGCACCAGCCCGGCAATCATGATGCCGACCTCTTTGAGTGCGGCAGCGGCGCGGCAGGTCTCTTCAAAGGGGAGGTTTTCCGCGGTCATGACGAACAGAAAACCGGTTGCCTCCGCGTCGCGCAGAACCTGCGCGGCTTCGCGAAAACGCTGTTGGCGCTCGATCAGAGGCGCAAGTACTGAAGGTGCTTCCCGTTCGACCTCCTCTTCCCGAGTGGAGCTGCGCAGGGAGCCGATCACATCCCGGAATCTGCCCGCGCGCTTTTTCTGTGCGACAAGTCCGTCGGCCCATGTCGACATCACCGCGGGCAGCGACAGCAGACGCAGGGTGTGGCCGGTTGGCGCGGTGTCAAAAATGATCAGGTCGTAGTCGTCGCGGCGCTGGATCAGCCGCGTCATTTCATCGAGCAGGGCCGCCTCTTCCGCACCCGGCGAGTGACGAGTGAGGTGCAACTGTTTCTCCAGCTGCGGGCGCAAATTGAGTGCTACATGTGGCAACATCTGTGCGCGCAGGGATTCCAGATAACGGTTCAACGCGGTGCATGGATTCAACTCCAACACCTGCAGTGCCCCTGCCCAGGGGATCGTTTGCGGGGCGCGGCCGAGGGAGGACTCGAACAGGTCACCGAGATTGTGTGCTGGATCGGTGGATACCAGTAATACCTTGTGTCCGCGTTGCGCTCCAGCCACCGCCAGACCGGCGGCGACGGTGCTTTTTCCCACACCGCCCTTGCCACCGACCAGCATCAGTCGGCGCTGTAACAGGTCATCGAGATTCAGTATTTTTTTCATCAACAGCAGCGCAATTCATCGAGCGGGGATCGCTCCATCCCCATACGCTGGTGCCATTGGTGAAATCGCTCCAACATGAGCGGCTGTAACTCGAGCGTATACAGGCTCACCGGATTGGGGATGCCGAGGGACTCCGCATACACCAGCAGCATGAACAGGTCCTCTTCATCCCGCTCGGCGCGGGCCAGCGCACTGCGATAGGGGCCGTTGTAATAGGCCTCCAGTTGTTCGCCGATTCTGCGAAATACCAGCTTCAGATTCTTCGGCAATCCAGGTTTCTGCGGTGTTTCCATCACCGAACCCTCTTGCGAATGAACAGGGATAGTATTAACCCGGTAAACTAAATGTCACCGGGTTAATAGCAGCTACCGCCACGTCAGGACTCCTCGCCAATGGAATCCCGGGCCGGCCTCCTGAACGCGGAGGCACACTCCAGAGTGACCAGAATCGCCGCCACCAGCACGACAACGTCGAGCCCCAGCAGAAACCAGTCCTGTTTCCGGTAAAACTCGTTCAACTGGATCAGCAGCGCTGCCAGAGTCATCACCAGCAAAAACACCAGCGGAATGAGCGTGATCCACATGGGACGCTTCAGGCGCACCAGCATCACGGTAATCACCAACAGCGTGAGTCCGGCGAGTAACTGGTTAGTAGTGCCGAACAATGGCCAGATCAGAAGGCCACCGGAACCATCCGCCCCACCGGCGCCAAAGGCCAGCAGAATACAGCAACCCACCGCCATCAGCGTTGCCGGTGCCGGCTTGCCGAGCCAGCGGATACCATAGATCTCGCCGAATTCCTGAAAAATATATCGCTGCAGGCGCAACCCGGTATCCATGGTGGTGCCGGCGAACAGCGCAGCCATGACCGTCAGCATGGTGCCGGAAACAGCAACATCAATACCGACGCCATTTTGCAGAATAGTCGCACCGCCATCCACAAATGCCTGCACCCCGCCCTGCCCGAAGGACGTGTACACCGCCTGCCAGTCGCCCAGTGAGGCAAAGCCCGCAGTCGCGGCAATAATGGCGGCGAGCGCGAGTGCACCTTCGCCTACCGCACCGAAATACCCCACAAAGCGCGCATCGGTTTCTCTGTTCAATTGTTTCGACGTGGTCCCGGACGCCACCAGGCCGTGAAAACCGGAAATCGCCCCACAGGCGATGGTTACGAACAGCAGGGGAATCAATGGCGGCGCGCCGGCAGGCACATCGTGATTGATCATGGGTGCCACCACTTCCGGGCTGGAAATGAGTACCGCGCTGTACAGCAGGATGAGCCCTACAAACAACTGCAATCCGTTGATGTAGTCCCGCGGTTGCAGCAGCACCCACACGGGCAGTAGTGAAGCGATGGCCGCATACGCAAACAGAATCAAAATCCAGACCGCGCCATCGGACATGCCAAACACCGTTTCAGGCAGCGACACCGGTACGGATGGTCCGATATAGATCAGCGCGTACAGTGCAATGACACCAAACAGGGAAACCAGCGCGAGATTGAATTTGAAGCGGTAAATCAGCTGCCCGATCACCAGTGCCACCGCGATTGCCCCCCAGATCGGCACGACCGACGCGGGGTTTTTGATCAGCAACCCGGCGATCACCACACCGAACACCGCATTGACCATCAGCAGTACCAGAAAGATGACGATCATGAAGATACTGCGGGCGCGCTTGCCGACGACTTCGCCGGTGAGCGATCCCACAGAAAGCGCGCGATTGCGCACGCTCGCCCAGATGGCGCCGCTGTCGTGCACCCCCGCAAAAAAGATGGTACCCAGTACCACCCACAGAAATGCCGGCAGCCAGCCCCAGATCACCGCTATCGCCGGACCGACAATGGGCGCGGCGCCGGCTACAGAGGTAAAGTGGTGTCCCCACAGCACAAACTTGTTGGTGGGCACGTAGTCCACGCCGTCTTCAAACTCATGCGCAGGTGTCATGAAATCCGGATCAAAGCGATAGATACGATCGGCAATAAAACTGGAGTAAAAGAAATAGCCGGCGGCCATGCCCCCCAACCCGAGTACCATCAGGAGAATTGCACTCATGCATACCATCCCTGTTGTGCATTATTGTCCGCGCCCGACAAACTCAAAACCTGCCGAACTCAGAAAATAGTAGCGTAGTCGCCAATTACCACACAGCAATTGGCACGTGATTCCCTGTATTCATGGCGCCGAACGCTAAATATCAGCGCGGTCAGATCACACCCCGCTCCCGAAGCAGTCGGATCTCATCGTCGGTTTTGCGCAGTACTGATCGCAATATCTCGCTGGTGTGCTGCCCCAGCACCGGCGGCGCCTGCTCATACTCGAGATTTGTCGCGGAAAAACCAAGCGGATTGCGCACCGTTTTTACCTTGCCTGCGGTCGGATGATCCTGCTCCACCACCATGCCCCTTGCCAGCACCTGAGGATCGGCAAATACCTGCGCGAGATTGTTGATGGGCCCGCAGGGCACATGGGCATCACTCAGTTTTTCCAGCCACCAGGCCGCGGGGTGCTTCCGTGTGGCCTGTTCAATCAGTGGCACCAGCTGTTCGCGCGCCGCCACCCGCGCATTATTGCTGGCATAAGCGGGGTTTTGTGCAATGTCATCCAGCCCGGCAATGGCGCAGAACTTCTGGAACTGAGTGTCGTTGCCCACCGCAAGCATAAAGTGGCCATCGCTTGCCGGCACCGCCTGATAGGGAACGATGTTCGGGTGCGCGGTGCCCTGGCGTTCGGGGCTTTTGCCGGAAGTGAGATAGTTCTGGGCCTGGTTCGCAAGCCACGCCACCTGGGTATCCAGCAGCGCCAAATCGATCTGCTGGCCCTCTCCGGTGCGGTCACGATGGATCACAGCTGCGAGAATTCCGGAGACCGCGTACATCCCGGTCATCAAATCCGCCACCGCCACGCCCACCTTCTGGGGGCCGGCGCCGGGCTGGCCATCGGGCACACCGGTAAGGCTCATCAAGCCACCCATGCCCTGTATCATCGCATCGTAGCCGGCGCGCTGCGCATAGGGGCCCGTCTGCCCGAAGCCGGTAATGGAGCAGTAGATGATCCGCGGATTGACCGCGCGCACGGCGTCGTAATCGAGGCCGTATTTTTTCAGGCCGCCAACCTTGTAGTTCTCCAGCACTACGTCGCATTGCCTGGCCAGAGCGAGAATCAACTGCTGCCCCTCCGCGCTGGTGATATCGACGGTCATGGATTTCTTGCCGCGGTTCGCACACAGGTAATAGGCCGCCTCCCCGGTATTTTCGCCTACCTCATTCTTCAGATAGGGCGGCCCCCAGTGGCGGGTGTCATCGCCCTTCTGCGGGCGCTCCACCTTGATGACTTCAGCCCCGAAATCCGCCAGCACCTGACCGGCCCAGGGGCCAGCCAGAATCCGACTGAGATCGAGAACCTTGAGATGCGCCAACGGACCAGCCATAACTACCACCCTGCCTGTAAAAGTGATCACAAATTCAGGTGCGAACATTAACAGCCCGACGACGATAAAGCAGTACCGATTGGTCAAATGCTGGAACGGCCGTACACTTTGGCCAGCGCAACCCGATGAGTGAATCCACAATAACTGATAACAGGATAGCGACATGGTCGACAGCACAATGAACCATCAGCAACAACCACCAGCAAATGAAACAACCGAGTTCCGCAGCTTCCGAGACTTCTACCCCTACTACCTGAAAGAGCACAGCAATCTCACCTGTCGTCGCCTGCATTTTGTCGGCACCAGCCTGGTGATCGCTCTACTTGCCACGGCCCTGCTCACTGGCCAGTGGTGGTATCTCGCTGCATTGCCGGTTGCGGGTTACGGCTTTGCCTGGGTCGGGCATTTCTTTTTCGAACACAACCGCCCCGCCACCTTCAAGCATCCCCTGTATTCGCTGTGGGGGGATTTTGTGATGTACAAGGATATGTGGCTGGGCAACATCGAGCGCTGACGCCGCTATTCCCTTGAGAGTCCGTATTTGCGCAGCTTGTTGGCGACGGCGGTATGGGAAATCCCCAGTTGCCGCGCCAACTCACGGCTGGACTGTTCCCCTGCCGATGTTTCCGCCAGCAGCTCCGCGAGAATGGCCCGCTCTACCTTTTCCATCTGCTCTGGCAGGCTGAGGCCCCTCCCCCACACCCGCCACGGCAGCCGCTCTTCTATGGGTAACCCCGGTAGATCCTGAACGGTCAGCGCGCCGCCGTTACGCGCATGCCTGTGACCCAGCGCGCCCTGCAGGTGCCCGCAGAGCCCGGTCAAATTGGTCGGCCAGTCGCACAATTGCAATGTGTGAACAACCTCATCCACCAGTGATGCTTCCCGTTCGCCCAGATCCCTCAGAATCATGTCTGCAAATTTGCCTATTGCCGGCCGCATGAATCTCAAAGGCGGCAGGGAAATTACATTGGTGGAGAACAGCTGCCGCAGTGGCGCAGGCAATCTGTCGAGCGCCCGCGCGGCGGTGATCAACCGTGGTGGAAACCTCCCGTGCAGGAGGCATTCCGCCAGACCGCGCTGTGTCGCTTCCGGCGCAAGGTCGAGATCGTCAACCAGTAGTACCGCCGTTTGCGCCAGTGCGGTTGTCTCCGCGAGCGCCTGCAGAGTAAATTCCCCACCGGAAAAATGCCGCACGTCTCCGTACTCGGCCAATGGACTGAGGTAGTAGGCCGCGCTGAGAAAGGTACTTTTCCCGCTGCCGCGCTCGCCGGTAATCAACAGCGCATCCGGTAATGGTGCGAGCTGCTGCAGACGCAGACAGCACTCCCGGCGCCGGTCGAAATCCCAGAGGACACTCGGTGGCGGAGGCTCCCGCGACGGTTCCTGGTCCTGCGGCATTTCCCGGCGCTGCAGTGTCAGTACCGCGCCCGCCAGCGAGCGCACGTCGCCGGCGACGTCTGTGAGGGCGAGGGGCGACCAATCCAGCAGGTAATCGCGCCCGCGCACGGTTACCGGAAATCCATAGCGGGGGGCGGTAATTCCCCTGAGTAGTTCTTCCAGTTGCAAACGCGGCAGAAAACGCTGCAGGTGCATTCCCGGTACCTGATCCAGGCTCACACCAAACGCTCTGGCCGCCGCGAGATTGGCAGCGACAATCGCGCCTTCCCTGTCTACAGACAACACCGGAAAGGCCACATGACGCAGCAGAGTATCCAGCTCGAAGTGCCGACGCTCCGAGGGAATCAGGGCAATCCTGCGCACCTTCTTCACCCCGGGCACCCGGAGCAGTGCCCGCTCTATGGACTGGTATTGCGCCACGAGGAGCTCCGGTGCAGACAGGTACACCTTGTCCCCGCTATCGCCACCAATCTCACCAGTGCGCACGTTGACCCGGAAATTGGAAAAAATCTCCATTATTTCCTGCAGGATACCTACACGATCCGTGCAAGTTATTTCAATTCTCACGTTACACCTGTAAACATTTATTTACAGGAAGTGTAGCCAGCCACCGCCCCGACCTTCAAGTTCTCCACTGCCCCCTCTGCCGAAGCCACACCCGGGTGTCTAAAAATAGAGAGAAGATAACAACAGATAGGCGGCACAACCTGACCGCCCGCCAGAGGTAGCAGCCATGAGCGGCAAAAAGCCCAGCAAGTACATCGCCCGCGAACCCGATGCCAACGGTTTTATCGAGTACACCGAACTCGAGCACCAGACCTGGCAGCGCCTGATCGAACGCCAGCTGCAAGTCGTGCCCGGTCGCGCCTGCGACGAATATCTGAATGGGCTGGAGCTGCTCGACCTCCCCCGTGACCGCATCCCGCAATTAGACGAGGTGAGCGCCGTACTGCGCCGGGAAACCGGCTGGGAATGCGCGCGGGTGCCCGCACTGATTGGCTTCGAGACCTTCTTCCGCCTTTTATCCGAGCGCAAGTTTCCCGTAGCGACATTTATCCGCACCCCGGAAGAATTCGACTATCTGCAGGAGCCGGATATCTTCCACGAAATTTTCGGCCACTGCGCCATGCTCACCAATCCGGCATTTGCCAATTTCACCCAGACCTATGGCGAGCTCGGTCTGAACGCCTCACCGAAAGAGCGCGCTTACCTCGCACGCCTTTACTGGTTCACCGTGGAATTTGGTCTATTGCAGACCAAAGGCGGCCTGCGCATCTATGGCGGTGGCATTCTCTCCTCACCGAAAGAAACCCTGTATGCACTGAGCGATGCACCGGTACGCGCACCGTTTGACGTGGTGGATGCACTGCGCACGCCCTACCGCATTGATATTGTGCAACCCATTTACTACGTACTCAGCGATCTGGAGAACCTGCAGCAACTCACCGAGATCGACCTGATGGCTCGGGTCCGCGAAGCGATGGCCGCCGGCCTCTACGAACCGCTATTCCCACCCAAAGAAGCCGCCTGATTCTTCAGGACAAATTTCCAACATCCCCCTGTTGATTGGCCGGGCATTGCCCGGCTTTTTTGATGCGGTAAAGACGTAGAGAAAATTCCACTACTGATTCGCCAGATCAGAGATTATCGTTACCGACATGATACGGGGCACAGCAAAGGATTCTTCCGAGGCTCGCCAAAGTCGGATCTCGCTGCGCCCGCCAAAATCACTGGGGTATTTTGTTGCTAAGGACGGCGAAACCGAACCGTTTTATGGAACCGATCCCCGCGTTTTCGGGAGATGTTTAGCACTATGTCCTCACTTGACGCGATTGATCGACAACTTCTTGCCATCCTTCAATCTGATGTTAGTCTCTCCATCGAAGAGCTGGCCGAGCGCGTGGGCCTTACCAAGACCCCCTGCTGGCGCCGGATACAGAAATTGGAGAAAAGCGGCATCATTCGCCGCAAAGTGGCACTGCTGGATGCGGAAGTCCTCGGCCTGCCGGTATCGGTTTTCGCCCAGGTAAAAACCAATCAGCACAACGCGGAATGGGCGGATTCCTTTTCCAACGCCATGGCCGACCTGCCGGAAGTCGTCGACTGCTACCGAATGGCGGGCGACTACGACTACATACTCCGGGTGGTGGTCAGCGACGTAGCCGCCTATGACCGCTTCTACAAGAAGCTGATCGCCCACGCGGGAATATCCGATGTAGCCTCCAATTTCGCCATGGAGCAGATCAAGAGTTCTACTGAACTGCCCATACCGCCGGGAGAATAGCCCAGCTCAAATAATGCTACGCAAAGCCCGCGGGTGATCCCCGCGGGCACAATTATTTGAGGTTGCCATGTCCGCAAACGATTCATCAGAAATCGATAACAATACCGAATCCCTGCTGCAACGCATTCGCGATAACGTCATCGGCGAGCGCATGCCGCTGCAGACGCCGTTCGGGCAACGCCCACTGATTTACGCCGATTACACCGCATCTGGTCGCGCGCTCACGTTTATCGAAGACGCGATCCGCAATCGTGTATTGCCGTGGTACGCCAACACCCACACCGAAACCTCCGCCACCGGGCGCCAGACCACCGCCTTCCGCGAACAGGCCCGCGCCGCCATTCGCAAATCGGTAAACGCCGGCGACGATCACGCAATCATCTTCTGCGGTGCCGGCGCCACAGCGGCGGTCAACCGCCTGGTGGATTCCCTCGGCCTGCGCGCCGACGGCTACAGCCGGTTTGGCGGCAGCGCCGGGCAGATTCCCGACGACAAACGCCCAGTGGTATTCATCGGTCCCTACGAGCACCACTCCAACGACCTTCCGTGGCGGGAGTCCGTTGCCGACGTCGTCACCATTCCTCTGGATGCCAACGGCGGTGTTGACCTCAAAGCATTGCAGAGCGCCCTCGACCAGCACGCCGCACGCCCCCTGAAAATCGGCAGTTTCTCCGCGGCCTCAAATGTCACCGGTATCCGTACCGCAGTCGACGCCGTCACCCGCCTGCTGCACAGAAACGGCGCACTCTCTTTTTGGGATTACGCCGCCGCAGCCCCCTATGTCGGTATCGACGTAAAAGGAGAAGACGAGCTCAGCAGCAAAGATGCCCTGTTTATCTCTCCGCACAAATTCGTCGGCGGCCCCGGCACCCCCGGCCTGCTCATCGTGCGCCGCTCCCTGCTGCCGCAAAGCCAGCCCGCTGTCACCGGCGGCGGCACCGTCTCCTGGGTTAGTCCAGGGCGCCACACCTACCTGCCCGCCGGCGAACGCCGCGAAGAAGCCGGCACCCCCGCGATCGTCGAGTCCATCCGCGCCGGCATGGCATTCACCCTCAAAGACCAGGTAGGTGCCCACACCATCGAAGCCCGCGAAGCCCACTGGCTCGCCCGTGCCTTCGCGCGCTGGGGCGGCAACGAAAACATCCAGATCCTCGGCGGCACCGACGCCGAGCGGGTCAGCATCGTCTCTCTGCACCTGCTGCACGACGGCAAACCCCTGCACCACGGCTTCGTCGTCGCCCTGTTGAACGACCTCTTCGGCATCCAGGTCCGCGGCGGCTGCTCCTGCGCCGGCCCCTACGGCCACCACCTGCTGCACCTCACCGACGAACAGAGCACCGCCATCGAACAACTCGTCAGCCAAGGTGAAAGCATCCTCAAGCCAGGCTGGG
This sequence comes from Microbulbifer pacificus, assembly GCF_002959965.1. Lineage (NCBI taxonomy): Bacteria > Pseudomonadati > Pseudomonadota > Gammaproteobacteria > Cellvibrionales > Microbulbiferaceae > Microbulbifer > Microbulbifer pacificus. The sequence goes on from NZ_PREV01000027.1 coordinate 1,298,400, forward strand.
TGCGCCTCAACTTCAACTACTTCCTCGATGAAGAGACCGTCGATTACCTGATCGACGCCATCGAACTCATCGCCGAATTTGGCCACCGCATGCTGCCTTACTACCAGTACGACACCAGCCACGGTGTATGGCGCTACCAGGGCATCAAAGCGGACGAGCCGTTTGCGCTGAGTTTTGACACGGATATTTCCGCTCCCGAGAAGCTAGGCACACCGCTGAATGAATTTATCCGGCAGGCGCGCCCGATTCTGGAACATCCACCGGGAGAAAAATGCGAACAGCCAATCCTCTCCGAAAAAGGTGAGAGTTTGCGCTGGTTCAAGCTTTGATTTGTACCCAACGCTTACGGAGTGCGTAACTCAAAATTGAAGGTCAAGCGTCGGGTACCCATTTTCAGAAGCGTCGCAAACAGGGACGTTTGCGACGCAGCTTACATGGATGTATTCACAGCGGTTCTGAAAATGGGTACCCGACGCTTGACCGCCACAGTGCCAAACCAGAGCACCGAAACTCGCAGAGCCCATTGAAAAGCCTGCTGATCCACAACCATAATGCCCTAACAAAGTAATTCTCCAGTCTGCTACAAGGACGCGCAGTGCCCGAGACCTCCCTGTTTCAGTCGTTTTTCCTGATCTTCAGCGGCGCCGCCATCGTCGCCTCACTCGCCCTTTGGGGACGACAACCCTTATTGGTCGCCTACATTGCCCTCGGCGTGCTGCTCGGCCCCTCCGTCTTCGGCATCATCGACAACCTCGAACTCATGGCCGAAATGTCCAGCATCGGCATCGTCTTCCTGCTGTTCCTGCTCGGCCTCGACATGCAGCCCAAAGCGCTCATCTCCGTCCTGCGCAAAGCCACTTTTGTCGGCATCATCAGCTGCGCCATATTCCTTGGTCTCGGCTACGCCATTGGCAAGCTCTTTGGCTTCACCAGCACCGAATCCTGGGTTATCGGCATGGCCATGATGTTCTCCAGCACCATCATTGGCATCAAACTCCTGCCTACCACCGTCCTGCACCACAAACATCTCGGTGAAATGATGGTCGGGCTGCTCCTGTTCCAGGACTTCGTCGCCATTACCTGCCTGATGATCCTGCTGAGTGGTAGCACCGGCTCCGTAGACTTCACCCGCCTCGGCACCTCCTTCGCCGCCCTGCCCCTGCTCATTGCCGTCGCCTGGGCCGCCGTGCGCTACGTGTTGCAACCACTACTGGCAAAGTTCGACCGCTTCCACGAATACGTATTCCTGCTCGCCCTCGGCTGGTGCATGGGTCTCGCCGAACTCGCTGAAGTCGTCGGCCTCTCGCGGGAAATCGGCGCGTTTATTGCCGGCATTACCCTCGCTACCAGTCCCATTTCCCAGTACATCGCCCTCAGCCTGAAGCCGTTACGAGACTTCTTCCTGATCCTCTTCTTCTTCAGCCTCGGCGCCCAGTTCCATCTCGACATGGTGCCGGAAATCGCCCTGCCCGCACTGGTGGCCGCGATTGCCGTACTTACCATCAAACCGGTGGTGTTCCGCTACCTGCTGGGGCAACAGAGCGAAAGAACCATTCTCGCGTGGGATATCGGCTTCCGCCTCGGGCAGATCAGCGAATTCTCGCTGTTGATTGCATACCTGGCCATGAGCCAGCAACTGATCGGCAGCGCTGCCTCACACCTGATCCAGGCGACGGCGATTCTTACCTTCCTGGTTTCTTCTTATATCGTGGTTTTGAACTTCCCCAATCCGATTGCGATCAAGGACCATCTGCGGCGGGATTGAGCTTTTTGGTGTGGTGCTTCGTAGCCACGCCTTTTGGTGCATTGAAGCAGGCCCTGTGGCGGCGGAACACTGGGTGGCTGCTTTCAGGACCGCTGTGAATACATCCCTGTACGCTCTGTCGCAAACGTCCCTGTTTGCGACAGTCCTGAAAGCAGCCACCCAGCGCTCCACCTTCGATTCCAATTTCATTACTCCGTAAGCGCCATTGCTCACGAAGTACATAAATAAGAATTGAAGGGAAAGTGCTGGGTAACCCTTTTTGAAAGCGTCGGAAACAGGGATGTTTCCGACGCAGCCTACAGGGACGTATTCATGGCGGTTTCAAAAAGGGTTACCCAGTGCTTTGCCGCCACCACGCCAGCCCAAAGCACCAACGATGCGGAGTGAAAATCAGGAAGCTGGGCGACTTAAAGCTCGTCCTTTCATCATTCCAAACAACGCCGGAATGTCCCGCGAAAACATCAGATACAGACAAGGCACCAGCAGCAACGAAATCGTGGTGGCAGCAAGAATTCCATAGCCAAGAGAAATCGCCATGGGAATCATGAATTTTGCCTGCACCGACGTTTCAAAAATCATCGGCATCAGACCACAAAACGTCGTCACCGTAGTCAGAATAATCGGACGGAAACGGCGGGCAGCAGCGGCCTTGATTGCATCGGTAATCGGCATACCGTCCTCGCGCAAACGGTTCCCGTACTCGATCATCACCAGCGTATCGTTGATCACAACCCCCGCCAGCGCCACCATCCCCAGCATGCTCACCATACTGAGCCCGTAACCCATCACCAGATGCCCCAGCAGCGCACCGATCACACCAAACGGAATCGCCACCATCACCGTCAACGGCTGAATGTAACTTTTCAGCGGAATCGCCAGCAGGAAATACAACACCGCCAACGTCAGTGAAAACGTAACGCCGAGAGAAGAAAGCCCCTCCCGCTCCTCCGCCTGACGCCCCTCGTACGAAAGGGAAAGACCCGGATACTGCGCGCGCAACTGCGGCATCACGCTCTGGTTCAGCTCATTGATTACCAGCGCCGCCTGATCCGCCGGCTCCACGTTCGCCGTCACCGTCATCACCCGGCGGCCCTCGCGGCGATTGATGGTCGCATAGGCACGGCCCTGCTCGATCTCCACCAGATCCGGCAGAGGCAACCAAAGCCCATTGCCCGCACGGATCATGATGTTGTTTACATCGTCCAGGGTGACCCGCTCCTCCTCTGGTAAACGCACCATCACCTTCACCTGATCGCGTCCGCGCTGCTGACGGAAGGCCTCCGCACCGTACAGCGAGGCACGCAGCTGGCGACCGATATCTTCGGCGGTAAGACCGAGGCTTTTTGCCGTGTCGGTGAGAGTGAGATCGAGCTGGCGCTTGCCCTGGGAAACACCCGCGTCGATGTCGCCAACCGCGGGAAAGCCTTTCAGCGCGTCCGCCAGTTGGTGCGCCGCCTGCTCCAGAAGATCCGTATCGGTGTGACGCAGCTCCACCGTCAATGCCGGCCCCGCGCCGGGGCCACCGCGATCACTGGCGAAGCTTGAGTGCAACGCACCGGGTACGGGACCCACTGCACGGCGCCAGCGGCTGACAAATTCGCCGGTGGTCACGCTGCGCTGGTCTCCCGGGGTCAGATAGACGTCCACCTGCACCGAGTCATTGCGAATCAGGCCGCGCATGCCAATAAAGAAACCCTCGCGACCAGTTTCCTCGAGAATCTCATCCGCGGCATTCATGATCTGTTGGCGCGCGCGATCCAGTTGCGCTTCCGCGGTACCCGGCGGGAAAGTGACCTCCACCCGCCCGGAATCCCGCTCCACTTTCGGCATCAACGTAAAACCCATGCGTCCGCTGGCTGCGTAGCCGCTCATCACAATCAGAATCGCTACCGAAATGGCGATGGTGATGTAACGGTGGCGCACGCACAGATCCAGCGCGGGTTTAAAGCGCTTATCGACAAACCGATCGAGGCTGCGGGCAATCATTTTCTGACGCGCGGCAAACCGGCGTGCGGAGCGGCTCTTGTAGCCGCGCTTGGAGTACGCGAGGTGCGCGGGCAGGATGAACAGCGCCTCCACCCAGGAAATCGTAAATACCGCCCCCACCACAAACGGAATCACCCCGAAAATTTTTCCCATAAAACCGGGCAGTTCCATCAGCGGGATAAACGCAACGATATTGGTGAGAATGGCGAAGGTCAGCGGCACGGCAACCTGTCGCGCACCGGCCACCGCCGCCTCGAAATTGCTGTAGCCTCGCTGGCGCCACTCGTGAATGTTTTCCCCGGCAATAATCGCGTCGTCCACCACGATCCCGAGCGCAATGATGAACGCAAACATGCTGACCATATTGACGGAAATGTCCATCGCCGGCAGGAACAGCAGCGCGCCGAGGAAACTGGTGGGAATACCGAGAGTGACCCAGAATGCGAGGCGCAATTCGAGAAACGCGCCGAGCACCACAAACACCAGCAAAAGACCGAGAAAACCGTTTTTCAACAACAGCGCCAGGCGCTCTTTGAAGATTTCCGAATCGTCGTCGCGCACGCTCACATGAATTCCCGGCGGCAGGGTTTCCCGTAGTTCCGCCAGTACCTCGTGGGTGGCGTCGCTGACGCTCATGGGGGTCTGATCACCGATGCGGAAGACGTCGATGCCCGCCGCGGGCTCGCCGTTGAACACCATGTTGCGCGGCTCGTCCACGAGCGCGTCGCGGATACTGGCAATATCCCGCAGACGCACGGTGCCGCCGCCATCGCTGCGGGCCACCGGAATTTCGCCAAATTGACGCGCCCAGTCCTTGCGCTCCGTCACCCGCACCAGAATCTCGCCAGCTTCCGATTTCACGCCTCCCGCCGGCACATCCACCGCGGCGTTACGCACCAGTGTTGCGATATCCGGCAGCGAGAGGTTGTAGCGGCGCAGGTCGTCGCGGTCGACTTCGATCGCCACCTCATAATCCTTTACCCCGTAGGCCTCAATCTGGGTGATGTCCGGGTGCGCTTCCAGTTTGTCGTACACCTGCATAACGAATTCGCGCAGGGTGCGCTCGTCAACATTGCCGTGAATGACGAGGTCCAGCACATCGCGCTTGCGCTCTGCGAGGCTGACCTGAGGACGCTCGATATCCGAGGGAAAGGTACTCACTCGGTCGATGGCCGCCTGCACATCCTGGAAGACTTTGTTGCCGTTCGCATCCTCGTCCAGTTCCAGGGTGAGACTGGCATTGCCCTCGCCGGCGCTGCCGCGCAGCTCCTTGATCCCTTCGAGACCGGTAATGGCCTGTTCCGCCGGCACCAGCACTCCGCGCTCCACTTCCTCCGGGCTCGCGCCGGGATAGGAGATGTTGACGGTAACCATATCCAGGGCGAAATCGGGAAAGACCTCTTTCTTGATTGCGAAGGCAAAAAACAGTCCGCCGATCAGGAATACCAACATCAACAGATTGGCGGTTACATGGTTGTGGGTCATCCAGGCGATGGCACCGTGCCGGGTATCCACCGGCGGGCGCGGACGCTTGCCATCAAAGGGTTTGAGATCGGTATTACTGCTCATCCGCGTTCACCATCGGTGCCCGCCTTACGGCTCTTTTCGCCGGGCTCCGGCAGTTGTGGCGGCTCACGGTTTCCCGCCGGTTGTTCCGATGGTTGAGACGCGCGACCGCCGCGGGCTTCCCCGGCGATGCGCACCGGCATATTTTCGGTCACGCTGGTAAGGCGTGTCGTCACCAGGGTTTCCCTACCGCGCAAACCGCTTTTCAGCACAGCATGTTCCCCATCGAAATGGGCGACCACTACAGACTGGATGTGGATCTTTCCGTCCTGTACCACCCATACCTGGTTGCCATCCTGCAACGCCGTGAGGGGGATGCGCACCTGCTCACCGTCAGCGCGACCGGTAATTTCTACGCGGGCGAGATCATTCAACAGCAGTTGCGGGAGAGAGGGATTTTCGATGCCCAGAGGATCGTCCAGCTCCACCAGTACCCGAGCCAGCCGCCCCTGCTCTTCCAACACGGGAATCACCCGCACAAAGCGCCCCTCGCGATACACTCCCTGAGGCCACTGGCTGCCGCGAATGCGCACTTGCGCCTTGGGCGAGTTGAGTTGCGGCAACTGACTTGCCGGCACTTCCACTTCAATCTGGAATCGGTCCGCGCCGGCAAGGGTATACATCACGGTGCCCGGCGCGACGCGATCACCGATATCCACGCTGCGGGAAACCAGCAGAGCATTGAATGGGGCGGAGAGACTGGTCAGACGCAGGTCGCGCTCCGCCAGCCGGAGCTGGGCCTGGGCGGCGTCGACGCGGGCTTTGGCGGCTGCGAGTTGCGGTTCGCGCAGTACCAGGGACTGGTCTGCGTCCGGCAGGGATGCGCCCAGGAGTTCGTACTCTTCCTGAGCAACACGGCGCTGGCCCTGTTCCTGCTGCAGTTCGGCACGGCGCTCGGCAAGGGTGCTGCGCGCCGTCTGCAGCGCGAGCTGGTATGGCTCCTGTTCAATACGCAGCAGCTCTTCGCCTTTGTTCAGCGTCGATCCGGGGCCGAGATTGTAGTTCAGCCACTCTACGCGGCCGTCTACTTGCGGCTGCAGCTCCACCAACTCCCGCGCACTCACCTTTCCGAGCGCGCGCACCGTTAACGGAAACTGTCCGTACTCGGCGCGGGCAACATCCACCGTCAGCGGTGGCGCTTTGCGCTCGCCGCGTTGCATGGTGGGCTTCTCTCGCAGCAACCAGCTCGACATCAGTGATGCCAGCGCGATCAACAACACCGGAATGGCAATGCTCCAGTTGATTTTTTTCAGTAACGCATACTTCGCCATTAATGGTTCTCCACCCGGTAAATTTCCAGCTCTACCGCCGCGGGCGCCGGCAGATCCGCAGCCGGCAGCCCACCGGAAAGCGCGCGGTACAGTGTTACCCGGTTTTCCAGCAGTTCGCGGCGCGCCGTCAACAGCTGCCGCTCAAGAGATTGTTGATTGTCGGTGGCCGACAGAACATTGAGAAAATCTACCGCGCCGCGACCATAGGCCCGCCGCTGGCGCACCGTAATCTGGTCGGCCAGCTGCGATCGGGTTTCGAGATGCTGCAGACGCACGCGAATGGCCTGCTCGTTGATCAGGGCCTGCTCTACTTCCGACAGAGACTGCATTACCGTGTTGCGAAATACCGCCCAGCGCTCCTGCTCCACCGCCTTCTGCTGGCGCTCCGCCGCCGCCAGGTTGCCACCGTCAAAAATGACGCCGTCGAGCGCGGCACTGAAATTCAACAACCAGTCCTCGGTAATATCCGACAGCGAGCGGCCACCGCCACTGAAAAACAGGCCGAGGGTCAGTGCCGGCAAACGTTCCGCCCAGGCCTGGTTCGCGAGGTAGCGCCCCTGCAGCAATTCACGCTGGGCGCGGCGCACATCCGGCCTGCGCAGCAGAAGCTCCGAAGGCACACCGGTAGCGGGTAGTGCGGGCAATTCCGGCAGTGATTCGCGCTGATGCGCAAACGCCGGAAGGTCTTCACTACTCACACCCAGCAGGGCGGCCAGTTGCGTCAACAGAATCCGCGCATCCGCGCGGCTTTGATCCAGCTCCTGACGCGATTGCTCCACCAGCTGGCGCTGCTGCAGCACATCCGCGGCGGCACCGACACCACCGCCAAACCGCAACTCCAACGCACGCAGGGTCTTGCGGTTGATGTCCAACTGCTGCTCAAGCAACTGCTGCTGTCCCCAGGCTTCCTGCAACTGCAACCACACACCCGCCACCTCTGCCGCCAGAGTGAGCGCGGCAATCTGCAGAATGTCTTGCTGTGCCAACCTTCCGGCTTCCGCCGCCCGCGCGCCACTGCGCACCCGGCCCCACAGGTCCACTTCATAACCGGCAGCCAGACTGCCACTCCAGCTGTTGCCCTCGTTCTCCGCCCCGGAAAAGTCGAAACCATCTGCAGAAGAGCGCCGCTGTTCGGTATTTTCCAGAGAGCCGGTGAGGCGCGGCCAGAAGCCGCTGCGGGCCTGTGCCGCGGCGGCGTCGGCCTGCTGCAAACGCCAGTAGGTCGCCTGCAGATCCGGATTGGCGGCGAGCGCCATGTCCACCAGCTGGTTGAGATCGCGCTCACCAAAGCTCTGCCACCAACGCTGATCCTGCGCAAACGCGCCGGAAGCGGAGAATTGCTGCGGAAGCCCGAGCGCTTGCTGCGGCAGATCGGGCGGAAGCGGCTGGCTACTGCACGCCCCCAAAGACAGTGCGCACACCAGCAAGCCCAAGGAGGCTAATTTCGGCAAAAAACCCATAATTCTTGTTCGAAAAGACAGCATTGTGCTCATTATCGAAATTTTGACCGGTGCGCCAAGGCGTTTTACGTTTGTTTACCCTGCGGTGGGGAAAACGCCCGCTCCGAATAATCCGCTGCAATCACCCCGCAAAAAAGTGATCACATTATCGAAGTCGCTGGACAGGTCAGCTATGATGACCCGGTATTCAAACCGGGTTCGGCGTCTCGCAATGCCGGTGGGCATTCTGCCATCACCGGAACCGAAGAGTCGCCGGCCATTTGCCTAAGATTGATTGAAGAGAGATGGGCAGCCCCTTTTTGCGGTCAATGCCCCAAGTACGAAAACCACCAAAACGCACGGACACGAACCATGAGCAAAAACCAGCCTTTGGCGCACTGGGACGACATTCTCCTGCTGGACCGCCAGCTCAGCGATGAAGAACGTATGATCCGCGACACGGCGCGCGAGTACTGCCAGTCCAAGTTGATGCCGCGGGTACTCGAAGCCAATCGCCACGAGATTTTTCATCGCGAGATCATGAACGAGATGGGCGAGCTGGGCCTGCTGGGCTCCACCATCGATGGCTACGGCTGCGCCGGCCTCAACTACGTGTCTTACGGCCTGGTGGCGCGCGAGGTAGAACGCGTGGACTCCGGCTACCGCTCCGCCATGAGCGTGCAGTCGAGCCTCGTCATGCACCCCATCTACGCCTACGGCAGCGAAGCCCAGAAAGAAAAGTACCTTCCCAAACTGGCCACCGGCGAATGGGTGGGTTGCTTCGGTCTCACCGAACCGGATGCCGGTTCCGATCCCGGCGGCATGAAAGCCCGGGCCAAGAAGGTGGATGGCGGCTATCGCCTGACGGGCTCCAAAATGTGGATCACCAACAGCCCCATCGCCGATGTGTTCGTGGTCTGGGCCAAGGACGACGAAGGGGATATCCGCGGCTTTGTACTGGAAAAAGGCATGGAAGGCCTGAGTGCACCGAAGATTGAAGGCAAATTCTCCCTGCGCGCCTCCATCACCGGCGAAATTGTGATGGACAATGTCTTTGTCCCCGAAGACCACCGCTTCCCCGACATCAGGGGCCTGGGTGGGCCGTTTGGTTGTCTCAACCGCGCACGCTACGGCATCTCCTGGGGGGCACTGGGGGCAGCGGAATTCTGCTGGCACGCCGCGCGCCAGTACGGCCTCGACCGAAAGCAGTTCAACAAACCGCTGGCCCAGACCCAGCTGTTTCAGAAAAAACTCGCAGACATGCAGACGGAAATCACCCTTGGCCTGCAGGGCTCTCTGCGGGTGGGCCGACTGATGGACGAACAGAAGAACGGCTTTGACCCGACGATGATCTCTCTGGTCAAGCGCAACAACTGCGGCAAGGCTCTCGATATCGCCCGCATCGCCCGCGATATGCACGGTGGCAACGGTATCGCCGATGAATTCCATGTGATTCGCCATGCGATGAACCTGGAAGCGGTGAATACCTATGAGGGCACGCACGATGTGCATGCGCTGATTCTGGGGCGTGCGCAGACTGGATTGCAGGCGTTTTTCTGAGGAGCTGTACCAAGGTCACATAGAACTCCATAATCCCCGCCTAGAGGAGCCGTGTCTTGCATAGCGGAGCCGCTGCCGGGGACAGCCTTGTGAGACACGCCGTGAACCCATCCATGGGGGCTCTTCCGCGAGGTCCCTCTCGCGGAAGGTCTCACAAGGCTGTCCCCGGCATCGCCTCCTTCCCATCTAGTTCTGTGGTCCACTTCAGCTGAACTAGTGCCAGAAAATTTCATCGCGGGCCGGATTCCCATGGAACAACTGCTGTACTGGTGCGACCTGATCGGCATCATCGTCTTCGCCTTTACCGGTGTTCTGGCGGCCGGTCACAAGCAGATGGACCTGTTCGGCGCGGTGGTTCTCGCCTGCGTGACCGCCGTTGGCGGTGGCACCACCCGCGATATGATTCTGAACGTGCCGGTGTTCTGGCTCACCGACAGCTATTACCTGTGGATCGCCGCCGCCACCGGGATCATCAGCTTCTACCTCATTCGCTACCTGCAGGTGCCCATGCGCCTGCTGATGATCGCCGACGCCGCCGGGCTCGCGGTATTTGTGGTGATCGGCACCCAGAAAGTCCTCGATCTCGGCCACTCCCCCGCCATCGCCATCGTCATGGGCGTAATGACCGGCACCTTTGGTGGGTTGATACGGGACATCCTCTGCGGCGATATCCCCCTGCTGCTGCGACGGGAAATATATGCCACCGCGGCCTTGAGTGGTGCCGCAGCTCTGGTGATACTGGACGACATTGAAGCCCTGCCCGGCAAAGCCGCGGTGGCGATTGCCATTCTGGTCACACTGAGCATCCGCCTCGCAGCCCTGCGCTGGAACCTGTCGGCCCCCGTTGCCCGCATCGGCCCGAAAGCTGGCTCCTGATGCCGCTTCAACGCCCCCCAACAATCCAGATACAAACTATGCTCCGACACTTCTCTTCTGCCACTCTGCTTCTCTCGCTGACCCTAATGCTCGTGACAGGCTGTGCACCGGAAGACAATACCCGGGCCGCAAACCCGAATCGGCTGATTCCCAAGTCCTGTTGGTTCGATGCCGAGAGCAACTGGCCGACGACCCGGTGCTACATGATGGAAGTACCGGAAAACCACGCCAGGCCCGCAGGGCGCAAGATCCAGTTCCCGGTTGTGCGCTTTTTCGCCAACATCACCGACCCGGACAAGGAACCCCTGTTGCATCTGGGCGCCGGCGGCCCGGGCGCCAGCATGGGGCTGGAACCGGAGAATGCCAGTGACTGGCTGTGGGTCAACTACGCCGGTATGAGTGTCGAGGATGGACGCGACCTGATTGTTATCGACCCACGCGGCACTGGCATGGCATCCCCCAAACTCGCCTGTGACGAATTCATCAAGGATGCCAGCCTCGCGTTTACCCGCAATCTCAGTACCGATGAGGAGTCCCGTGTATTCACCTACAGCATGGAACGCTGCTACAGCCGTCTGAGCGAAACCGCCGATCTCGCGCAGTACAACAGTGCTGCGGTGGCGAAAGACATAGAAGCCCTGCGCCAGGCACTGGGCGTGCCCAAACTGAATCTGTACGGGGTGTCCTATGCCAGCCGCTATGCCCTTACCATCGCACGGGATTTCCCGCAATCCGTGCGCGCCATGGTGCTGAACAGTGCCGTTTTCCCCAATATCATCTATACCCAGCAGCTACCGCAGGATGTGATCGCAGCCTATCAGCGCGGTATCGACTACTGCGCGAAGGACACCGAGTGCAACAAGCGTTATCCGGATCTGAAGCGCCGGCTGGAGGCCCTGGTTCAGGAACTGGACGAGTCGCCACTCACGGTGGAAACGGGCAACATCCATCCAGGCAAGACATACCCCTTTGTACTCACCGGCCAGCGCCTCCTGCGAGTACTGTTTCAGGCCCTCTACAACGAGAACTTCTACAAGGAGTTTCCGGCGATCATCGAAGAGCTGGAAGCGAACCAGGCCGAGCAGTTGAAACCGGCCATTGTCAGTTTTATGGGATTGGTACTCGATCCCAACTTCGGCGATGCCGCCGGTATCAGCCACTTCTGCTATGAAGAAGCGCCATTTGTGGATTTCGAGCAGGCCCGCCAGTCCGCGGCTACCAGCGGCATCCTGGGTGGCTCGGTGCGTTCGGACATCGACATGATGCAGATACAGTGCCGTATCTGGGCCATCCCCTCCGCGGCGCTGCTCGAGTCCCGCGCGATCAAAACCGAAGTGCCGACACTGGTAATGCATGGCGCGCTCGACCCGGTGCTGTCCGCCGACGATGCCAACACCGCGCGCAAAAAATTGCCGAATCACCAATGGTTGCTGTTTCCCCACTTGGCCCATGACGTCATTTCTGCGAGTGACTGCGCCACGCAGGCCGCCGCTGCGTTCCTCGACCACCCGGACCAGCCGGTGACGGAGATGGCGACCAACTGCCGCAAAGAGGAGCTGGCACGACAGGCAGAGCTGGAGAAAAAAATTGCTGAGTTGGAAGCTGAGCGCGAAAAAGAGGAGAAGGCATTCCACACAGAAACAGATCCCACTCGGCCAACCGCGGAAGAAAAGACAGTTCAGTCCACTGACCAGGAGGACACCGAACAGCGACTGCGGCAAACGCCCGCCGGGAGCCGCTATTCCGAGTCACGCTGAGCTGGACAAATCCGTTTCGGGGACTTAATTTGGCCCCATAACGATTAGAAAAAAGCAGTAGCTATGAACTATCAGGGTGTCATCGAAGTCTCCGAGCTGACTGAGTGTATTCGCCAGCTGGGGCAGCAAAGCGGCCAGTTGGTCATTCTCGACTGCCGCTATGATCTGGCGGATAGCAATGCGGGAGAAAATGCTTTTCTCGCAGCGCATATTCCGGGGGCGCGCTACGCCAGCCTGCACCGAGATCTGTCGGCCCCCTGCTCCCTCTACGGCGGCCGTCACCCCTTCCCCTCCGCAAGCCAGTTCGCGGAATTTGCACGCGCCAATGGAATTTCCAAGGATACCCAGGTGGTGGTGTACGACTCCCAGCGCTTCGCCTTTGCCGCGCGCGCCTGGTGGCTCCTGAGGCACTTTGGCCATCAGCGGGTAGCAATCCTTAACGGCGGATTTGGCGCGTGGTTAGAAGCCGGACTGGAGACGACAGAGGGAAGCGCAAGCACCCCGAATCGCGGTAATTTCTCGCCGTCACCAAGCCACGATGAACTGCGGCACTATGAAGAAATTTACCAACACCTGGACAATCTTCCGTGGCAGCTCGTAGACGCACGCGACCACAAGCGTTTCCAGGGGCTGGAAGAGCCCATTGACCCCATTGCCGGGCACATTCCCGGCGCCATCAACAAACCGTGGCAGGCCATCAGCGATGACGATGGTTTTCTGCGACCACTGGTGGAATTGCGGGAGCACTGGCAAAGCATCCCCGCGGACGACGAGATCGTTTGCTACTGCGGATCAGGAGTGACGGCCTGTGTGAACCTCTTTTCGCTCAGTCTGATAGGCCGCAAGGCGCGACTGTATCCAGGCAGCTGGAGTGACTGGTGCGCGCATATTCTGCATCCGCGCACCGAATCCGCATGAAGATAGCTTGAGATGGATCAGCGTAACAGGCAGGCGCCGGTGCCGGCGAGACCGCAGTAACCCCCGGGATTTTTTGCCAGGTACTGCTGGTGATCCTCTTCCGCGTAGAAAAATTCCGGCGCGGGGCGAATCTCGGTGGTGATGGCCCCGAAACCTTTTTCCTGCAGCGCCTGCTGGAACACCTTCTCCGAGGCCTGCGCCGAGGCCAGCTGCTCATCGCCATAGGTGTAAATGCAGGAGCGGTACTGAGTACCCAGATCATTGCCTTGGCGCATGCCCTGAGTCGGATCGTGCTCTTCCCAGAAGTGGCGCAGCAGCGCGTCGTAACTCACCTTGGCGGGGTCGAATACCACCAGTACAACTTCCGCATGACCGGTGCCACCACTACACACCTCCCGATAGTTAGGGTTGGGGGTGTGGCCACCGGCATACCCCGCGGCGGTGGTATAAACGCCGTCGACTTCCCAGAACAGCCGTTCCACACCCCAGAAGCATCCCATGCCAAATACCGCCTGCTCCAGCCCCTCAGGGAATGGCGGCTTCATCGGGTGACCGGACACAAAGTGCTTGCCGCTGATGGGCATGGCATCCGCGCGCCCCGGCAGGGCATCGACGGCGGAGGGAATGCTGGATTTGTCGTATTGCATCGCGAACCTCAGAAATCATGTTGTGAGCGCCACTGAAAAACCTGGCCTGCGGATGGCTTTTCTGGGGCCGCCTAAGCACAGGCGTGCAGGATACAGCCCGTCGCTTTCATGGGGTGCTGAGTCTGCCACTCGAAATAACTAGCGTCGAGTTTTTCCTCAGCGCGCTCGGCCAGCTGCCGAAACGGCGGGCGCCCGGGATCGACCAGCACGATTCGGTCAACACCGGCACGCAAAGCCCGGCGGGTAAGGTTGAACAGTGGTGCTTCGAGTTTGTCCCAGAAACAGATGTCGGTACCGATCACCGCGTCAAACTCGGCAAGATCCGCCTGGGTCACCTTCTCATAACGGTTGCGCCAGGTTGTGATCTCCACGCCGTTCAGGGCGGCATGGTACTCCGCAAATGGAAAGACGGACGGATCCGCATCCAGCGAGGTCACTTTTGCACCAAAGGCCTTGGCACAGAAAATCCCCCCCAGCCCCCAGCCGCACCCGAGATCCAGAACCCGCGCGCCTTTAATCAGAGGGTTTTTGGTCAGGTAGTCCATGGTCAGGCAGGAGCTCTTCCAGAACTTGTTGCCGTGCAGGCTCGCCTCTCCCGCTTCCCGCCGCAAGCGACGCATATCCGGGTGCGCATTGGTGCGCACCGTAAGGCCAAACATTTGTCGACTGAGAGAATTGCTTTCAGACAAAGTTTTCTACTCCCTGTTTTCTATCGCCGTAGCCTGTCAATTCCATGCAGTGGCCAGAAAATCAGATTCCAGCACGCCACAACAATCCCGTGATACCCGCTGCGGAGTTTTCCACCAAAACGAAGCAGCCACTGCCAATACTGCGAAGTGTACCCATTCCACCCGCGCGGTTCAGCCTCTTGGTCTACTTTTGCAAATGAGCCTTTTCGGCAATCCGAAATGCCGCCCACACAGACAGGTCCCCCACACCAGAAAGTGCTTTGCAGTGACGGCAATAAACTCAATGGGTTTCGCGTACGAGATAATGGGCATGAAGAAAAACATCCGCAGACAGCTTCTCGCTGCTTCCATGGTTGCCACGGCATCCGGTGTTCAGGCGGTCCCCATTTACCAGTCCAATCAGGTCACCCTGTACATGGAGGGTTACTTTACCGCACACATGGTCAACACCATGGGCGATACCACCATGCAAAACGGCGCGTCGCGCATCCGCTTCGGGCTCAATGTTCCCGCGTACGACGAGTGGGATACCGGATTCAATCTCGAGTGGGGTGTGCGGGCAATCAATGCCGCCCAGGACATCGTCATTCAGGGGGACCAACAGGCAGCCCCAGGAGAGGAGCGGCAATCACTTTACCTGCGTCAGGGGCACGGCTTCTTCAAGCATCCCAAGTGGGGCGAGTTTTCGCTGGGCAAGCAGTGGGGAGTGTATTACGAAGTCACCTATATCACCGACTGGTATAACGTGTCCGGAGGGCTCGCCAGTGGCACCTATGGGCTCAACACCGACGGCGGTCCCGCCGGTACCGGTCGTGCGGACAGCGCGGTTGCGTGGCGCAAAAGCTGGGAGTTTGATTCCGGTGAACTCAAGATCGGTCTGCAATACGCCGCACACGTAGCCGACCTGGAAATCAATGTAGAGGATATCGCCGGCCCGGACACAACGCTGGAGTGCCCGGTGGGCGATTGTGAGTACGGCATCAGTCACGGTATCGCTGCGGTCTACCGGGCCAACATTGGCGACGGGCTGTTCTTCGGCGCGGCCTACAACCGCGTCAAACTGGACATCGCCAGCCAGGACGGGCGTATCTATGACGTCTCCAGCGGTCAGCCAGAACTGATCCGGGACGACTATGCCTTTAACGCCAGCAGCAATGACTGGACCACCGCAGTCGGCATGTATTACGGCAAGGAAGCCTTTGCCAAGGGTTTTTACGGCGCAGTGGTATTCCAGCGTTCTCAGAATAATCAGCTGGCACCACCCGGATCCGTGGTTGGGGTCACCAACTTTTTTGATGCCAAAGGTTCGGAATCCTTTCTCAGTTACACCTGGGGCCCAGAAAACTGCTATTCCGTGTACGGCGGGCACAACTACCTGGTTTCCGACGACCCGGAGTTTGACGCGGCCCTGGTAGTGGACGACCGATACAAACTGGCGCAGTACTACCTGGGATTCCAATACCGCTGGAACGAACGGGTTCGCCTGTATTTCGAAAATGCCTTCGATGACAGCAATGAAGTGGCGCGCCCCGAGTTTGATGACTTCATCGCCGTCGGTTTTCGCATCGACATCTGATACGCTTGCGGCCTGACGTATCCACTCCACCCCGGGAGCGCACACCTTGGGCCGTATGATCCTGCTGGTTGCCGTTGGCATCTTTGCCTGGCTGGCAATTCAGAAATTCAAATACACCCCACCAAAGCAGCGACGCAAACTGATCGTTCAGTGGGTTCTGATTGCACTGGCGCTGGCCGCTGTACTCCTTGCCATAACCGGTCGCCTGCACTGGGTGGGTGCTGCCATCGCCGTCGTTCTGCCCATCATCAGCCAGGCCTGGCGTATGTTCGGGCGGCATCTTCCATGGATAGCGCCGCTGATCGCCAAACACGCGCAGGCCAGAGCGGAGAAAAAGAAGGCTGCCGAAGAAAAAGCCGGCCGTAGTAATGAAGCCGGCGAACAACCCCAGCGCGCCCCCGAACTTACGCTGGAGGAAGCCCGCAAGATTCTGAATGTTTCCGCCACTGCAAGCCGCGAGGAAATCATCGGCGCGCACCGCAAGCTGATTCAGAAATTTCACCCGGATCGAGGCGGCAACGACTACCTCGCCGCCCGTATCAATGCCGCGAAGGTGCTCCTGCTGAAGCATCTGGGCCACTGATCCGGATATCTCCAGTGCATCGACCGCCTATTGTTCTCGCCGGCACAACAGGTGCACATAGCGTGCCAGCTGCCGGTACGGGTCGATGCGCGAATAGAGCAATTCCTTTTCCACGATGGCCTCCGCTGGCAGCTTGTCGCGCATTTCCGGAGTCATGAAGTCGTGAAAGCACCGAATACCGCTGTGAGCCACCAACGCCAGCCCCGCTTGCGCAACCCAATCCATCACCATTTCCGGCAACAGAGGGTTCCTCGGCGTCAGGCTGCCCGGGTGGCCGCTCCAGTCGCCACTTGCCCGATTGCGGTCCAACTGACGCAAGCTGCCCCGTTGTAACAGGCGGAATTCCAGTGCGCGACGATTGTAAAAGGTAAGCGAGAGGTAGCCGCCGGGCTTCAGGCACTCCGCCAGATGCACCAGCGCCTGCTGCGGTTGCTCCAACCACTCAAGCACGGCATGACACAACAGCAGATCCGCCGCGGGAAGACGTGTATCCGAACTCAATGCCTGCAGCGGCAACTGTATTGTTCGCGCATCCAGCCCTCGTGCGTCGATCTGCTCCTGCGCGAGCGCCAACATCTCGCCGGAGATATCCGTGATCCAGACACGGTGACCGCGTTCACAGAGATCCAGCGCAAACTGCCCCTGTCCGCCGCCGGCATCCACCACACTCAGGGGGACGCCACCCGCTGGAGCGAGCAGCGCCGCCAGATCCCGATTCAGTACCGCGAGACGGATGTCGCCCTTGAGACCACCATATATGCGCTTCCTGAAACGCTGCGCGAGGTCGTCAAAATTGCGGTCGCCCACTATTTTTCTCGCTGCTGATCGAGGGAGCGCCCCTCGGCGGCGAGAATCGCCTGCAGGGTCCTGGAGTGGAATTCGCGCATGTACAACACCCACACCACGGCCACAAAGCCTGCGATAAACAGTACCGGGTGCACAAACCAGCCCATGACCGCCATGGAAAAGTAGTAGCAGCGCAGCCCGTAGTTGTAGCTGTGTCCGGCCTGGTCGATCACTTTCGCGGCACTGATGGCGTAGCGACGGCGTTCTTCCCGGGTAACTTCATCCTCCTCCACCAGGGGCGCAGCGCCGAGCAGTACGTTGGCGAAGGAGTACTGGCGCAGAGACCAGGTGAAATTGAAGAAGGCAAAGATGTAAATCAGGATCAGCACCAGCACCTTGAGTTCAAACTGCTGCACCGTGGTCGGCTGCGCAAATGGAAGGCTGCTCAATACCTCCACCGCGGCGCTGTTGGCAGACAGCGCCGTTACCAGACCCGCGAGAATCAGGATGCTGGTGGAGGCGAAGAAACCGATCACCCGTTCCAGGTTTCCGAGGATCGCCGCGTCTGGCATGCGCATATCCCGCTCCAGCATGCGCAGCATCCATTCGACGCGATACCACTGCATGGACGATGCCAGACACCAGGCGGTTTTTGCCTTTTTGCGGGCAAACAGGGTGTACCCCGCCCACGTCAGACAGAATCCCGCCAAGCTTACATAGTCCATCCAGTTCAACGCGTATTCCCCTTTCAACTACTACATTTATGGCGCTAATTAAAAACATACGACTAGCCGGAAGTTTCGCACCGGCGGCGCAGGTGTCAACTCCAACCTGTCAACCCTGTCAATTCGCCGCCCCGGAGCGCTAAAATGGCCGCCGTTTCTGCCTGTGCCGGACCAGCCGGTGCGACCGGCAACCGCAAATTACCCAATGGAGCTGTCATTTGAGTAACGTACACCCCGCATTCGAGCCGATTACCAGCGCCGAGATCGAATCCCTCGGTGTCCGCGTGGAAGAGTACCGCCACCGCCGCACCGGCGCCCAGCACCTGCACATTGCTGCCGACAACCCCGAAAACGTGTTCCTGGTGGCGCTGCGCACAGTACCGGAAGATTCCACCGGCGTCGCGCATATTCTCGAGCACACCGCACTGTGCGGCAGCGACAAATACCCGGTGCGCGATCCGTTCTTCATGATGATACGTCGCTCTCTCAACACCTTTATGAACGCCTTCACCAGTTCCGACTGGACGGCTTACCCGTTCGCCAGCCAGAACCGCAAGGATTTCGACAATCTGCTGGACGTGTATCTGGACGCGGTGTTTTTTGCTCGCCTGGACCCGCTGGACTTCGCCCAGGAAGGCCACCGACTGGAATTCGCGGAAGCCGACAACCCGGACAGCGATCTGGTGTACAAGGGCGTGGTCTTCAATGAGATGAAAGGCGCCATGAGTTCGGTGACCTCCCAGCTGTGGCAGAAGCTGAGCAAATACCTGTTCCCCACCACCACCTATCACTTCAACTCCGGTGGCGAACCCGCGGATATTCCCGACCTCAGTTACGAAGAACTGGTGAACTTCTATCGCACCCACTACCACCCCAGCAATGCCATCTTCATGACCTTCGGCAATATCGAAGCGGCGGAGCACCAGGCGGTGTTCGAAGAAAAAGCCCTGCACAAATTCGACCAACTCCACAAGACCATCGAAGTGGGTCGGGAAAAGCTCTATGTGGCGCCAGTGCGGGTGGAAGAAAAATACCCGCTTTCCGGAGAGGAAGGCCTGGAAGAGAAAACCCACATCGTGCTCGGCTGGCTGCTGGGCGATGTCACCGACCTGGAAGAGGCACTGACCGCGCACCTGCTGGCCGGCGTGTTGCTGGACAACAGTGCCTCCCCACTGATGCATCTGCTGGAAACCACCGAACTCGGCCAGGCGCCCTCCCCTCTGTGTGGCCTCGACGACTCCCAGCGCGAACTGGTATTCGTGTGCGGTATCGAGGGCAGCGAGCGCGAGCGCGCCGACGAGCTGGAACAGCAGGTACTGAAGGTACTCGAAGACGTGGCGGAAAACGGCGTGCCCTACGAGCAGGTATCCGCCGCCCTGCACCAGCTGGAATTGCAACAGCGCGAGATCGGTGGCGACGGCTACCCCTACGGTCTGCAGCTGATCCTCACCGCACTGACCGGCGCCACCCATCGTGGAGACGCCATCGGTCTGCTCAATATCGACGCCGCGCTGGAAAAACTGCGCGAGCAGATCCAGGACCCGAAATTCATCGCCAGTGCCGCGCGCAAACTGTTGCTGGACAACCAGCACCGGGTGCGCCTGGTACTGTCACCGGACCCTGACATGGCCAGCCGCGCCGAGCAGGCGGAGAAAGCCCGTCTCGCCGCCATCAAGGCCGGTCTCGACGACGGCGAAAAGCAGCAAATTATCCAGACCGCGAAGGCCCTGGCCGAACGCCAGCAGCGCAAGGACGACGAGTCCATCCTGCCCAAGGTGGGCGTGGAAGATATTCCACCCGAGCTGCCCAAGGTGGAAGGCGAAGAGCTCGAACTGGGCGGTGCCAAGGTAAGCCGTTACAGTGCCGGCACCAATGGTCTGGTGTACCAGCAACTGGTGGCCACCCTCCCGGAGTTCACCGAAGAAGAGCGCATCCTGCTGCCCTACTACTGCCAGACCCTGTGCGAGCTGGGTGTCGGCGACAAGAGCTACCTTGACGTGCAGCAGTGGCAGGCCGCGGTGGCGGGCTCCCTGCACGGTTTTACCAGCCACCGCACCGCGCTCGACAACCTGCACAGCCAGTCCGGCCACTTCATCCTGTCTGGCAAAGCGCTGGCCGCAAATCAGGCCGCGCTCACCGAGCTGATGCAGGCGACCATCGAAGACGTACGTTTTGATGAGCTGCCACGCATCAAGGAACTGCTGCTGCAGACCCTCGCCCGTCGCGAACAGTCCGTAGTGGGCAACGGCCACGCCCTCGCCATGGCGGCCGCCAGCGCCGGCTTCAACCGCGCCGCCGCCGATGGCCACGAGTCCGGCGGCCTGCTGGGCCTGCGTCAGCTGAAAGCGATGGTGAAATCCCTCGACACCGCGGCGGGTCTGGAAGCCCTCGCCGGCAAGTTCAGCGCCATTCACCAGAAAATTGCCGGCGCCCAGCGCCAGTTCCTGCTGATCGGTGAAGACGACAAGCTGGCGGGCTTTACCGACGCCCTGAAACCGCTGGTGAACAGCGGATCGGAAAATGGCAGCGAAGACGGTTCGTCGTTCAGCCCGCACAAGATCCAGCAGGTGTGGGTCGCCAACAGCCAGGTAAACTTCTGCGCCAGGGCCTACCCCACCGTGCCCATGTCCCATGACGACGCCCCGGCGCTTGCGGTGCTCGGCGGTTTCCTGCGCAACGGCTACCTGCACCGCACCATCCGCGAACAGGGTGGCGCCTACGGTGGCGGCGCCAGCCACGATGTAAACATCGGCGCCTTCCGTTTTTACTCCTATCGCGATCCGCGCATGGCGGAAACCCTGAAGGACTTCGACGCGTCCATCGACTGGCTGTTGAACGAATCCCACGACGATTCCCAGGTGGAAGAAGCGATCCTCGGTGTGGTGGGCGGTATGGACAAGCCCGGTTCTCCCGCCGGCGAAGCCAAGAAAGCCTTCCACTCCAACCTCTACGGTCGCACCCACGCCGTGCGTCAGGCGTTCCGCCGCAAGGTCACCGAGGTCACCCTGCAAGACCTGCAGCGAGTGGGCAAAACCTACCTGCAACCGGAAAAGGCCAGCACCGCGGTGGTTACCGGCAGCCAGGGCCGCGAGGCGGGCCTCGCACTGGATCTGCACGAAGAGAAGTTGTGAGCGGTCCGACGTGAGCAAGAAAGACAACATTTTTGCCAAACCCCTGGGCCAGGTGGCCGGGTTCAGCTTTGACCAGTCGGTGGTGGAAGTCTTCCCGGACATGATCCAGCGCTCGGTGCCCGGTTACACCACCATCGTGGCGATGATCGGTACCCTGGCTGAACGCTACGCCCAGTCTGGCAGCCGCTGTTACGACCTGGGCAGCTCGCTGTGCGCGGCCACCCTCGCCATGCGCCACCGGATTCCGGCGGCGGATTGCGAAATCATCGCGGTGGACAATTCCCCTGCGATGGTGGAGCGCGCACGCACGGTCCTGGCCGCGGACAGCGGCCAGATTCCGGTGCATCTGGTGTGCGACGACCTGCAGAATGTCGCCATCGAAAACGCCTCGGTGGTGGTGCTGAACTTTACCTTACAGTTCATTCCCACCGGTGAACGCGAAGCGATTCTGCAAAACATTTACGACGGCCTGCGCCCCGGCGGCGTGCTGATATTGTCGGAGAAGGTCGCCTTCTCCGACACCGATCACCACGAACTGATGATTGACCTGCACCACTCGTTCAAAGCCGCCAACGGCTACAGTGCACTGGAAATCGCCCAGAAACGCAGTGCGCTGGAAAATGTGCTGATCCCGGAAACCCTGTTCGACCACCGCACCCGCCTGAAAAATGTCGGCTTCAACAGCGTCGATGTCTGGTTCCAGTGTTTCAACTTTGCCTCGCTGATCGCCATCAAACAACGCGACGGCTGACAGACCTCTCCGATGATTGACTACACCCCGCTCTACGCCGGCCTCCAGCACATTCCCGCACTGCGCCCCTGGCTCACTACCCTGCCACAGCAGATCGCCGAGGGGCTCAGCCCCGCGCGCTGGGGCGACCTGCCGGAGTGGCGGGCGGTGCTGGAGACGCTGCCGGATATTGCGCCGAGTTCGCTGGAAATTGCTGCCGAAGTGCGTATCGGCAGCCGTGCGGATGCCAGTGACCACCAGCGCCAGATTCTCGAAACCCAACTGCGCAAGCTTCACCCCTGGCGCAAGGGTCCCTGGACCCTGTTCGATATATTCATCGATACCGAGTGGCGCTCGGACTGGAAATGGGATCGGGTCGCCCCGCACCTGCACGATCTGACGGATCGTCTGGTGCTGGATGTGGGCTGTGGCAGCGGCTACCACTGCTGGCGACTTTACGGCACCGGTGCGCGCCGGGTGATCGGCATCGATCCTTCCGCCAAATTTGTCGCGCAGTTCTATGCGCTGAAAAAATATCTGGGGCTGAACGAACCGGTGGACGTACTACCGGTCGGTATCGAGGCCCTGCCCGCAAATCTCCAGGCATTCGACACCACACTTTCCATGGGGGTGCTTTACCACCGCCGCTCGCCGCTGGATCACCTGCGCGAACTCAGGGAAACCCTGCGCCCCGGCGGCCAGCTGTTGCTGGAAACCCTGGTGATCGACGGCGGACCTGGAGACTGCCTGGTGCCGGAAGACCGCTACGCCAAAATGCGCAACGTATTTTTCTTCCCCAGTACCGCCACCCTGGAAAGCTGGTTGCGCAAAACCGGCTTCTCCGATGTGCGCACCGTGGACCTGGACCACACCCGTCTGGAGGAGCAGCGCAAAACCGACTGGATGCAGTTTGAATCGCTCGTCGACTTTCTCGATCCGGACGACCACAGCCGTACCATCGAGGGCCACCCCGCACCGCTGCGCGCCACCCTGACCGCAACCGCCTAGCGCGAAGATCGCGACCAATCTCTCGCCTTTATCCGCAATATTCCATGCGCCTGCGTGCAGCAGGCTAGTCGTTTGTTGCACCAGGCACCAAACGCGCCAAATAAAATTTTGATTTCCCGCCCGTATATTGCGCCACATAAAGGCTTCGGCGAACGTGTACGCCGCGAATAACGGGCAGCCATGCGCCGTAACTACACTTCCTATAACGATTACTGAGCGCGGGAACGCTTCCAGCGCACGACGAGAGAAAATCCGCACACATGAGCATCAGTGTTTTCGAACTGTTCAAAATTGGCGTGGGCCCATCGAGCTCTCATACCGTCGGCCCCATGGTGGCAGCCAGGCAGTTTGTCTGCGATCTGGACGCCCGCGGTGAGCTGGTAAAGGCCGAGCGCGTGGAGGTGCATCTGTACGGCTCGCTCGCACTCACCGGCGTCGGCCATGGTACTGATATGGCGGTACTGATGGGGCTTGAGGGTGAGGCCCCCGACTCCATTGACGTGGATCGTATCGACGCCCGTCTGGCTGCGATCGACGAGCACCAGCAGCTGATCCTGAACGGCACCCGCGCCATCCACTTTGAAAAGCCGCGCGACCTGCAGTTCCACAAGGACGTCTTCCTGCCCCAGCACTCCAATGGCATGACCTGTAAGGCCTTCGCCGCTGGCGAGCTGCTGTTTGAGCGCAGCTATTTTTCCATCGGCGGCGGCTTTGTGCTGTCCGAAGAGGATTTTCACAACAAGGATCAGATTGCCACCCTGCTGCCCTACGACTTCAGCTCCGCCCAGGAAATGATGGAAATCTGTGAGCGCCAGGGGTGGACCATTGCCGAGCTGGCGATGGAAAACGAGAAGGCCTATCGCAGCGAACAGGAAGTGAAAGACGGCCTGTGGAAAATCTGGGAGGTGATGGACGCCTCCATCCAGCGCGGCTGCCACCAGAAAGGCGTACTGCCGGGCGGTCTCGGCGTGCGTCGCCGCGCGGAGGAGCACTACCGCGAACTGTCCAAACAGACCGACGAAGAACGCCGTCAGGGGCTGGCAATCCTGGACTGGGTGAGCCTGTTCGCACTGGCCGTAAATGAAGAAAACGCGGCCCGCGGGCGCATTGTCACCGCGCCCACCAACGGCGCCGCCGGTGTGATTCCGGCCACGATCGCCTACTACGTGCATTTCGTGCACGAGCCGGAAAAACACGGGGATCTCAAAGATCAGGTGGTGGAATTTCTGCTGACCGCGGGTGCAGTTGGCATGCTGTTCAAGAAAAACGCCTCCATTTCCGCCGCGGAAGTGGGCTGCCAGGGGGAGATTGGTGTCGCCTGCTCCATGGCATCCGCCGGCCTCGCGGCGGTACAGGGTGGGACCAATCAGCAAATCGAAAACGCCGCCGAAATCGGTATGGAACACAACCTGGGGCTCACCTGCGATCCGATCGGCGGTCTTGTGCAAGTACCCTGCATCGAGCGCAACACCATGGGTGCCGTGAAGGCGATCAACGCCGCGCGTCTCGCCCTGCGCGGTACCGGCGCACACATCGTGCCGCTGGACAGTGTGATCGAAACCATGCGCCAGACCGGAATCGACATGCAGAGCAAGTACAAGGAAACCTCGCTCGGCGGGCTCGCGGTGAATGCCGTCAACTGCTGAGGTCCCCTCTTCTACTCAGCCTGGCACGCCGTGTCGGGTGTAAAGATCAAAGCGGCCGGACTTACCTTCAAAACGCAGGTTCGGCTTCTCTCCATTCAGGTCCGGTGCCAGTCGCGGCCGCTTTACCACGGTACGGTAGTAACAGGCAGCATAGGCTGGCGCCAGCAGCGCATCCGCGTCCTCATCGGTACCAACGATTTCGTGAAACGCGGCCATGTCCTTTTTCACCTTGGCGCTTTTCTCGCGGCTGGGAAACATCGGGTCCAGGTAAACTACCGGGACAGACTCCGCCGGCTGTGCCTCAAGCCACCCCACCGCACTCTCTATGCGCGGCTCCAATAGCATGCGTTCGGCGATGGGAACCAGCTCCGCATCCCGCTCCGCCGCCACCCGCAAACGTCTGATACCGTCCTCCAGTAACGCATGTACCACCGGGTTTCGTTCCAGCATCCGCACTTCGCAACCCAGGGACGCCAATACAAACGCGTCCCGTCCGAGCCCCGCGGTAGCATCCACCACCTGCGGGTAGAACCCGCTGCGCACCCCGACCGCCTTGGCAATCTGTTGCCCCTTGCCACCGCCGTATTTACGGCGGTGCGCAGCGGCGCCAGTGACGAAGTCCACCGCAATCGGACCCGGCGCCTTGCGCCCGGTCGCACAGAGCTGCAGGCTCGCGCCAAAGCTCAGCACGAACGGTCGGTCTTCAATGGTTTTTTCATCCGCCAGAGCGAGAAATGGCAGCTGCAGCTGTGCCGCCATCACTTCAGCTCGTTCGAGATATAACTGCTCCGCGGCGATGACTGCCAACTGCATGACGGGCTCTTCCTTCGCTCAAAGCGGGGAATTTAACCGGGATGGAGCAGCCATTCCAGAGCGGATTCGCTGTCGCTGACAGGAAAGGGGCGCACTTCAGCGGCAACAAAGTGATTTAGCAACTGTGGCATGAAACCGAGCAGTACGTTGTCGGAAAGTACGGCAATCCGGTGCAGATGGCGGTGTTGGTTACGGGTAAACACGCAGTTTGATACCAGCGCGGCGAAATTCTGCCAACCTCGAAAATGACGCGCGTCGATCAGCAATCCCTGTAGATAGCCGTGCTGCCAGATCACAGGGTCCACCTGCGCCGCCAGAGCGCGAAACTCTGCGGGCCTCAACTCCGCAACCGGTCGGATTTCAAGAATATCGTGATCGTGGTGCCAACAGTGCTCAATCATCGGCGGTCAGAAACTCATGGTTACTCTATCAGCCTAGAAAAGAATGGCAGAGCGCGAAAGAAAAAGGCCGCGAGAAATTCGCGGCCTTTTTCCGTTTGGCCCCGCGGAAAAGGGGCCTTCGTATCCACCGCTTATTGCTGCGGTTCCTCCTCGGTTTTATCTTCACCACGGAGTTTGTCCATAGCATCCTCGGCGGCATCTTTTGTCGCATCGCCGGCATCCTTGATCGCATCGCCAGCCTCTTCGGCAGCGCCTTTCAGGACATCACCGGTTTCATCCGCGGCATCTTTGATAGCGTCACCCGCTTCCCGGGCCTCATTTCTCAGAGAGCCTGAGGATTGAGGATCATCGGTGGTCGGGGCAACATCGTCCCCCTCCTGCGGCATGGTGGGATCGGAATCTGTATCCGGAGGCGTAGTGGTGTCCGGCATACTCGAGTCGCTGTCTGGAGCCGGTTGGGTGCTTTCAGCCGGGGGTTTTTCCAGTTTGTCGTAGGCATCGTCCACGGAGTGGTCCGATTTTTTCGCCATGAAGTAGCCGATGATCAGCAACAGAATAATCAGTGGTAACAGTAATTTCTTCATATACCCAATGACCCCTGGTCGGTTGTGCAGGATTCAGAACGAATCAGGCAAGCATCTACCCAATGCGCCGCTAAGCGCGGTACTCAATTTGCCTTTTCGTTACCGGTCAGCGCCACAACGGATTTCGCAGAATTCAGGTTAGTGGAAGAAGTGGACGCCAATACTGATAAGAATAATCTTCAATTGCTGCACTTCAAGGAACATTATTCCCTGATGTCAGTTTTAATTGCTATTAAAAATCTTTGGATTATTTGCGCAGGATCTATGTAACGGCCAGACCGGGGCATCGGGAACAGGTTGGGCCCGACACTGCTCGGGTACTCAGCCCTGTATGTAGCGGTCCAGCTGAACCAGCAAACTGCCCGCCTCGCCATCCGCAACCGCTGCCTCACAACTTTCCAGTTGCAGCCGTCCTTGTGCATCGCTTTTCGCGAAAATCAGATACTGCTCGCCCTGTTGGAGCTTTTCATTGCAGACATCCAGCGTCAGCCGGAATGCCAGCAATCGTGTGGTCTCCCCTTTCCATACCTTTTCCGCCACTCCGGAATAGACATAACCGAGAATCGCCATCATTCCGGGCTCCGACAATGCGTGGTCAATCATGCGGTGTACGCCGGTAATACGGACTTTCGCCACCAGTTCCGCGTCGTCGATACGGCGGGATACCGCTTCATCCAGTGGCTGGCGTTCGCTGTTAAGACTCGGAACATCGGAGGCTGTCGCCGTTGTATCCTGAGGATTGCCCGCATGCAGCGCAGCGTCGGACACGGGTGCGCCCGCGCAGCCGGTGATGACTGTCGCTACTGCCATCAGCGCCAATGCGCATGTCGCGCCGAGTACGAAACCTGTAGTTGAATTATTCGACACGCTTCCCCTCCTCAACCATCCGAAGCCCGCGAGACTCACCAGCCCCTGTCATGAAAATCATCAACAAAAAAGGGCGCCGAAGCGCCCTCTCTTTCTGTTACTGCAGCGGAAGCAGCTCCAGTTCTACTCGACGGTTGGCCTGGCGGCCGGCGTCGTTGTCGTTGCTGGCGATGGGGTAGCGCTCACCGTAACCAACGGCCTGCACACGACCAGCGGCAACACCGCGGGAGCTGAAGAAATTGGCAACAGACTGCGCGCGACGCTCACTCAGGGTCTGGTTGGTAACGTCGGAACCAGTGCTGTCGGTATGGCCGCTGACGCGGATCGCAGTCTTGTCGAACTCATTCAGTACCAGAACCACGGAGTCCAGCGTGTCGTAGAAATCGGTACGGATTTCGTAGCCACTGGTGGGGAATGTGATGTTGCCCGGCATGATCAGGCGGATGTTGTCGCCCTCACGCTGGACCCGCACACCGGTGCCTTCCAGCTTCTGGCGCAATGCCATTTCCTGACGGTCCATGTAATAACCGATACCGCCGCCGATGGCAGCGCCACCGAGGGCCCCGGTGATGGCGCCTTTCTTGCGATCGCTCTTGCTGGCAGTGGCTGCGCCAATGATAGCGCCCGCTACCGCACCAGCACCTGCGCCTTTGGCGGCGTTGCTGGTTTTACTTTCCTGGGTGTAGGGGTCCAGAGTGGTACAACCTACCAGTGAGCCCAGGGCAAGAATTGCTACCCATTTTTTCATTTAAGCTTCTCCTAACGCTTTTACAGATGACGGGTGAGAATACGGCTGTTGAATGCAGTATCACTTCCGTTATCTGACTGGAAGCTGAACCACCTTCGCCTTGGGCACGAAGACTATGCGCAAAGTCTTCCAAGGTCTACTGCACAGATCCCAAATTTGACGCCTTCGGCATTCCATTCTGTTCCCTCTTACGTAAACCTCCATTTCGTTTCCTCTGGAAACCGGCGGCGATAGTTAACTCCGCTAGTGGGCAGTTTTTATGTCATTGGCTGCGATGGGTTCTTCCACAAGATCTGTGGATAACTTTGTGCATGAAACAGCAAAAGCCGGTCCCAGCCGGCGCCACCTCTCGCCCCCAGCGATTTGCGCACTTTTTGTCCCCGATATTTTAGTCCTTTAAAATCAGTACCTTACGATCACCAGAATGCTTTTCGTACCAACTTGGCGGCCATTCACACCTATACCCACAGGCGGGGCCGACATGTGGAAAAAAACTTGTCAAGGCTTGACGGAGGGATAAGAGCGGGAATTTTAAAAATTTCCAGAAATTCGCGTGGAAATACGCGCTGCGTGAAGAGTGTACCCACAGGGGGTGACAATTTGGTGATGACGCTCAAGTGGCCAGCAGGCCACCTGGAAGCTATCTACTGACATTGGCCCGCCGGGTCGGAGACGAGGGTATGCGGGAACAGCTCAATAGTGTGGTGGTTTTTCCTCTCCCGGTTTCAGTCCCTTCTGCATCTCGTAACTGAGGTCCTGATACTTTTCCACCATGTCCGTCAGACGGCTCACCAGTAAGCGAAGCTGCGCGTCCTGCGCCGCGATCACATCGTTCAACTGGGTCAGGGTATCCTCCTGGAATGCCAGCCGGGTTTCCAGTTCGTCCACCCGTACATTGAGGCGCGCGATTTCTTCATTCACGGTGCTCTTCCCCTTTCTCGATCGGTAATTACAGCAAACGGTAGAGGCACGTCATCAGCCCCACTGCACGCTGATCCATGAACAGGCTCTGCCCCATTCGCGATGTCACATAACCAAACCCCAGTTCCGCTTGCGGATCGGCAAAACCGATACTGCCCCCGGCACCGGGATGGCCGAACCCTTTGGGACTGCCGAAGTACAGATCCTGAGCCTCGGCAGATTTGATAAAGCCACAGGCGAATGCGACTTCGGCCTGGAGAATCGTGTCCTGAGCGCGACTTTGCTCCTCCGTCGAGGCTCCCACCAGATCGGCAGGCAGTAATCTGGGCTCTTCGCTCGCCAGATCGGCATAAATGGCCGCCAGATCCCGTGCACTGAAATGGCCATTCGCCGCGGGGATCAACGCATTCCGCCACAGTTCCCCATTGGTTCCCATCATGAGAGTAACGGGATTGGTAAACGCGGTGGCCACCGGGCCCTGGCGGTCCTCCTTGATGGAGCGGCCGATGGCGTTGTCACGCAGTTCGGGCAACGGTTTCTTCAGTGGACCGACATCCGCAATGTTCGACGAACGATGCCCCACGGCACCGAAACCGCCATCCAACTCGAGCGGGGCTGCCACGTCTGTACGATAAAGCGACATCAAAGACTGACCACTGGCCTTCTCGATCAGGCCCCCCAGGGTCCAACCATACAGGAATGGCGCATAGCCCTGACGTGATCCAGGAGTCCACCAGGGTTCGGTAGAGGCCACTTTTTCCAGCGCGTCATCCCAGTCATAGATCAGGTTGTCGGCCACCTTCTCCCGAAACGCAATCACGCCGGAGCGATGGCACAAAAGCTGCCGGCCGGTGATATCACGCTTGCCCGCGGCGCCGAATTCCGGCCAGTAGTGGGCCACAGGAAGGTCCAGATCCAGTTTGCCCGCGGCCACCTGCTGCAGGGCAATCAGTGCAAGTACGCCTTTGGAGGAGGAAAACACGTTCGCCAGAGTATCCTCCTGGAACGCCCGTGTACCGTCGCGATCGGCACTGCCGGCCCACAGGGATGCAATAGTCTCGCCCCGCTGTACTACACAGAATGACGCCCCCACGTCACCGTGGTCGCGAAAGTTACTGGCGAATGCGTCGTACAGGGCCTCAAAGCCCGGTGCGCAATATCCCTCAATATCCATAAGGTGAGATCCGGTATCTGACTGAGTGATAACAGCTGGCTGCGGCAATCGGGGCGCAGCCGGTCAAAACGGGGGCGCAAGGATAGCGGATAGCAATGAAGCTGTTAAGGAGAGCCACCGCCGGCATCAGTCGCCATGGGCGGGCTCAAAGTCCTCAAGCTTATAACCGCAGTGTTTACAGAACTCGGAATCTGCATCGTGCCCGGCACGGCCGCAGTTATGACAGCGGGCCAACTGCTTGTCCCGGCCCAGCTCATGGGCGAGCTCCGCGGTGACAATCCCGGTAGGCACGGCAATGATGGAGTAACCGATCAGCATGGTCATGGAAGCGATGGTCTGCCCCAGGGGTGTGTGCGGTGTGATATCACCAAAACCCACGGTGGTGATGGTAACAATGGTCCAGTAGATGCTTTTGGGAATACTCGTGAAGCCGTTTTGGGGCCCCTCCACGATAAACATTATGCTGCCAAAGATAATGCACAACACCAGCACGCTGGCGTAGAACACAAGAATCTTCCGCCGCGCCAACCACAGGGAGCGCACCAGAAGATTCGCATCGCTCAGATACCGCACCAGTTTCAGAATCCGGAAAATCCGTAACACACGCAGCAGACGGATTACCATCAGGTAAGTGGCGCCGGTGAAGATCAGCGCGAGATAGCTCGGCAAAATTGCCAGCAAATCGACCACGCCGTAAAAACTGAAAATATAGGAGCGCCGATCCCGTGCGCAGTAGATTCGGGTCAGATATTCCACGGTAAACAACGCGGTAAAAAACCACTCCAGCGCGAAGAAGATTTCACCGTAGCGCGCCCACCAGCTCTCGACCGATGCCAGTAATACCAGCCCCACACTCAGCAGGATGGCCCAGATCAATACAACGTCAAAATACTTACCCGCGGGGGTATCGGTACCAAAGATGACTTCGTTCAGCCATTTGCGGGCTCCAGTCAGCGCCATTCCCTCTATTCCTTATTGGCGGATGCAAACGATGACATTCTAGCCGAACCTGCCCCTACACTCTCAACCCCGTAAACAATCGCACGCTTTATCCGGCCGCGGCGCTTCGCTATCCTTGCCCCCCCATCACCGAAGTACGGGCAGCCCATGAGCGACAAAAACCGACTTGTCTATTCCACCGACCGCGGACGTATCAAAGACGAGCCTACAGCCGAGAAACGCCATCAGGGTGACGGTATCGTGCGGATCCAGCGGGAGACCAAGGGACGCAAGGGCAAAGGGGTAACCTGTGTGCGGGGAGTGGAAGGTACCGATGGCGAACTCAAGCTATTGCTGGCGGAACTGAAAAAGCGCTGCGGGTGCGGCGGCGCCCTGAAAGACGGCGTGATTGAAATTCAGGGCGACAAACGCGAAGAGATCAGGGCTCTGCTGGAATCCAAAAACTACAAGGTCAAGCTGGCCGGGGGCTGAGTCCCGCGACCACATCAGATCACCGCGGCGAGTCGCAGCGGCTTGACCTTCTGGCGCTTTTCCTCCGCCAGGCACAGCGCCAACAGGCGTGCGAGCAGTAGCTGATACCCCTCGTGCACAACGGCGCTCGCGTGCTTGCAACGCAATTCCAGAGCCTGTAGCTGACTGATGAGCTCACTGGAACGAGCACTTCCGGTGGCACTGACCTCCCCTTCTCCACAGGCGGCCAGTTTTTCCAGCAAACCCGCCGGCATCAGCCCTTCGTTACCGGTAGCGGCCCGATGCATCTGGCGAATCTGCTGTACGGCCAGCTGCGAATATTTCTGCTGCACCGCCGCCGGCAACTCGCCCGCGGAGGCCTGCTCGATCATTTCACAAATCAGATCGCCCAAGCGCTCCAGCCCTGCCAACGGTTCCCGCAGCTGTTCAAATGCCGCAAGCTTTGCCAGCAGCGCGCCGGCGGAATTTCGCTCAGACAGTTCCATCGCCACAACGGCCTTGCGAATCCGCTGAAGAAACATCGCCTGTATCTGCTGGCGCTGCAGCTGGTACTCGCGAATGCGCGCGCGGTTGTCCTTGTGGGATTCGTCCGCTGCCGCTGGCGTGGTGCCCGAGAGGTGATACTTGCGCGGATCAATACGCACGTTCGCGCGCACCAGTGAGGTCCCGAGCTGAATCCGGGCTCCCCTCAGCTGCAGTTGCGCGAGGCGCTGCTCCAGATCCTGCAGGTCAACCAGGCGGGTGCGCAGCCAGTCGATGGTCTGCTGCAAATCCAGCTCGGCCAATTCTTCGTTGGATGGCCCGCTATTCGGCAAAAACTCCCTCGGAATCACCCGGTTGAAATATTCCGCCAGAAGTTGCTGAGCCTCTTCCGTTTCGCGACTGGCGGTCAGCAGGAGATGGTTATCCACCGCGCGGCAACTGTCATCCATACCCAAACGGCTGACCTTGGTACACAGGTCGTCAAAATCCGTGAACAGCTTCTGCAGAGAAAAGTCCATACGCTGTAGCAGCGGACTGAAATGACGCTCCTCGACCGCGGCGACACGCTCATGTCCGGCAGGCTCCGCCGGATTCCAGCAGTCCGTCGACTCCCCCATGGCCATGTCGATACTGGCCCGGGTCTGCTCATCCAGATTGTCGCGCAACCAGCGCACCGCCTGCGGTACATTGACCAGGCGTTTGCCCACCAGCTGCGCTTCGCGGTTGATTTCACCGCATACCAGATCCGCGTGAACCAGTTGGTTCCAGCGTTCGGCAAAGGTGGAGAATGCCTCGCTGCCGATGATCTGCGCAGCGGCTCGGTCTGCATGGGCTTCCATCTGCCGGGCCAGCATCCCACTTGCCGCGCGATGCAATCTGAGCAGGCGCTCGACCAAAGGCGCCAGTGCCAAGCCGCCAGCGGCCAACAGCCGGTGCAGAGGCTGAATGACCCTTGCCGCCTCACCCGCGACACCGAACAGCGTCGTTTCCTGCTCCATCCTCTCCTGCATCTGCTGCAATCGATACGCGGGAGTCAAAGCCAGTTCGCGGGCAAATCGCAACCATCGCCCTTGAACCCCAGACATGGCTCTGGCGGTCAACGCCAGCACCTCGCCACCATTCAGACTCGCGACCGCAGCTAACCCCAGCGACAGTTTCAGTTGTCCTGCGTCATTTTTCTGTATCAGAACCTCCGCACCCGGGAGCACTTCGACCAGTGTGCCGGTGGTGGCACTGGCCGCGGACAGGTTGCGAGGCCCCTCCATCCTGGCGGCAATCCCCAGCCCGGATTTCTGCGTGAGAATCTCAAGCAACAGAAACAACCCGGGGGCATCCTGCTTGCGCAACCGTATTCCGCTTATTCCCGGAGATCTCGACGGGAAAAAATAGGGAATGAGCAGCAGCACCGCGAAAACGCCCAGCAGCAAAAGCTTCACCACCACCCCCGCGATCGTGCCGACACCCGAGGAGCCATCGAGAATGGAGGAAGGCAACGTCCACAGTGTCAACCCGGCCTGATACAGACACAGGCCCAGCAGTGCCCAGAACAGCGCCGGTACCAGGGCGGCGCTGCACATGCCCGGAAGCAGGGACAGCCATTTGGCTCCCCCCCGGGACGCTCGCTCGTCTTCAGCGTGAAACAGTGCTTCCAATTGAGCACGCGCAGTGGAACTTACTCCGGCGTCGCCGGAGCGCGTAGACTCGCCACGTGACGGAGAAGACTTGCCCTGACGCCCGTGGGCAGGAAGATCCTGCACCGGGAAACGGGCTTTCGCTTTGCCGCTGTCTGTTGTCGTGACCTCTGCTTTTGCGGCCTGACGCTCTGCCGCAACCGTTTGCGGTGCGGCCTCCACCAGAACCGGAGTCGTCTTGGCCTTGCGCTGACGGGCAAATTGAAGCCGTGCAAGGATGGCCCGGTTGTCGAACTTTCCGGCGGGGTGGACCTCTACCTTGAGGCCGATCTGCTGCAGCTGGGTGCGGTACTGAACCACCTGCCCAGGCGTCAATTGATCCTTGATTACCCAACCTTTCACGAACAGCTTTCGCGCCTGCTCGGCGGAAACGGAAAACGCGCTGGCGATACCGGCAAGAACGTCATCCGGCTTTTTCGCCTGGAGGACCTTGCCAGCCGACACAATCTGAAACTTATCCTGCCCCACCACGTCTTCCCTCTCCAGAATAAACCCCGGCGCAATACCGGCCCGGACCAAGCTGCCTCCCCACCGCGAATGACTGACTTACGGCCCGCCAATCGGACAGCGCAGGTGAGGTGCGTGGGCTCAAGGCTCAAGACCAGGACTCAATGCGCGAGGGAGTACAAAGAATTTGCGAGAGAGTAAAAGAAACGTTGCTGATTAATTGCGTACCAGTTCTCAGGCGATCGTGCGGAGAATGGCGCCTTCTGCAAACGCGAGCCGATTCACACCGCCGGCCACTAAAACATCGCAAATGTTCAGTGATGAAAGTTCGGCCACACAGTCAATAATGCCTGCTCGGCAAGCGTATTCATGGTCAGACCTCGACCGCGGGGCTTAAACCAGCTGTGCGTATGGGAAAGGGCCCCAAGCAACAGCCTGCGAGCCAGCTGGGCATCCGCAACGCCACCACCGGGCGGTCGCTGCTGCAACACCTCAACCCAGAGGGCTTCATATTGCTCCCGCTCCGCCAATACCCTGACCTGGTTCTCCGATGAAAGACATCGCCACTCCGTCACCAACAGCGGGAAGCCCGGTACGGCCAGACCGTGGATAGCCTCCAGCTCACAAATAATGCACGCGAGCAGCCTGTCCCGCGGGTGCACCTGCTGATCCACCGCCGCGGCCATCCGCGCCCTCGCCAGACGCGTGACTTCCAGCATGATGGCGCACAGCAGTTCTTCCTTGTTTTTGACATGATGAAAAATACTGCCGGACAAAATGCCCACCTCGGCGGCAATATCGCGCACGGTGGTAAGAGCAAACCCCTTGTCCTGAAACAGTCTGGCGGCGGCACTGATCAACCGTCCACGGGGCCCCGCGGGATCACTGATGCATCCGGAGGACACCAGCTCCTGGACCAGTCGCACCTCATCCGCAGGTTTTAGCCGCCCGGCATTGCTCACACTCCCGGCCACTTTTGCTTTGCGCTGGGCTCTACCGCTGCTCACACCGGTCTTTTTCACATCGATTGCTTCCATAATTCATCAAAAGAACACCGCCCCAAGCGCCTCCGGGCCCCACCTGCAGGTACCCTCATGGGGGCGCTGTGGAATGTATAAATAAGAGGCAGGATAGTGCCACGGTCCGACGACTTCGCGCCACCCCATTGATAACCAAGCGCTTGCTTGGTAACGTGACAAAAACTCGGCGTTTGCATCGCGTGTAGCTGTCGCCTGCCACCCCGTTCGCATCCGCATTGGCAACTCCAGATTCGAGGCCCGGTCCGTGCAACCCATCACTTCAGAGATCAACGTAAGAACGGAAGAATTCGCAAATAACCGGGCAGCGATGGAACATGCACTTTCGGTATATCGCGCGGCGGAACAACGTATCGCGGACACCGAAGATCAAAAAGCGGAGCGCTATCACCGGCGGGGCTTACTCATGCCCCGTGAGCGCCTCAGCCACCTGCTGGATCCGGGGGCGCCATTCATCGAGCTGTGCGCCATGGCCGGCTACAAGCTCTACGACGACAGCGACGGGACCGGCGCCGGTGGCGGGGCTATCTGTGGCATTGGCACGGTCGGTGGACGACGCTGCCTGGTGCGCGTGGACAACTACGCGGTCAAAGGCGGCACGATTTCTCCCGCCGGCATGGAAAAAGCACTGCGCATACAGCAGATCGCGCTGGAAAATCGACTGCCGCTCATTACCCTGGCGCAAAGTGGTGGTGCCAATCTGATGTACGCCAACGAAACCTTCGCCCCCGGCGGACGCGGCTTTGCCAATCAGGCACGCCTTTCCGCCGCGGGCATCCCCCAAATTACCGTCGTTCACGGCAACGCCACCGCGGGAGGCGCTTACCAGCCAGGTCTTTCCGATTACGTCATCATGGTACGCAAACAATCCGGCATGTTTCTGGCCGGACCACCGCTGCTCAAGGCGGCAACCGGAGAGATCGCAACCGAGGAGGAGCTGGGCGGCGCAGAACTGCACTGTAATCTGGCGGGCACCGGGGATTACCTGGCGGAAGATGATCGCGACGGTATTCGTATCGCGCGGGAAATCGTGGCCGCATTACCGCAGCCTGTGCAAACGCAACCGTCCTTTGATTGGCGCGAGCCCCGCTACAGCGCGGAAGAGCTGTTGGGCGTGGTACCGGCCGACAGTCGCAAGCCCTATCGGGTGGAAGAAATCCTCGCGCGAATCGCGGACGATTCCGCCACCCTGGCATTCAAACCGGAGTTTGATCAGCAGACCTTCTGTGGCCATATTCGTATACAGGGCCACGCCGTCGGGGTCATCGGCAACAACGGTCCCATTACCCCAAATGGCGCCAATAAAGCCGCGCAGTTTATCCAGCTGTGCGAACAGAGCGGTACTCCACTGCTCTTTTTACACAACACCACGGGTTTTATGGTCGGCACCCGCGTGGAGCAGAACGGCATCATCAAGCACGGTGCCAAAATGATTCAGGCTGTGGCCAACGCCCTAGTACCCAAGCTGAGTATCGTGGTGGGCGGTTCTTATGGTGCCGGCAATTACGCCATGTGCGGACGGGGCTTCGACCCACGCTTTATTTTCGCCTGGCCAAACTCCCGCACCGCCGTCATGGGTGCCGCCCAGGCTGGCAAGGTAATGCGTATCGTCAGCGAACAGAAAATGCGCCAGACCAACCAGATGGATGAAACCACGCTGGATAAAATCGAACGGGATACCGCTCAGTTTATGGAGGCGGGATCCGATGCCCTGTCGTGCACCGCACGCCTGTGGGACGACGGGATCATCGACCCACGGGATACCCGTACCCTTCTCGGTTTGCTGCTCGACATCTGCTCCGAAGCAGATCAGACAGCGTTGCGACGCAACACCTTCGGTGTCGCCAGGTTCTAAACCCTAACTCCCAGGAAAACCGTCATGATACTGACTGACCAACACCGCGAACTGCAGCGCACTGTGCGCAATTTCGTCGAGCAGGAACTCAACCCTCACGTGGACGAATGGGAAGCGGCCGGAAGTTTCCCTATCCGGGAAGTGTTCGGGCGCCTGGGCGAACTGGGGCTGCTGGGAATCAGCAAGCCGGAATCACTGGGAGGCATGGGGCTGGACTTCAGTTACGAAGCCGTTTTTCTGGAGGAGCTGGGAGCTGCACACTGCGGCGGCGTACCACTCTCGATCTCCGTACAGACATCCATGGCAACGCCGGCCCTGACCCGCTTTGCCGATAAAGCGTTACAGGAGGAGTTTCTCAGTGCGGCCATCCGCGGTGAAGCCATTGCTTCTATCGCCGTTTCTGAGCCGGGGGCCGGTTCCGATGTTTCCGCCATCACCACCACCGCCGTCGCCGACGGTGACGACTACATCGTCAACGGCAGCAAGATGTGGATCACCAATGCCCCCAGCGCTGACTTTTTCTGCACCCTGGTCAACACCGGTGGCGAGAAAGCGCACAGCAACAAATCCCTGTTGATCATTCCATCCAAGTTACCCGGCGTCCGGGTTGGCGGCGCCCTGCACAAAATGGGGATGCGCGCGTCGGAAACTGCACCGGTTTTCTTCGACAACGTGCGTGTTCCGAAACGCTACCGAATCAGTGACGAAGGCAGTGGGTTCCTGTTGCAGATGCTGCAATTTCAGGAAGAGCGATTGGCTGGCGCCGCGCTCACGCTGAAAGGCCTTGAGAACTGCGTTGCCACTACCATCGACTATGTGCGCGAGCGGCAGGCATTCGGGGCGCCGTTGCTCAACAACCAGAGTGTGCACTTTTCTCTGGCGGAAATGCAGACGGAAGTGGAATGTCTGCGCTCCCTGACGTATCGCGCTGTCGAGGCCTACGTCAATGGCGAAGATGTCACCACCCTCGCCTCCATGGCCAAGCTAAAGTCCGGTCGTCTGACCCGCACCATTCCCGATCAGTGCCTGCAATACTGGGGAGGAATGGGCTATATGGAAGAGACATCCATCAACCGCGCCTACCGTGATCTGCGCCTGACCGCTATCGGCGGTGGTGCCGATGAAGTGATGCTCGGCATCATCTGCAAATTGATGGGCATACTACCTTCGAGAAAAAAACAATAAGTATTTCGAGACAAGGAAAACTTCATGCCTACGCTGCTGATCGCCAACCGTGGCGAAATTGCCCTGCGAATCATCCGCACTGCCAGAAAAGAGGGATACCGCACGGTAGCCATCTACAGCGATGCCGACCGGGATGCACCCCATGTACACGCCGCGGATCTCGCCGTGCCGATTGGTGGTAATTCGCCTCAGGAATCCTATCTGGACATGGGCAAAATTCTGGATGCTGCCAGACGCAGTGGAGCCGACTGTGTCCATCCGGGCTACGGATTTCTGTCAGAGAACGCACTGTTTGCGCGAAAATGCGAGCAAGCCGGACTGTGTTTTATCGGCCCTTCAGCGGATGTAATCGAACTGATGGGAAATAAACGTCAGGCAAAAGTATTTGCGCTGTCCGCAGGCGTCCCCTGTATCCCCGGCTACGAGAGCTCACAGGATTCCGACGAGCTGCAAAAGCAGGCTGGACATATCGGGTACCCGGTCATGCTCAAGGCCGCCGCCGGTGGCGGTGGGCGCGGAATGCGCGTGGTGCAGCGTGAGCAGGATTTCCAGGCTCAGCTGAAATCCGCGCGACAGGAGGCAAAATCTGCGTTCGGCAACGACGAGATCATTCTGGAAAAGGCGCTGACGGAAGTTCACCATATCGAAATCCAGATATTTGCCGACGCGCAGGGGAACTGTATCCACCTCGGTGAAAGAGACTGCTCCGTTCAGCGCAGGCACCAGAAAGTTGTCGAAGAAGCACCCTCCCCGATTCTGACTTCCACACTTCGGAGCAGAATGGGCGCATCCGCCGTCGCGCTCGCAAAGGCCTGTGGTTATACCAACGCAGGTACTGTGGAATTTCTTGTAGATGGCGACGGGCAGTTTTATTTTCTGGAAATGAACACGCGGCTTCAGGTTGAGCACGGGGTAACAGAGCTCATCAGCGGTACCGACCTGGTGGCCTGGCAGCTCGCGGTGGCGCGGGGCGAGTCGCTACCGCAGCACCAGGAGGAGATTGCGCTTCATGGACACGCCATCGAAGTGCGCCTGTACGCCGAAGATCCGGAACGGAGCTTTCTCCCCCAGAGCGGAAAAATACTCTTCTGGGAAAATTCCTTCGCCGAAAGCCAGGTAAACGCGCGCGCAGCGCCGTTGGTTCGCTTTGACCACGCCCTGGCAACCGGAGTTACGATTCCCCCCTACTACGACCCGATGCTGGGAAAGCTGATGGCGTGGGGAAGAGACCGCGACGAGGCGCGGCGTTGCCTTTCACAAGCCCTGCAGGCGTTGACGTTGCTGGGCCCGCAGAACAACAGATCCTTTTTGCGGCAGATCATTGAGCACCCGATCTTCGCAACCGGCCAAGCCCACACTGGCTTTCTGGAACAGCAGTTTTCAACCGCTTTCAGCGACGGTACATCGGTAAACAGGGCCCGCGCCCTCGCCTGTGCGCTGTTCCACCATCTGGGAATAGCCCAGGAGAACGTTACCCGTGCCACAGCCAACTGGCACTCAGGGCCAATACCACTTGGCAGAGAATACCGGTTGAGAGATGGGGAGGACGTTCATGTAATCCGCCTCCGTGCGAATCCGGTCGGCCAGTATGAAGCTACATTGGAATCGGGCGACTGCCACCGTATTTCCGTGGCCTCCAGCGGACTTGCCAATACCTTGCCCCGCAAGCTCAACATCGACATTGACGGTGTCGTCTCACCGGTGCTCGTCCATATTTCCGAGGGGCAGCTATCGATGCTGTTCGAGCAGAGAGCCTGGACATATGAGGATATGACCTATGCACCGGCTCAACGCGAGGGACAATCGGGAAATGGCCTGATCCTGGCACCCATGGATGGATGTATTACCCAGATCTGCATTGAACCCGGTGCGTGGGTGGAACGCGGCTCGCTACTGGCGACGATGGAAGCTATGAAAATGGAACACACGCTGCGCGCGGATGGCGAAGGCACCGTCACCAAGGTCAATGCCCATGCCGGTGATCAGGTACACAGCGGGCAACTGGTAATCGAAATCGAGCACGCCGTCTGAGGGGCTCAGCGCCCTTTTTCCCGCGCTGTCGGTTCATCGTGTACTCCGGGAGTGTGAGGACCACCGCTCCAGACTTCCTGCTCGATACCCGGAATGTGGTGTCGACGGGAATCAAAAACCGGCTCCCGGATTCCCTGACGGAGCTGCTCTTCATAGTCCGCAAATACCCGGAATGCCACGCCGGAGAGCAACAGGATTGCGAGCAGGTTCGCCGACGCCATAAAGCCCATGGACATATCGGCCATATTCCAGAGCAATTTGAAATTGCCCTCGCTACCGCTCCAGGCCACCCAGGCGCCAAACAGGATGAAAGCAATGTACAAAACGCGATAGCAGAAAATGGAAAACCGGGTATGCCACAAATAAAAGATATTCGTCTCTGCGTAGTAGTAATTGGCAATGATCGAGGTAAAGGCGAAGAACAACAACGCGAGCGCTACGAAACTGTTGCCCCAGCTACCCACCTCACTGGACAGAGCCGATTGGGTCAGCGTCACGCCTTCCACCATGCCACTCAACTCCACGTCGCTCAGTAAAATGATCGCTGCAGTGGCTGTGCAGATCATCATGGTATCCAGAAATACCGAGGCCATCTGTACATAGCCCTGAACGACCGGATGTTTTACGTCTGCGGCGGCGCCGACATTGGGAGAGGACCCCATACCGGCCTCGTTGGAAAACAGTCCGCGTTTGATCCCGTTGGCAACCACGGCCCCAAAGGCGCCCGCACCCGCCTCCTGCACGCCAAATGCGCTGCTGAAAATCAATCCGAAAACCTCTGGAATCTTCGCCATATTTGCGAGGATTACAAACAACGCAATAGCGAGATAGCCAAGTGCCATCACCGGAACAACGATACCGGCGAATCTGCCGATAGATTTGATCCCGCCGAAAACAATTACCCCGGCCAGCACGGCAATGAGTACACCGATCAATAGCGGGTTGAATCCCCAGGCCGCGCTGATGGCTTCCGCCATCGCATTGGCCTGGACGGCGTTAAAGAAGAATCCGAAACAGATAATCAGGAATATGGAAAAGAGCACGGAGAGCCACTTCCAGCGTTTTCCCAAACCCTTGTCGATATAGTAAGCCGGCCCGCCGCGAAAGGTTCCCGGCGCTTCCCCCTGCTCTTTGAATACCTGCGCCAGTGTATTTTCAATCAGGCTGGTGGCCATACCTACGATCGCCACCACCCACATCCAGAACACCGCACCGGGGCCGCCAGCGGTGATGGCCACCGCAACGCCGGCAATATTGCCCGTCCCTACCCGGGCAGCGGCACTGGTGGCAAACGCCTGGAATGAAGAGATCGAGTCATCGTGCTCTTTGTGAAAGCTGCGGAACATGACCCGCAGCATCTGACAAAAACCCCGAATCTGCACGAAGCGGGTACGTACGGTGAAGTAGATACCGGCAGGCAATAATGCGGCAATCAGAATACCCAACCACCAGACACCACCAATACCGCCCCAGGTGAGGCTGTTTCCCCCGTCGATCACCGCCCCCAGGGCATTCAGGAAAGCATCCATGGGCAACTCCAATAGCGAGATCCGGAAACAAGATTCTTAAATCTGGCGCGTCAATAGACACATAGTCCAAGACTAGCAGGCTATTGAAGGTATGGAGACAAGATCAGGAAACCACCCGGTCAGTTAAAGAAAAATCTCCCGGGCGCGTTGTGGCGACACGACCCGACGCCCGGCCTCCTCGGCAACGCGCACCAGCGCCTCGATCAGTTGCCCGTTCCCGGAGGTCCGGGAGCCGTCGGGGAGATAAAAAGTATCTTCCATCCCCGTACGCAAGTGACCGCCCAGCTCGGCCGTTTTTCTGTGAACCGGCCAGATTTCCTCACGACCAATCAGCGTCGTCTGCCACAGCGCGCCAGGCTTCATATAACGCGGTAGAATCTCAAGCAGATCGCAGTCCGCGGGCATACCGGATGCCACACCCATTACCAGGTTGTAATTGGGCTCGGCCACCATGCCCACGTCCGCAAACATACCAACGGAACGCAAGATGCCCACATCAAAGCATTCAAACTCGGGGCGGATATGCAGTTCCCGGCAGGTAACCAGCAGCTCCTCTACCTTGTCCACAGTATTTTCGAACAGCATCGGCGGCCAGGCCCACTGGCCATTTGCACGCACTTTGAGGTAGTTCAGGCTGCCCGCATTGCACGCGGCGATCTCCGGCCGACCGGCGCGCAGACAATCCAGTGCGCCTTGTTGATCGCGCCCGATGGTACCGGTGGTGAAGTTGAGAATGACGCCGGGACACGCCTGGCGAATCGCTTCCGCGATGGACAGCGCCACTTGCGGCTCCCAACTTGGCAAATGCCCCCTGCCCTCATCCTGAGAGCGAAAGTGCACGTGCATTACCGATGCACCGGCGTCATATGCTTCTCTTGCAGACATCGCCATCTGCTCCGGCGTGACCGGCACCGGATGCTGGAGAGGATTGGTCAATACCCCGGTAAGGGCACAGGTGATCACAACTTCATCGGAAACAGGAACATTTGCAGACACAGGGCTCTCCCGGCGAATGTTAATTTTTATAGCTATTTTTAATTGTTAAGGCTGAAGCGATTACACTTCGTCCACACACACGAAACCAAGCGCGCGCTTGGTTCCAGTTGACCCTCCGAGCCTATGGCCTCGGCGAGGAAAATGCAATTTCCCGACAGCCCCATCGATAAAAAATGCGCAATGATGCCGCCGCTTGTACCAGATCAACAGCAACGTACAATGCCCGGCTAATGTTCTGAGGCCGGATATCAGGAGAAGTCTACCCCCATGTCAGAAGCCACCTTGTCAAAGACGGTCGCCCCCTACGGCAGCTGGGCCTCACCAATCAGCGCAGAACTGCTCACCGCCGGTAACGTGCGCCTGAGTGAAGCGAGGCTGTTTAATGGCAAGGCCTACTGGCTGGAATCCCGCCCAGCGGAAAAAGGCCGCTCCGTGCTGGTGGAGCGCGACTTGAGCGACGACACACAAAAACCGCACGACCTGATCCCCGCGCCACTGAGCGCGCGCAGCAAAGCCCACGAATACGGTGGAGGTACCTATACCGTAGGCAATGGCCATATTTATTTCGTACTTGCCGCCGACCAGCGCATTTACCGTATCGCCCCCGGCGGTGATATACCCGAGCCCGTCACCCCGGAGGGCCCCTGGCACTACGCCGACCTGCAACTGGACCCTCACCGCAACCGTCTGATCTGCGTGCAGGAAGACGAAAGTGAAACCGGCCGCGAAGCCATCGCCCGCATCATCGCGATCGACCTGTTAGCGGGAAATGATTTCGGCAGAACCAGTGTGCTCGCCGAAGGCGCAGACTTCTATTCCAATCCCGCGCTCAGTCCGGATGGCATGCAGTTGAGTTTTCTGCAGTGGCATCACCCCAATATGCCGTGGGATGCCACTGAGCTGATGCTGGCGGAGCTGGACGAAACCGGCGCAGTCGCCAAAACCCGACAGATTGCCGGCGGAAAGCATGAGTCCATATTCCAACCCCAGTGGTCGCCCGCAGGACAACTGTATTATGTGTCCGATAAAAGCAACTGGTGGAATATCTATCTCGCCGGCAGCGACCAGCCGCTGTGGCCAATGGAGGCGGAATTCGCCACGCCGCAGTGGGTATTCGGCATGTCTACCTATGGTTTTGTCGACCCCGCGCGAATGTTTTGCACCTTCACCCGGAATGGCCGCTGGCAGCTCGCACTGCTCGACCTGAATTCCGGCAGATCACAATTGCTCGAACACAGCGGCAGCGATTTTGAAAGTATCAGCTGTGCAGAAGGCCAGGCCCTGTTTATTACCAGTGGCGCAACGGACTTTCCCTCCATCGCGCTGTACCGGTCCGACACCAATCGTTTTTCCACAGTTGCCAGCAGTAGCGCCGCGCCGGTAGATACGAAAAGTTTCTCCCACGCGGAACCTGTTTCCTTCCAGCACCGGGGACGCGAAGTACACGCATTTTACTATCCACCGCGCAATCCGCTGTTTGTGGCACCGGACGGTGAAAAGCCGCCACTGATCGTTTTCGGCCACGGCGGCCCGA
Source organism: Microbulbifer pacificus (assembly GCF_002959965.1). Lineage (NCBI taxonomy): Bacteria > Pseudomonadati > Pseudomonadota > Gammaproteobacteria > Cellvibrionales > Microbulbiferaceae > Microbulbifer > Microbulbifer pacificus. The sequence goes on from NZ_PREV01000027.1 coordinate 1,342,786, forward strand.
CCGGTGCTACGTCCTCCGGTCTCAACCTCAAGGTGCAGTACTGGACCAGCCGCGGTTTCGCCATTCTCGATGTGAATTACTCCGGCAGTACCGGTTACGGCCGCGAATACCGCGACCGACTGCGGGACAACTGGGGAATTCTGGATGTGGAAGATGTCTGTGCGGGCGCGGAATATCTGGTACAGCAGGGTCTGGCCGATCCCGAACGCCTGCTGATCAAAGGTGGCAGCGCGGGAGGTTACACCGTGCTCGCCGCGCTGACCTTTCACGATACGTTTTCCGCGGGCGCCAGCCACTACGGTATTGGCGATCTCACCACACTCGCTCGCGATACCCACAAATTCGAGTCGCGTTATCTCGACACGCTGGTTGGCCCCTGGCCGCAGGCAGAAGCGGTGTACCGCGCCCGCTCGCCCATCAATCACATCGAGCAACTCGAATGCCCGGTGATTTTCTTTCAGGGTCTTGAGGACAAGGTGGTGCCTCCCAACCAGGCGGAGTCCATGGTCGCCGCCCTGCGCGAGCGGGGAATTCCCGTGGCCTATATCACCTTTGCAGACGAGGGGCACGGATTCCGCGCCGCCAGCAGTATTCGCATGGCACTGGAGGGAGAGCTGGAGTTTTACAGCCGTATTTTCGGTTTCACACTGCCCGAGCCGGGCCCGGGTATTTCCATCGACAATTTGCGCTCCCCATGAGGTTGCCATCGCCGGTGCCCGACCCACCAGATCAATCCGGTAAACGATACAGTCCTCTGGCGTAGGCCAGATTACTCCAGAGGGCGTTCCCGCGAGCGTGGACTATGTCGTCGATATACCTGTCCGAATCCAGCTCTTCGAGCAGATGCCGGCCATCGTGGGTGTAAACCCTGGGTGCCAGCCTGGGCCGCAAAATGACGGCGCGATCCACGCCCAGCCAGGAAAAGTGATCACCGTACTGCAACATGGCCCGCTGCTTGGCCACTGGAACATCTCTGGTCAGGTCAAATCCGATCAGCGGATGACGGCCACTGACTCCGGCGAGCGACAACAGAGTGGTAGGGAAATCAATCTGTGAGACCAGACGAGAATCAGTTTTCGGCGCAATACCTCCGCCGAGAATCAACGCGGGAATCCTGAAGCGATCAATCGGCACCAGGTTTGATCCAGAAACACGAGAATCGTGATCCGCAATAATCAGGAATACCGTGTTTTCCCAATAGTCAGATTTCTCCGCCCTGCGGATAAACTCCCCCAGAGCACAGTCCGCATAGCGCACGGCGTTTTCGCGGCTCGCCCGTTCAGCGGTGTAATTTGCCGGGCAGCTATCAGGAAATTCCCAGGGGCTGTGATTGGAGGTAGAAAATACCAGGCTGAAGAAAGGCTGCGAACGCCTGTTGAGCCGCTGAAACTGCTGATGCGCTTCCTCATACAGATCCTGGTCCGACGCCCCCCAGGAGCCGACAAACCTGGGGTTGGAGAACTTGGAGAGATCCCGGATATCCTCCACGCCATTGCCGAGGAAAAAACTCTTCATGTTATCGAAATGACTTTCTCCACCGTAAATAAACTGCGTGAAGTAGTCCTGCTTTTTCAGGAACGCGGCGAGAGTGAAAAAGTCTGACTGACTTTTGTCCAGTTTTACCACGGAGCGCGACGGACCCGGGGAGAACCCGGTGAATATGGCCTCGATACCACGCACTGACCGTGTTCCTGTCGCATAGGCATTGGTAAACCGCCACCCGTTTTCCATAAGAGCATCCAGATTTGGGGTCAGATTTTCTCCACCCAAACTGCCGACATAGCGGGCCCCAAGACTCTCCTGCAGCAATATGACGATATTTTTTGCCCGCCCCTGATATGACGCCTGATGCAAACGCAAGGTCGGAATATCATCGGACTCAAAACGCACACCGGACTGATCTGCTCCATCGCGGACACTGGCAATCACGTCAGCATCGCGCATGCTGCCATACAATTCCGACGCCTGAGCTTCCGAAGACGTGTTGTACAGGGCATACAACACTGAATATCCTGAATTCAGGACGATGGCGTTGACCAGGTTGTCATTACTGAAATACACCATTGATGGATTAAACGGGCGGTGCTGGAAACTCGATCTGATCGCCAGAGTGCAGACCAGTACCATTAAAATCGACATCCGGAGCTTTCTTGTCATTGCGCCGGAGTTAACCGACAACACCCCGCCGGACAGTAACTTCCTGCCCCAATATGTGGCCAGGACAATGCCACACACTGCCCACAAAATAGCGGGTTTGTAGCCTTGCCATAACATGCTGGAGACTTCCTGGGGGTAGGCCAGGTAATCAATGAACAGGCGGTTGGGGCGTGTGTCGTACTCCAGAATGAACGGCGGAGTGACCACCTCCATATAGATCACCAGAACCAATGCCAGCACCAGCCAGAACATCAATATCCGACCGAAAACTCTGGATAGCGATCCTTCAGATATCCATATTCCCAACAACAGCGGTACGGTATACAGATAACCAATCAACACCAGGTCGACCCGAAAGCCGTTGATGGCGATATCAAGGGCCGAAGAAAATGAACCAACCCGTTCAAAATATGCAGTACAGAGATACAACCGGGATGCCGTTAGAACAAGAAGCGTACTGGCAATGAATTTGGCAACCACCACAAGGGCTCGGTGACGATACATAGAGAAAGCTTCGCCGTTGATAATTTGACTTCAGGCCAGAAACCTAACAGTTCAACTGTCAAAAAATTGTCAACGGAAAGTCGGGCTCACTCAGGGTGAGCGGGAGATTTGCGCAACCGCTCCAGGAGAGCGACCTCGGGACACGCGATAAACAGTCATGGCGACCACGACCGATATGATCCATGACAGGCACATGGTCACCAGGGTGTGGCTCAAAAAGTGGTCGCCAATGGCCATTTTGTATACGCCAAGGGCCCACCCAAGACCCATACCCACCCCAAAGCCGATCCAGCGGTAAGCGCGGCGTTGAAACAGAAAGGCCAGGGACAGCAACGCAAACCCTCCGCTTGCATGCCCCGCAGGAAAGCAGCGTGCGTGTGCCGCCTGCCCGGAAGACAGGGTGGGCATCCAAAAGGTGCTATAGGGATAGCTCCCCCCATAGAGGGTCAGCTGACTCGGGCACGGGACATGCGTGATCCCCTTCAGGAATCCAACCAGCGCCACCGTCAGTACCGTGGAAATCAGAACGATCCATATTCCTGCTTTATGCTTATGAGCCAAGGGGATTTTCCCGGACGACATCACAGCTACCAGGGACAGCACGACCAGGACTGAAAGCACACGTTTGGGGCCGGTATAGAAGAGCAGTCGCAGAAACGTATCGTGCTTATCAATGACCCAGCGCGCGGCTTCAGACAGATAGAACCTGTCCTGTATCCACAAATCGATGCTGGTCAGTTCGCACAGTAAAATCGTTAACCCCAGCAGGGATACACCCGCAGCCAGCTGGACGAACAGGTTGCGATAATTCATGAAGAAAAGATATCCATACCCGCTTGATATACACTGGTCTTCACCTCCAAAAGCCCGAGCAGTGTATGAAACAGGTTGTCCTGACTGTACTCTCGCTGCGTGAAACCCGGTTCCCTCAATATGCCCCGCGCCCGCAAAAACTCCGGCCCCGCCCAGAAAATCATCGGTACATGTTTCTGAGACTCGGGAGCCAACGCATAGGGAAACCCATGCAGAAAAATCCCGTTCTCCCCAAGGGATTCTCCATGATCACTGATATACAGCAGTGCTGGCGAAAACGTTGACGATTCTGAACGCAGGTACTCGATTACCTGCCCCAGAAAATAGTCCGTATACAGAATGGAATTGTCGTAGGCATTGTCAATTTCCTCCCGGGTGCACTCCTCCAGCAGGTTGCTTGAACAACTCGGTGTGAACTTCGCAAAGGACTCCGGATACCGTCTGGAGTATTCAGGGCCGTGGCTGCCCATCTGATGCAAGACCACCAGAAGATCACCAGACGGTGTATTGGCAACCAGATTCCGGATACCATCGATCATTCCGATATCCCGACACTCAACATCGCAAGACGGATTAATCTCCGGATCGCGATAGTTGATATAAGGAACTCTCAGCGCAACGCCTTTCGAATCCGAGTTATTGTCCAGCCATGCCACAGTAACCCCCGCACGCTGAATGATGTCCAGCACATTATCGGTGGCCTTTGCCACTTTCTCGCTATAGTGATCCCGATCCAGAATGGAGAACATGCAGGGCACGGAAATCGCCGTCGCTGTGCCGCATGAAGACACATGCTCGAAGCTGAGCACCCCCTGCTCGGCCAGCATCGGGTTCGTACGTCTCCCATACCCGTTCAATGAGAAGTGATCCCAGCGCGCAGTTTCACCCACAACCAGGACCATCAGGCGCCTCTTGCCATTTCTGGCAACCTGCCTGGCGTCCCCCCCGATCTCCCGGTAGGGAATTCCGCGGCCATCATCAATTTTATCCACAGCATAGGAAATGGCGGTGTACAGTGGTGTCTCCGGGTTGGTATAAAAACGGATGGCTTTATGCTCCCGGAAAAATGAAGCGTAACTGCTACTGAACATTAACAGCATCAAAATGATAGTGAGTGCGGAGAACGCAATCAGCTTTGCCTTGGATATCAGGCTTTGATACAGCTCCTGGCGACGGATCGGTAACATCCAGACAAACAAAGCGGGAAGAACACCCAAAAATATCAGATAAAGAAAAAGTCGGGAATTGAGCAATCCCAGGGACTCAGACGTATCCGTCTGCAACGCGCTCTGGATCACCTCGCGACTGATAATGACATTGTATGTGTCCATGAAGTACGCCGATGCCGAAGCAATTATCAGCGCCGTGGCAAGTACAGGTTTGAACACCCGTCCTACAGCCAGGATCGTCATCAGAATACTGCTCAGCGCTACCAGCAAAAGCGTCAGGGATATGACAAATCCGGAATATTTCCAGGAGAAAGGATATGCATCGTACAAATGGGAAAAGAACGAATAATTGCCGGTAAGTGTGATCCAGACCGACACGGCAACAACAAGTTGAACTGCGGGGTATTCACGTAGTTTCAGCGCGGGCATCTCAAACCTGGCCTTTGGCAAGTAGACTCACCGGCAGACTAGGTCTGAGAGGGTCAAGAGCGCGTCAAAGAGATGTCAAAATTCTGTCAACGCCGCAAAAAACAGAACGGGTGGATTCCAAGGGTGGGACCACTAGTCAGCTGCCAACTTCACGCAGAAGACACACCCCTGAGGCTGAAGCTGACGCACGCTGACACTCCACCCCTGGTACTCACAGATGCGCTTAACCAGCGAAAGGCCGAGACCAAGGCCCTCTCCCCTGGCATGGGCGCCGCGTTGAAATGGTTCAAACAGACGGGATTGCTGTTCTGGCGCGATGCCGGGCCCGGTATCCTCCACCCGGAACCCACCATTGAACAGTTGCAGCTCCACTCTGCCCTGCTCCGTGTAGTGGAGGGCATTGCGCAACAGATTGGACATGACGGTTCGGAGAAACGTGGCCTGGTATCGGTTGTGGTCCTCTCCCTCGAGAGTACAGCGATAGTCGATTCCACGCGCGGCGAATTGCGCACGCCAGATCTTGTCCTGCTCCTTCGCCACCTCACTCAGGGAAGCCTGTCTTGTACCCGCGGCCATCGCCCCCCTCTCCCGGGCAAGAAGCAGGAACGTCTCCACCAGCTCCAGCATTTCCGCGCTGGCGCGATGGATGCGCTCCACCTGCTGCATCTGCTTCTCAGAGAGCCCGGTTGATTGGGACAGCAATTCGCACGAGGTGCCGATCACCATCAGAGGAGTGCGCAGCTCATGGCTGACGTCGCTGGTAAAGAGCTTTTCCCGTTCGAGAGACCGCCGCAGTTGTTCGAAGGTTTTATCAAACACCTCCGCCAACCGCCCCACTTCATCGTCCGCGTAGTTTTTTGCCAATAGTTCCAGCCCCTTGAAGCGTGCACCGGAGCGAACATCACTGGCGAGTTGCGCCACTGGCTGTAATACGCGATTCGCCAGCAGCGAACCCACTCCCCAAGCGATCAACAGGCTGACAAGGAAACAGGCCAATACCGCCTGATAGATCAGCTGCTCACGCGCTTCAAATTCCCGCTGATCCTGTATCAGGATGTACATCTCTTCGTCGCGTATCAATTTAAAGGCGTAATACGCCTGCGCGTCGGATACGACCTCTGAAAACCCCGGTTTCAGCGCGAGAAAATCAGATAGAGGATAGAACTGATCTGCCGCGGTAGTGTATAGCTTCTCGCTCTTGTCCAACTGAACCGGCTGCCCGGTCCCCAGCGCGTCCATTGCCAGCTCGAGATCCGACTGCATGTCTTTGGAAACGAGGCGCTCTTCTACGTGGTGCACAATCTCCACAATCCCGAATGAAAAGGCACCACTGGTCAACAGCGTCATCAGAACAAATGCCAGAACGATCCGCTGCTTGAGCGGCTGCCGAGTACTCAAGACACAGTCTCCGCAAGGCGGTACCCGATACCGTGCACCGTATGGATCAATGGCTTGTCGAAGGGCTTGTCGACGACCTGCCTCAACTGATGGATATGACTCCGCAAACTGTCGCGGTCCGGTATATCCTCACCCCAGATTTCCATTTCCATTACCTCACGTTTGACAACCGCCGGACTCCTGCGCATAAGCAATACCAGCAGTTTAACGCCCATGGGGTTCAGCTTCAGGGGTTGCCCGGCCCTACTCGCCTGATGTGTAGATGGATCAAATACCAAGTCCGCCACACGCAGCTCTGCCATCCCCATACCCCTGCTGCGCCGTGTAATGGCTTCGATTCTGGCAACCAGTTCAGCCAGTGAAAACGGCTTGATCAGATAGTCGTCAGCACCGGAGCGCAGACCTCTCAGGCGGTCCTCCAGCCCATCGCGGGCGGTCAACATGAGGATCGGCGTGTCTCTGCGTGCATCCTCACGCAATCGCTGGCAAAACTGGTAGCCGTCGACACCTGGAAGCATGATGTCGAGCACAATCAGGTCGTAATAATGGGTCGCAGCGAGATGCAGCCCACTGAGGCCGTCTTGCGCACAGTCGACACTGAAACCCTGCAATTCCAGATAATCCAGCACATTGGCGAGGATATCGACGTTGTCCTCCACCACCAGTATCCGCATGAGCACACTCCGCCTTCTGCTGTTTGAAAGTGAAATTTACGGTGCTCCCCACATGACTAGCAAGGTAATTTGACAAATCTTTGGCCTCCCAAAGAGTGAATTCGGGGTCCGCGTGAGGTAGCGAAACACCGGGACATACAGAAGATGCCCCTGTTTCTGGAAAATTCGTTTCCATATATGATGCGTTTCCGCAACTATCGGCACGAAGGAAGTTAATGCATGGGACGTTGGAGGCCACCTCGCCCACGGGGTTCGCGCTATATCACGCCGGAAGGCGCGCGCCGTATGCGCGCGGAAGTAAAGCAACTGTGGGAAGTGGAACGCCCGCGGGTTACGCAGGCAGTGAGTGATGCCGCCAAACTTGGTGATCGCAGCGAGAACGCCGACTACATCTATGGCAAGAAAAGGCTGAGGGAAATCGACAGCCGGGTACGCTTTCTCACCAAGCGCCTTGAAGAAGTCACCGTGGTTGACCGCATCCCCGACGACCGGGAAAAAATCTTCTTTGGTGCCTGGGTGACACTGGAAGACGAGGACGGCCGAATAGTGAAATACCGTATCGTCGGCCCGGACGAGTTCAATGTGAAGGAAGGCCTGATTTCCATGGACTCCCCCGTCGCCCGCGCCCTGCTCGGCAAGCGTCTCGACGATGAGGTGGAAATCCAACAGATGGAAAAGTGGGTGACCTATTACATCAGCGAGATTGAATACGCAGAAATTTCCGATGAGGAGCAAAAGCCAGTTTAGCGAACATCACGGCTGACAGACTGCGCTATCCCGAAGGATTAACCGCCCCTCATCGAGGTTTTCGCGGCCGTCAATCCACAGCTTGCGCTTCGGGGAATTGCCATTCACCACTTAGAATTTCCGCGCGCGGACGGTAGAGGCGCACCAGGTAATTCCAGCCGGGCATGATTGGCAGACAGTTGGGAACACGGCCATCACAACTGCCGAACTGTACACTCACCGAGCCGTCAGCGCTCTTCTGGGCGGTAACATTGTTGAGTGTGTAGGCGTCGTACCGGTTTTTCTCAAAATAACCTTCGGCATTGTACAGGCTAATGGACCAAAAGCCGTCGACCGGCACCTTGCCCACGTGGAGTTTGTACGTTGTCTTACCATCGTTGCGCGCCGGGGTGACGTTCAGGTACAGGGCTTCCTTCTCCGGATTGCCGCCCCACGCAGAAGCGGAACCGATCAGGTGGCGCACAGGGTCCACCTGGCCCTTTTTACCGAACATACCCTTGGTGTCAGGCAGGGTCGAGGCCAATGCGAGCAGCGCCGTGCGCACCTTATCCTGGCTCTCCCTGTCCCAATTAGGCACGGCAAATTTTCCGGGTCCACCCGGCTGCTCCATTTTGATTGCGTCCTGCAGCGCGCGCACCTGCTGCATATCTCGCTGGTCCTCCGGGTTTGCGAGTATGCGCACCGCCATCAGCAAATAGCGGGTACCAATCTTGTCTTTGGAAAAGGTGTAGCGTCCAGGCTTGTAGATGACATCGTGGGTGTACTGATCCTCGTCGATCACCTGCATGGACAGAAAGCGCTTGCCCGCATCCGGCAGGGTGATGGTCACCGGGCCGGCGTCCAGATCAAAGACCGCGCCCGAATACAGGGTGTCGCGGTTCATGCGGATCACATCCTGGTGGTCCAGCGGGGTGGGTTCGCGGTAATGGAAAAATTTGCCGATTCCGCCGGCGGTCTTGACCACGTTACCGAAGTACAGGTCCGTCTCGGCGCGGGGAAAGTTGTCCGCAGTCACCGGTAATGACGGCTGTGCAATGGCTGGCGGTACGGCGACCAGCAGTGGAACGAAAAGCAGCAACGCGGCGGTCAGCAGTTTCAATTTTTTCAGAATTCCGATCACAAGTTACCTCTATCCTTCGTCAGGGTATTTTCTCCAGGTCTGGCAGCACCCAGCGTTTTTCAAAGAAGCTCTGCTCCGGGCCGTAAAGGCGGAACATCACTTCGAACTGGCCGCCGGCCTTGGTGGGCACCCAGTTGGATTCTCTGCCCTCGGGCGCTCGCGGCCCGAACCAGATATCCACCGAACCGTCCGTATTCTTGTGTAGCCCCTGTGAATTTGAACCCCGGCTGGATCGCGGTGTGTCACGGATCAGCGCGTGGCTGGTGCGGTCGTAGACAGTAGCGGACCAGTACTGCCTCACCGGCGCATCGGCGGGCACGCGCAGACGATAAGTCGAGCCGCCATCAAGATCGTTACCGGCATTGTCCTTGATCGTCATCAGGTAGTATTGGCCGGCGCCCAGCTGCTTGGTGCTGAAATAGGCGTAGCTGTAGGTGCGGCCGCGCCCGTCTATGGGATAGCTGTCCGGCTTCGCAAAATTCGTGGACATGCCCTCCACCACTTCCGGTGAAGCGGGCAGTGCCCAGCGCGCATCCTTGTCGAACGGCGGGAAAAATTCTTCGTAGATGCTGTCCATCCACGCGTGCGCCTCACGCGCGGCGTCTTCGAGATCCGCTTGTGTCTTTTCGTCGGACTGGAACGGCTTGCCCTTCTCGATACCGATGGTCTTCAACATATCGATCATCGCCCTGTCCCGCTCGAGCCAAGGCTCGCGCTGCACGAAATCGTTCAGCGACTGGTAGAAGCGCAGATCATAGGGAATGGTGGCGTCGAACATCTGGTCTAGCGCATCGACGAATTTTGTCGGCGGCGGATTCGCGGCCTGCGCCAACGGATAGAGCTTAATGCGCTTGGCGTATTGCACCGCTTTGGCGATATCCGCCTCACTGCCACTGCCGATGTCTGAACGCAGTATCGCGAAACCCGCATAGGTGGAAGACGGTAGAGGCAGATAGCCTGCAGGCACCTTGTCCTCGTAACCAGGCGGCAGTATCAGGTACTTGCCACCCCTGCCCTTGTCCAGCCCCGCAGGCCCCACGTCAGCAATCGCCGTCTGCCAGGCGTCGTCCACCGAGCCTACGATCACGCCGCCGTCGGCGGGCGGTATTTCCAGCACCACCGGTCCCTCACGCGTGTCGTAGAAGGGCATGAAGTAAATGGTATCGGGATTGGGCGTCAGCGTCTGGTTCTTCCAGCCAAAGGGACGCGACCAGTAGGCCACTTGGTTGGGCTCACCACCAATCTGTTCGAAAGCCTGACGCATGCGTTCGAAGTTCACCGCCGGCATACCCCAGTTCACCGCTTCCACTGCACGGTTTCGGAGTCTTAGTTGTTCAAGCTGCTCTGGTGTATGGATAGGCTTGGACGCGTAAGCGGTAAGTGCAAAGAGGGCGATAACAAGAAAAATTAGGGTACTGGAACGATACATACGTATACCTCCAATTAAACTTGGACAGGCATTCACAGAACCTTAGCTCTGCTTACCTGCCCTCCTCTCAGCCCGGCGGCACCACCACTTCGTATACCACTTGACTGCGGGCATCTTCTTTACGGCGCATAAATATAGAGTGCGAGTGACAAGTGTCTCGTTTCGTCAAAATGCCGACCGGCGATTACTGGCGCAAAAAAGGCATCAAATAGACCGCCCTTGCGATCATCGTTCTCCAGACCGATGGGCTCCAGTTGAAGGTTCGCATGCGCGGTAACGTGCACCACGGGCACAGTAACAAGAGACGCGAAATTCCATTTTCCCGCCCCGGTATCCCACACATACATACCGGACAACGACATCAGGTCAAAAGTGGCCTCGAGATCGAGAGCGGTAAGACCCGCGATTGGGACATCAATATCGCCGCTAATTTCTCCACGGTAGCCAAGGTAAGCAAGCTGCATATTGAGCCCCGGCTCCGGCGGTACCATGCCGGCGAACGACACCACCTGCGCACCGGTAATTGCACGCCCGAGCGCGCCCTCGGTCGCGAGGGCTCCGAGTGGAATCAGCAGGAAAAACCAAAATACGGAAACAACAAAGGTGAGGGAACGCGTCATTTCGGGAATCTGAACTAAGCACAACTAGTTGATGGAAATCAGTCTAGTCCAAGGGTGCGCCCGTCAGGAATGATCGACATAGGAAGCAAGCGAAACCACAACGCTTTTCGGCAGGGTGGTTTCGCGTCACGCGGAAGGGCCTGTCTCGCCTCCCGGGATTGAAATGAGTTATCTCACGCCGTCCAACAGGTGACGCGCGATAATCAGACGCTGTATTTCGCTAGTACCTTCGTAAATAGTGGTGATGCGCACATCCCGCGCCATGCGCTCCAGTGGAAACTCTTTGGTATAACCCACACCACCATGCATCTGTAGCGCGACATAACAGGCCTCGTTGGCTTTCTCGGAGGCGTAGAGTTTTGCCATGGAGGCTGCGGGACCGAAGTGTTGGCCTGCGTCTTTTTGCCAAGCGGCCTGTAGCAGCAGCAGACGCGCCGCTTCCATTTCGGTGTACTTATCCGCGAGCTGCCATTGCAACCCCTGGAACTGGGCCAGCGGCTTGCCAAACTGTTCGCGCTCCTGCAGATAAGCGCGGGCACAATCCAGTGCTTCGAGACCGATACCCAGTGCCAGGGAACCGATACCGATACGACCGCCCGCCAGCTCGCCGGCGGCGATGCGGAAACCGCGGTTTTCGTCCCCCAGCATATTGCGCGCGGGAATACGGCAATCCTCGAACGCCACTTCGTTGGTGACCGAGGCCTTCTGCCCCATTTTTTCTTCAGCTTTGCCGATCACCAGCCCCGGCGTACCGGCCTCCACCAGGAAACAGGAAATGCCTTTACCTTTCGGCGCCGACGCATCGGTAACCGCCCACACCACAAACACACCGGCAAATTCAGCGCTGCTGATAAACAGCTTGCTGCCGTTCAGCACGTAGTCGTCGCCATCCTTGACCGCACGGGTGCGCATGGCGGCGGCGTCGGAACCGGAGCTGGGTTCGGTAAGGCAGAAAGAACCCGCGGCATATTCACCGCTACAAATTTTCGGCAGGAAATAATTTTTCTGCTCGTCGGTCCCCATCGCCTGGATCACTTCCGCCACCATATTGGTAACCGATGTTGTGGTGGCGGTGGACGCACAGCCGCGGGCAATTTCGGTGATCGCAAGACTGAAGGCAATGGTACCGGCACCGGTACCGCCGTATTCGGGGTCGATGTTGATTCCCATAAACCCGAGTTCCGCCAGCTCTTTGAGCTTTTGCAGAAACAACGCGCGGTTGCCGGTCTTGTCCAGCTCGGCGGCGATCGGCTTCAGTTCGCTGTCGGCAAACTGGCGCGCGGCCTCCTGGATCATCTGCTGTTCATCGGTCAGTGCAAAATTCATGGTGTTTTCTCGCTCATTCTCGCCTTCGATACATTGTGGCAAAGGCTGCTTATTGTTGTTTAAGTAAAACGCTCTTCGTACGGCTGGTTGCCGACATGGTGTTTATCGAAAAAGAAAGCGCTTCAGCGCACCCTGCTGGATCGCCACGCCCAGCAGAATAAGCCCAAGCCCGGCCACCGTGGCCACATGAATGTTTTCCCCCACCAGCAGTGCAATCAGCAGTAGCGACAGCGGTGGTGATAAATAAATAAGATTGCTGATGCGCGCGGTGTTGTCACAACTGAGCAGTGCGCCCTGCCACAGCAAAAAGGCGATACCCATTTCAAACATACCCACGTACAGTGCGCCCATCCAGCCCTCGATCGGTGGCCACTGCCAACCGCCCTGCCCGACACCCTGCCATAGCACCGCCGCAAACAGCCACGGCAGACCGCAGCAGAAAGTAAGTAACAGGTTTACCGCGGCATTGCCACCGATACGGGTATTCAACAGCCAGTAGCAGGACCAGATCACGGTACTGAACAGCGCCAGTGCAACACCCAGCGGCTGGTCAAACTGCAAAGAAAAAAGTTCACCTTTCGTCGCAATCACCAGCACGCCGGTATAGCACACGAGCCCCGCCAATAGATCTTGTCGACGCAACTTCTGTTTCAGTAACGGAACGGACAACAGTGCCAACACCACACCCCAGGTGTAATTCAGCGGCTGCGCCTGCTGCGCGGGCAGAAGCGCGTAGGCATTGAACAGCACCAGGTAGTAGAGGAACGGATTGCAGAAACCAAGGGCCAGGTACCATATGTAGTTTGCCCGCCAGCTGGTACGCAATTCCGGCAAACGGCGCTGCCAGCAGATCACGCCAAACATAAACAGGGAGGAAACCACGGAGGCAATAGTCACCAGCTGCAGCGGGGAGAGGTATTGCAGTGACAACTTGAAGGCGCTGGCCACGGTGGACCAGCAGAGCACGGCGGCCAGCGCCAGCACCGTCGCCCGGCGATTACCCTGTATTACTGAGGCTGATTGCTCGGTCATTTTCGACACCGACAGACGGAACCGCTGAGTCATACGGCTTGGGTTGTTGTTTGATTAACACGCTTTTCGGCTATAAACAACGATGGCAGGCGCCAGGCGCCTGCCATCTCTTACGGACGTTTTTCCTGAGAGTCTATTCCTTCCCAGACACTGCCATCAGCGCTTGCCGCTTTTGGGCTCCGGGTCGGGAACCGCCACCGAGGTGTCGGTTTTCACTTCTTCCATCACCACATAGGTATGGGTTTCGCGCACGCCGGGTACGGAAGCCAGCTTTTCACCAAGGAATTGACGGTAACCGAGCATATCCTTGATGCGGATTTTTACCAGGTAGTCGAAACCACCGGCCACCATGTGGCATTCCTGCACCTCTTCGAGGCCGGACACATGCTTGTTGAACGCTTCCAGCGATTCGGTCGCGGTATCGGTAAGAGAGACCTGTATGTACACCACCAGGCCCGCGTGTACTTTCAGCGGATCGAGCAGTGCCACATAGTCTTTGATGAAGCCCTCGCGCTCGAGCCGCTTCACCCGCTCAAGGCAGGGTGTGGGACTGAGATTGACGCGACGGGCCAGCTCCACATTGGGAAGGCGGCCTGCGCGCTGCAGAATCCGCAGGATCTGACGGTCGATACGGTCCAGATCTTCCAATTTACGAGACATGACAAAATACCCTACTGGTGATCAAGCAAATACGCCCTATATTTAACCACACTCTTTTCTAAAATGGCGATTAATTCTGGGACTATTCCCACATAATCCGGTTTTTTATCCTGCACCCATTTGCATCAGGGAGTTTCGAGGGAAAATCTATGCCAACTAACTTCGCCGGCCCATTGACCGTAGAGTTGAAGAACGCGCGCCAGAAGGCCCGCCAATACCTGCATGCCGACGAAAACCAGTGCGTCAGCGAACTGCTGGCCGCCCCGCGCCCGGGCGAGGCCCTGCGCGAGAAGATCCTCGCCACCGCCAGCCAGCTGGTGGTTAAGTCCCGCGAGCAGCGCAGCAAGCGCGGCACCCTGGACGCCTTCCTGCAGCAGTTCGGCCTCTCCAATAAGGAGGGCGTGGCCCTGATGTGCCTGGCGGAGTCCCTGCTGCGGGTACCGGATGCCGACACCGCTGACAAGCTGATCGCGGAAAAGGTGCACTCCGGCGATTGGTCGAGTCACCGCGGCCAGTCAGACTCCCTGTTCGTGAATGCGTCCACCTGGGGCCTGATGCTGACCGGCAGTATCGTCGAGCTGGACCCGGACATTACCGAAAAGCCGTCCAGCCTGATGAAGCGACTGGTGAGCCGTATGGGTGAGCCCATGGTGCGCACCTCCATGATGCAGGCCATGAAGATCATGGGCGGGCAGTATGTCCTCGGCCGCACCATCAAGGAAGCCCTGAAGCGCGGCCCTGCGGAAAATAAACCCGGCACCCGCTTCTCCTTCGACATGCTCGGCGAAGGCGCCCGCACCATGGCGGATGCCCAGCGCTACTTCGACTCCTACATGATGGCCATCGAAGCCATCGGCGCCGACAACCTCAAGAAGAGCGAAGACCAGCGCAACGTGGTGGAGGCGAACGGCATTTCCATCAAGCTCTCCGCCCTGCACCCGCGCTACAGCGAGCTGCAGCGCGAGCGCGTGATGAGCGAGCTGCTGCCGAAAGTGATCGAGCTGTGCGCCGCCGCCGCCAAATACCAGATGGGCCTCAACATCGACGCCGAAGAAGCGGAGCGTCTCGATATCTCCCTGGATATCTTCGAGGCCCTGGCGCGCGCGCCGGAACTGCGCGACTGGCAAGGCCTCGGCTTCGTACTGCAGGCGTACCAGAAACGCGCCCCGCACGTGGCGGACTGGCTTATCGCGCTCGGCCGCGACACCGGGCGCAAGCTGATGGTGCGCCTGGTGAAAGGCGCCTACTGGGACAGCGAGATCAAGCACGCCCAGCAGATGGGCCTCTCCGACTACCCGGTTTACACCCGCAAATGCCACACCGACCTCTCCTATCAGGTCTGTGCGCGCAAGCTGCTGGACGCGAACGACGCGATTTACCCGCAGTTCGCCACCCACAACGCCTACACCGTGGGCCTGATTCTGGAAATGGCCGGCAACCGCACCGACTATGAATTCCAGCGTCTGCACGGTATGGGTCACCTGCTCTACGATCAGATTGAAGCCGTTCATGGCAAACGCGCACCGGTGCGTGTGTACGCTCCCGTCGGCGCCCACCGCGATCTGCTGCCCTACCTGGTGCGCCGTCTGCTGGAGAACGGAGCCAACAGTTCCTTCGTCAACCGCTTTATGGACGAGAAGACACCGGTCAACGTACTAGTGCAGGACACCCTGAAACTGAGCGAGGCCTGCAACCCCTACCGCCACCCGGAAATCCCGGTGCCTGCGGATATCTACATCGGCCATGAGGCGCTGCCGCGGAAAAATTCCCACGGTTTCGAGCTCACCGATCCAATCGCCTTCGCCCCGCTCAAGCAGATGGTGGAAGCGTCCGCAGGCAAAACCTGGACTGGCGGTCCGATCGTGGATGGTATTGCCGGCAAGGCGGATCTGGCGGTAGTCAACCCGGCCACCGGCGAGGTGGTGGGCCACACGGCCAACACCGACGCCGCGCTGATCGACAAGGCGTTTACCTCCGCCGCCGAACATCAGCGCGCCTGGAACCGCCTAGGCGGTGAAGCCCGCGCAAAAATCCTTGATCAGGTAGCGGACCTGTACGAGCAGCATATGAATGAACTGGTGGCGATGATCTGCCGCGAGGCCGGCCGCACCCTGAACGACGGGATCAGCGAAGTGCGCGAGGCTGTGGACTTCTGCCGCTACTACGCCAATGGTGCACGCCAGCATTTCAGCAAGCCCACACTGCTCCCGGGACCGACTGGCGAGAGCAACGAGCTCAGCCTGTGCGGACGCGGCGTGTTCGTGTGCATCAGCCCCTGGAACTTCCCGCTGGCCATTTTCACCGGTCAGGTGGTTGCCGCGCTCGCCGCGGGCAACGCGGTACTCGCCAAGCCCGCGGAGCAGACCCCACTGATCGCGGCGCGCGCGGTCCAGCTGATGCACGAGGCAGGCGTTCCGCAGAAGGTACTGCATCTGATCACCGGCACCGGCGCTGCCATTGGCAAACCGCTGCTGGATCACCCGCGGGTTGCCGGCGTGGCCTTTACCGGCTCCACAGAAACCGCCAAGCACATCAATATGCAGCTGGCGGCAAAAGACGGCCCCATCGTACCGCTGATCGCCGAAACTGGCGGGCAGAACGTAATGATCGTGGACTCCACCGCCCTGCCCGAGCAGGTAGTGGACGACGTGATCAACTCTGCGTTCCTGAGCGCCGGCCAGCGCTGTTCCGCGCTGCGTATCCTGTGTGTACAGGACGTGATCGCGGACAACCTGCTGAACATGCTGAAAGGCGCCTGTGAAGAGCTGGTGCTGGGCGACCCGTCGCAACTGGAAACCGATATCGGCCCGGTGATCGACGAGAAGGCCCTCGGCCTGCTGGAAAAGCACCGTGAACGTATGAGCGCGGAAGCGAAAACGCTGTTTGCGTTCGACGAGAGCAAACGCCCGCAGCGCGGCACCTTCTTTGGCCCGCAGGTGGTGGAGATTACCGATATCAATCTGCTGAAGCGCGAGGTGTTCGGTCCCTTCCTGCACGTGGTGCGCTTCAAGGCGGAAGAACTGGAAGACGTAATCCGCCGCATCAACGCGACCGGATACGGCCTCACCTTTGGTTTGCACTCTCGCATCGAAGGTCGCGCCGGGGCCATCTTCAAGCGTATCGATGCGGGCAACTGCTATATCAACCGCGACATGGTAGGCGCCGTAGTGGGTGTAAACCCGTTCGGCGGCATGGGCCTTTCCGGCACTGGCCCCAAGGCAGGCGGTCCACACTATCTGTTCCGTTTCGCCAACGAGAAAACCAAGACGGTCAACACCGTGGCCACCGGTGGCAACACACAGCTGTTTACCCTGGGGCAGTAATTGCCGCAAAAGAAAAAGCCCGGGATATCCCGGGCTTTTTTGTTTCTCGGCAAATAGTTTTTCAACAGAAGACTCAACGTACTACCGCCCCGCCTGTATGCCGATCACAGGTTTGTTAAGGGAAAACTGGTCGATCACATTGCCCTTGTCGTCAATGGCGCGGTACTTCAACGCACCCGAAGCCGGGTCCACATCAATCACCTGATACGTGCGCGTATTCACCGCACCGAACGCGGCGAACGCTGGCAGTTCCTGCTCGTACAGTTTGGTCCCGGACACCGCAACCAGATAGACCGTCCCCTGCTCACCCGCTGCCACCGGCTCATTGCCGCGCATGGGCACTGTGCGCATATAGGCGTGGTCATGCCCCTGAAACGCGATATCCACGTGATGCTTGTCGAAAATCGGCCCCCACGCATCGCGGATCGGTTTGTTGTCGCGGCCTTCGCGGGAGGCGTAGAACGGATGGTGATAGATCACCACCTTCCAGCGCGCATCGCTCTGACCCAATACACGATCCAACCACTCCGCCTGCAACGCCGGCTCCACCAGGTGGTAGTTGGAATCCATCACCACCACCAGCAGATCCTGATACGTCACGTGATAGGTGCGACCGGCGTCCAGCTTGTCACTGCCGTTATCCGGCAGCGCGAACTGTTTGAGATACAGCGTCGGGTGCCCGCCGTGGCTGTCGTGATTGCCGAGCGCCGGCACCACCATGGAACGGTCGAATACGGAACTGCCCTCGTGGAAAAACTGGTCCCAGTTGTCCTGCTCCTGACCGTGGTCGATCAGGTCGCCGGCGATCATGTAAAAGCGCGCATCCGGGAATTCGAAATCCGCCTGCCGGATCAGCTGACCCCACCGGTCCAGACCATTCTGGGGGTCCCCCAGATAGACGAAGGAAAATGGCTCCACCGGCGCGCGGGCTGCCGTGCGGAATTCCCGCGGTGTGGTCCAGCTCCTGCCGTTATCGGTACTGACAGCGTAGAGGTAGTCCGTCGCCGGTTTCAGGTCTTCGAGCACAACGCGGTGCAAACGCACCACCGGGTCGTTCACCACCTGGCGGCTGTGCAATTCTGTGTAGCTGGCACTTTTGCGCTGCACTGCACTGCCACCGCGCGCCAGAAGGCGGTCCTTCGGAGCCACCCATAACTGGCCGTTGCTCACACTGGCATCGGTACGCCACTGTACGGTGGCGGACGTCGCGGGATCACCCTGCCAGGTCAACTGCAGATGATCGGGTCGTGGAGAAGACGGATAACGGGTTTCACGGAAATAGCCGACGAAACGCGACACCAGCTCCCAACTTTCATACGTGCGCAAGAACGGCAGCCCCACCAGCGCCTCGGGCAAGGTGTTGAAATAGTCATTGTCATCGACAAATGGCAGACCCCCGACCTTCGCGATCTGCACGTCTACCCCCTCGACCAGAGGCGTCATCGCCACCGGCGCTTCTCCATCTACGGCACCGGCGAAGACCAGATAGGGCTTCAATTCACCGGACAGACTGGGTACGCCCAGATTCACCTGCCCCGCGTCCACGGGCTTCGACCAGACGTGGTAGGGATCTTCTTGGTCCACGACGAAGTCAAGTTCAGCTCTCCGCGAAAATCCGAGGTCCACAAGCCAGAATGGTGTTTCGCCATGGGAGGCCTCGAAGGCGACAAAAATGATCGCTGCGCGGTCTACCCGAAAACGCACAAAACTGCTCGCAAGATACGCCCGCTCATCCGCGGAGAGAAACTCAGCCGCGGATTCCGCAGTCAGCGAGATTCGCTGCGCGGGAGACAGCTCCTGGGACATCCTGTCGATGATCTCGGAAACCCTGTTTTCGAGATCTCTATGAACAGAGCCGGAATCACCGGCCGCCGCGATACTGCTCAAACAGAGCAGGATCAAGGAAAAGGCCAGATTGAAAAATAACCGCATGGAACCCCCTTTTATTGATCCGGGGATTCTATCGGCATATTTTTTTGGTTGGCGTCAGAAAAATGAATTTTTGATGACAATACGGTTACATGCCGTCGTGGTTTCTGCCCGCAAAAAAAAGGCCGGAGGGTCCCTCCGGCCAAGCCAAGTCCTGTGAGTATTGCCGAATAGCACTTGGTGTTAATTCAGTACACGGTATCCACGTCCACGCAGGCAATTACGGGTGATGTAATTCGCTTCCGCATTGGAGCTGCCCACACCGCTGATGCCGCCGAGTAGCGCACCAGCTCCGGCGCCGGCTGCGGCGGCACTGCTGGTATCGCCAATGATTGCGCCGAGCGCCCCACCCAGCAGGGCGCCGCCAGCGGCTCTTGTGACACCGCGACGGCCGGCATCGTTACGCGCCGCCATTGACAGGCCTCTGCAATCTGCCAGATCCAGCTGATACTGGCGCATGTTGACACCATAGGTATCGATCACGATGTTGCCCGCGCCGGGCACCTGCTCCTGCTGGTGCGCACATCCAAGAAGGACGGCTGCGCTCAGAGCCATACCGGCCAATACCACAAATCTCATTGGCGCCCCTCTTCACATTTTGTCGCCTGTGTCCTCTTAGGTTTAGACGGAGGTTGAGAGATGCGCCAGTGAAGGGAAGGAATTAACGAAAAAATCCGGGAACCAGACAGTCCGAAATCTGTTGTCGTTGACCATGGAGTTCGGCACTGGAATATGACGTTGGGAAATGGCATTTCCCCCGCATGTAAGGGAAGTCTCACAGGGAACCGGGGAATCAGGCCCGATCATCCATCGGGCCCGAACCACCTGTGATCAGCGCAGACTGGTGACCGCGTCTGCGGGGATAAGCGCGGAATGATCATCAGAGAACTGGCTCAGCAGACGACGCCAGTCACCACGCACGGCATCAAACTTCGCCGCGCGCACATGGCCATAGCCTCGCACCTGTTGCGGCAATGCCAGCAATTGACTCGCTGCGGACCGATTTTCATTGCTGAGCCGATCCGCCACCAGGGAAACCGCGCGATACACTTCACGTGCCCAACGCCGCTCCTCTTTGCGCTCGGCGGTATAGCCGAAAATATCCAGCGGCGTTCCTCGCAGGATTTTCCCCCGTGCCAGCAGTGGCATCACCTTCGCCACCCAGGCGCCGAGCACTATTTTGCGTACTTTGCCGCCGGCATCAGGGCGCGCGAGCAACGGTGGGGCCATCAGGAACTTGAGGGTGTAGTCGCCACTGAACGTTTCCTGAAGTTGACGCCGGAATTCTTCGCCGCTGAAGAGACGCGCCACTTCGTACTCGTCCTTGTAGGCCATCGCCTTGAACAGACTTTTCGCCGCCACACGACTCAACTCGCCATTGCCATCGGCCAGGCGACTTTCCGCACGCTGAAGTTTTTCAATAACAGCGGTGAACTTGCGCGCATAGGAAGCACTCTGGTATTTGCTCAGTTCGCCTCCCAGGCGGGCCACCATTTGCTCATTCGTCTCCAAAGGTTCGACGATGTTGACCACTTGCGCTGGCGTCACCAGCTGCTCAATTACCGCAGGGCTATCTGCCAGCAGGCGACCGGCACGGAATGCGCGCAGGTTGTTCTCAACCGCAACACCATTCAACTCCACCGCACGTTCAACGGCACTTTGCGAAACCGGAAGGAGACCGCGCTGGCACGCGTAGCCGAGCATCATCAGGTTCGCGGCTACCGAGTCTCCGAACAGTGCTTCGGCATAGCGATTGGCATCAAAACTGAAATACTCTCCCGCCACTGAACGGATGCTCTCCGCGGTAGCTTCCGCCGGAAACGCAAGCTCGTTATCGCGCACAAATGCGGCTACAGGAACTTCCGCGGTATTCACCAACGCCTTCATGCGACCACGGGCAAATTTTTGGCGCTGACCAGCCGCGGTCACCATGTCACAGGCAAGCAGCAGCTCAGCGGCGCCATCGCGAATACGCGCCGTGGTGATGTCTTGCGGTGCCTGACCCACTTTCACATGGGCCACAACCGCGCCATTTTTTTGTGAGAGCCCCGTGAAATACAGCGTGGTACTACCCTTCTCCTCCAGGTGTGCCGCCATCCCCAACAACGCCGCCACCGTGAGCACACCACTACCGCCAATACCGGCAACCAGAATATTCAGGGGCTGATCCAGTTTTGGCTTGGGGGCATCCGGCAGATTTCTGCTCGCGCGATCAATGGCCTCGGCCAGGGTCTCCAGCGCCGGTTTCTTCAGTTCACCGCCCTCCACACTGACAAAACTCGGGCAGAAGCCATCGGCGCAGCGCATGTCCTTGTTGCAGCTCGACTGGTTGACCTGCCGCTTGCGACCAAAGGCGGTTTCCAGGGGCTCTACGGCGATACAGCTCGACTGTACACTGCAATCGCCACAACCTTCGCACACCCGATGGTTGATCAACAGGCGCCTTGCCGGATCGGGCATCTGCCCTTTCTTGCGGCGGCGGCGTTTCTCCGCCGCACACACCTGCTCATAAATAATCGCGGTAACACCGGCGGTATCACGCAACTGGCGCTGTACCTGATCCAGTTCATCTCGGTGGAATATCTGAAGTTCGTCGGGCAACAGATTGCGATGTTGCCGCCAGTGATCGGGGTTCTCGCTGACCAGGCACACCTGCCCGACGCCTTCCGCCAACAACTGCCGAGAGAGAGTCGGTACCGTTACCTCGCCATCCGCGGGTTGGCCACCGGTCATCGCGACCGCGTCGTTCAACAGAATTTTGTAGGTGATATTGATCTGGCTCGCCACTGCCTGGCGGATGGCCAGCAGACCGGAGTGGTTGTAGGTACCATCGCCCATATTCTGGAAAATATGCTTGTCGCTGGAGAAGCGATGCAGCCCCACCCAATGCGCACCCTCGCCCCCCATGTGTGAATAGGTATCCGTGCGCAAGCCTTTACCCAGCGCCATGATATGGCAGCCGATACCGGCGCTGCCGGTACTGCCTTCCGGCAGTTTGGTGGAACTGTTATGGGGACAACCGGCACAAAATATCGGCTCGCGCGCCAACAGGCCGCTGGATTTCTGCACCACGTCCCGGCCGAGTTTTTCCGCCAATGGCAGGAGTTTTGCCGAATACTCGGTATCCGCCAGCCAGCGTGCAATGGCCTTCGCCACCTGATCCGGGCCAAAGCCCCAAATGGCCGGCAACAGGTCATTACCATCCAGATCTTTTTTACCCACCACTTTCGGACGCTGCTGATCCGGCCAGCCGTAGAAAAGATTTTTCATCTGGTCTTCCACCAGCGGGCGCTTCTCTTCCACAACCAGAATCCGCTCCATACCGCGGGCAAATTCCGTCATACCGCGTGGCTCCAGCGGCCAGCTCATGGCAACTTTGTGAATGGAGATACCCGCGTCCAGAAGATCCTGCTCCGTCAGCTCCAGCAGCTTGAGCGCCTCCAGCAAATCGCCATGCGCCTTGCCTACGGTGACAATACCAAAACGTTTTATCGGCGCATCCACCACCGTGCGATCAAGTTTGTTGCTGTAGGCAAAAGCGCGTGCGGCGGGCAGCCGCTCCTCCAGCATGCGCCGTTCGTACTCAAGGCGCTCGGCGGGCCAGTTCAGGTGCGGATCATAGTTAAGGCCATGGGGCGGAATCGGGAAGGACTCCGGCAGTACAAAACGCGGCAGATCAGGCACCAAAATAGATGCACCGGATTCCACGGTTTCGGTAATGGTTTTGAAACCGACCCACAGGCCGGAGAAACGGGAGAGCGCGATACCCGCGAGCCCGAGCGTAAGGTACTCATCGATGGTGGCCGGGAACAGCAGCGGCATCATTACCGACTCGAAAATCTGGTCGGTGTTGTGAGAAAACATGGAGGATTCCGCCGTGTGGTCGTCGCCACACAGGGCCAGCACACCGCCGAGCTTGGAGGTTCCCTGGATGTTGGCCTGGCGGAATACGTCCGCGCTACGGTCCACACCGTGGCCCTTGCCGTACCAGATGGAGAATACCCCGTCGCGAGTGGCTTGCTTTCGGTAGTGATCCAACAGCTGGGTACCCCAGATGTTGGTCGCCCCGAGGTCCTCATTGATACCCGGCTCGAAGTGAACATCGCGCTCGGCCAGCAATTTTTTGTGACGCCACAGCGCCTGGTCGTATCCACCCAGGGGGGAGCCGCGATACCCGGAGATAAAACCGGCCGTGTTCAGGCCCGCCTGTTCATCCAGCTGTTTCTGCATGAGCGGCAGACGCACCAGGGCGTCGATACCGGTGAGAAATACACGACCGGAATCCCGGGTAAACGCCGCCTTGAGGGAGTACTCCCGGTCAAAGCCCAGTTCCTGATCCGTTTCGACCATCGCCATGGTAAAGACCTTCTCGCTCTATATCCGGCGCCAGGTACCCGATAACAGGGGTTCCGGCGCAATCCGGTGATATGTTGTTGTTTTCCGTAAACTATCACCGAGAAGACAAGCAGGTCATACCAAAATCACCAAAAAACGCGAGATACACGGAAAGAATTAACCACTTGAAGGCACATTTCTGCAATAATCAACGATATCGGCCGGACTATTGAGAATCTTTATCAAGTTGTCCGTCACGGCTGGTGATGCACCTGCTCCAACGTGCTCGAGTGCGGATTCCGGATAGAACAGATGCGATAATCCGGTCACGCGATGTATGCTTTTCAAGGCAGTGACTCGGGCGCTGGCCAGTGGATTCACCGCGGTCGCCACCCCATTTTGACAACCAGATCAGAACACATAGAAACACCGGGAACCCTTATGGCCTATATGCTGGACGCCATCGACAAGCACATTCTGGAAATTCTTCAGCAGGACGCGACCATCCCCAATATCGAGCTGGCGGAGAAGGTCTGCCTGTCGCCCTCCCCGTGCTCACGCCGGGTCAAAAACCTGCACGAACAGGGCTTTATCAAGCGCGCCGTTACTCTGCTGGAGCCGGACATGGTGGGGCTGCCGGTAAGTGTGTTTATTCAGGTGACGTTGAACCATCAGGTCAAGAAGGAGCTGCAGCACTTCGAGTCCACCATCGCCCAGTGGCCCGAGGTGATGGAGTGCTACCTGATGACTGGGGATTTCGATTATCTGTTACGGGTGGTGGTGCCGAACCTGCACGCGTATCAGGAGTTTCTCGACAAAAAACTCACAGAGCTGCCGGGGATCGACCATATCAAAAGCAGCTTTTCACTGAAGCAGGTGCGCTACCGTACCGAACTGCCGCTCGATCAGCTGATGGAAAAATGATTCAGCGGCGAAACAGGCTCAGGATAAGACTCAGCACCACACTGATGATGATCATCGACACAATCGGGAAGTAAACCCGGCTGCGCTCGGATTCGATACGGATGTCGCCGGGCAATCGCCCGAACCAACTGAACAGGTTCGGAAAAAAATGCAGCAGTACGCCGATCAATACCAGCACACAGCCCAGAACAATAAGCCACTTCGGCACTGCTTCGCCTCCATCAACGTCTCGTTTAAGTGTAGAAGTTCCTGACTTGTAGCCGGGCAAAAAACAAAAAGGCCGCGATGCGTAAACATCGCGGCCTTTTTGTTACCGGTTCAGCCGTGCAGATTATTCTCCCGCGGCAGCGGTGGCTTCCGCCTTTTCGCCGGGAACAGGAAATCCGCGATCACGCATCAACGGCTCAATGCCCGCATCGCGCCCGCGGAACAGACGATAGGCTTCCGCCGGGTCAATGGCGTTGCGCGGGGCGAACAGGTATTTGACCAGCTTGCCCGCCACTTCCTTATCGTAGAAACCACCCTTAGCCTCGGCGAAGGCCTCGGAGGCGTCGGCGGTCAAGACATCCGCCCACATGTAGCCGTAGTAACCCGCGGAGTAACCTTCACCGGAGAAGATATGACCGAACTGCGGCGTGCGGTGGCGCATCACCAGTTCGCTCGGCATACCCAGTGCATCGAGGGTTTCACGCTCGAACTTGTCCGGATCGATACCTTTCGGATCGGTGGTGTGCAGTTTCATATCCACCAGCGCCGATGCCAGATACTCGGTAGTACTGAACCCCTGATTGAAATTCGCAGCTTTCTTGATCTTGGCGACCAGCTCGGCCGGCATCGGCTTGCCGGTTTTGTAGTGCACCAGATAGTTCTCGATTACCGGGTCGGTGCTCAACCAACGCTCCAGCAGCTGAGATTGAAACTCAGTGTAATCACGTACACCGCTGTTCAGCGTCGGGTAAGCGACGTTGGATGCCAGGAAGTGCAGCGCATGACCAAACTCATGGAAGAACGTTGTGGCGTCGTCCCAGCTCACCAAAACCGGCTCACCAGGGGCGCCCTTGATGAAGTTGGAATTGTTGGAAGCCAGTACGGTTTCCTTGCCATCAAACGTGCTGTGATCACGGTACATGCTGGCCCAGGCACCGGAGCGCTTACCGGCGCGGGCAAACGGATCCAGGTACCAGAGACCGATATGCTCGCCGGAGGTCTTGTCCGTAACCTCCCAGACTTTTACGTCTTCGTGATAGACCGGAACGGTACCCGCTTTTACCGGAGTGAAGTTGAAATTGAACAGCTCACCGGCCACGAAGAACATACCTTCGCGCAGTTTGTCCAGCTGCAGATACTGCTTCACCTCGTCGGAATTCAGATCGTACTTCGCCTTGCGGACTTTTTCCGCATAGAAGCGATAATCCCACGGCTCGATCTTGATGCCCGCCTTTTCCGCATCGGCAACGGCCTGCATATCCGCCACTTCCTCATGTACACGGGCGACCGATGCCGGCCACACGGCCTCCATCAGTTTAATGGCGTTTTCCGGGGTTTTCGCCATACGATTCTGCACGCGCCACTCGGCGTAGTTGTCAAAGCCCAGCAGACCTACACGCTCATCACGCAGTTGCAGGATTTCGGCAATGATTGCGTTGTTATCGTGTTCGCCGCCGTTGTCACCACGACTGTAGTAATTACGCCACACCTGCTCCCGCAGCGCACGATCCTCTGAATAGGTGAGAAGCGGGTCCATGGAGGAGCGGGTGTTGGTAATCGCGTAGTTACCCTTCTGGCCTTTTTCTTCCGCCAGCGCGGCCGCAGCCTTCACAAACGACTCCGGCAGACCTCTCAACTGATCGCTACGCAGAAAAAGATCGTAGCCCTCCTCGTCCGCCAGTACGTTGTTCGCGAATTTGGTGTGCAGCTCGGCGAGACGCTCATTGATCTCGGCGTAGCGCGCCTTGGCATCACCGCTCAGCGTGGCACCATTGGTGGCGAATTCATCGTATACCAGCTCAACTACACGCTTCTGTTCCGGCGTCAGACCTGAATCATTGCGTGTATCGAAAACGGCTTTCACACGCTGGAACAGCTTGTCGTTCTGGATGATTTTCGAGTTGAAAGCGGCGAGCTGGGGAGCCATTTCCGTTTGCACCGCGCGGAACTCAGGAGAGGACATATTGCCGCTCCAGATACCCCAGTAGGTAAATACCTGGCTCAGTGCCTTGCCGCTGCGCTCCATTTCTTCAATGGTATTGGCGAAGGTCGGCGCAGCCGGATTATTGGCGATGCGGTCAATTTCCGCCAGGTTCTGCGCCATACCGTACTCAAGCGCCGGCTTGAGGTCTTCCACCTTCATTTTGTCAAACGCGGGTACCCCGCCGTAGGGGCCAGCCCACTCAGCCAGCAGCGGATTGCCGGCCACATCCGCCACTGCGGCGGCAGAGGCAACTACCTGTTCAGCGGGTTTGGAAACCTGCGCCTGTTCGGAATCTTTACCACAGCCGCTCAGGGCTGCGAGGGCGGCGGCAATGGACACTGCAATCAATGTTTGACGCATCGACTCGATCCTCTCTTTGTTTGCTGTAATTGTTTATGTAACTGTTAAATGACTGACCGCCCGGAGTGTACCCCGGGGGAGCAGATGCCGCTACGACACCCCGACCAGCCCACATTTTTATACGGCGAAGCGCTTTTCGCGCCGAATAACCCCCTGTCTCTGATCAACTTTGCGGAGGAAAGTCTGTGCTTTTCTAACATACCGACCATTGATAACGGCTTGTTAAGTGTATTGTTTTATAACCTGCAAAAAATGCCGGGATACCCCGGCATTGTCTGTTCGACGGCGGAATCAGGCGCGACGGTCTTCCACGATGGTGCCAAACATCTCGAGCTCAGCGTCGTGCACGCTCTCGCGCCAGGTCTCACGAAGCGCGTCAGCCACCCAGGACTGCATGCCTGGCAGCGCCAGTAGTCGCTCGCAGTAGGCCATCGCCTCTTCACCCAGTGAGAGCTGGTACCCGCGCAGGCGAATGGCTACCGGGGCAAAGAATGCATCCACCGCAGTGAACGACGCACCTGCGAGATACGGCCCCCCAAAACGCGTCAGCCCCTGCAACCACAACTCCTCTACTCGGTCGAGATTCTTCTGCAGCGCGGCATCCACTTCCCGCAACGCGACAGTCACACCACAATTCATACTGCACTGGTTACGCAGTGCGGAAAATCCGGAGTGCATTTCCGCCGCGGCACTGCGTGCCCACGCCCGCGCCTGCCGGTCTTGTGGCCACACCTGGGGAAAGGATTCGTAGAGGTACTCCGCAATGGCGAGGGAGTCCCACACCGTGATATCTCCATCTACCAGACAGGGCACCAGGCCGGTGGGGGAAAACTTGCGGAATTTTTCCCAACTGCCGCCCTCATCAAACGGCACCAGCTCCTCTTCAAAGGGAATATCCAGCTGGGTCGCCAGCAGCCAGGGGCGCAGCGACCAAGAGGAATAGTTTTTATTGCCGATAAATAATTGGTACATCCCACACTCCCTTACAAATGATCCGGTTGTTTCAGCGCCCGACCTGTAGCAGATCAGGCACTGCCATTGCGCCCCTCGCGCAACAATTCGGAAATACAGAACGCCAGTTCCAAAACCTGATCCGCATTCAAACGCGGATCGCATTGAGTGCGATAGCAGCTGGCGAGATCCGCATCGGAAATTTTCCAGGCGCCGCCAGTGCACTCAGTAACGTGCTGCCCGGTCATTTCCAGGTGGATACCACCTGGGTGACTACCCTCGGCACGGTGTACCGCAAAGAAATCGCGAATTTCCCGCAGGATATTATCGAAGTTTCGCGTCTTGAATCCGCTGGACGCCTTCTCGGTGTTGCCGTGCATAGGATCGGTACTCCACACCACTGAGCGCCCTTCCCTCTCCACCACACGCACCAACGCAGGCAATTTTTCACCCAGGGTATCCGCACCCATTCGGGTAATCAGTGTCAGCCGCCCCGGCTCATTGTTGGGGTTCAGGCGATCAATCAGACGGATCAACTCATCCGTGGCCATACCCGGCCCGACTTTCACACCGATGGGATTCCACACTCCCGCAAGAAATTCCACATGTGCTGCATCCAACTGGCGGGTGCGCTCACCAATCCACAGCATGTGTGCTGAGCAGTCGTACCATTTGCCAGTAAGACTGTCGGTACGGGTCAATGCCTGCTCGTAATTCAGCAGCAGCGCCTCATGCGATGTGTACAGAGTGGTCTCACGAATAGCCGGCGTGTTGGTCGAATTGATGCCGCACACCGCCATAAATTCCAGCGCATCCTGCAACCGCTCCGCCAGTTGCAAATAGCGATCGCGCTGTGGGTTGCTCTCAAGATAACTCAGGTTCCAGGCGTGCACCTGATGCAGATCCGCGAGGCCACCCTGGGCGAACGCGCGCAGCAGATTCAATGTGGCGGCGGACTGATTGTAGGCCGTCAGCATCCGTCGCGGATCCGGTACCCGCGCCTCCGCGGTAAAGTCGATACCGTTTATGATATCGCCGCGGTAACTGGGCAGCTCCACGCCGTTGATCGCTTCCGTGTCGGCGGAGCGAGGTTTGGCGTACTGCCCCGCCATACGCGCCACCTTCACTACCGGCAGATTGCCGGCGAAGGTGAGCACCACCGCCATCTGCAACAGTACCTTGAAGGTGTCGCGAATGCGGTTGGCATTGAAATCGGTGAAGGACTCTGCGCAATCGCCACCCTGCAGTAAAAATGCCTTGCCCTGGGCCACATCCGCCAATTGCCGGCGCAGTTCGCGCGCCTCGGCGGCAAATACCAGAGGCGGGTAGCTGGCGAGCTCCCGCTCAACGGATTCGACCTCGATAGTGGACTGGTATTTCGGTTGCTGGTGGGCCGTGAGCTTGCGCCAGCTCGCCGGGTCCCAGGGGTTGACTAAAGACTCGGACACAGGGATTTCTACCTCAACTTCCATTTTCGGTTGTACTTCGGATGACAGGCACCGGATGATCGGCCTGCTGCACAGCGATGTCACCATGCAGCCTGTTCAATGACGGGAAAAACAATCAGGCCGCGCCCAATACGCGCGGCCATAATTCAGATATCAGGATTCGAGAACTTCAGCAACGGACTGACAGAAATAGGCCATGTTGTTCTGGCTCAGGCCGGCGATGCTGATACGGCTGGAATCTACCATATAAATGGAGTAATTCTGCTGCAGTTTCTGCACTTGCTCCGGGGTAATACCCAGGAAGGAAAACATTCCCTTCTGCCTTTGGATAAAACTGAAATCGCCGGCAGCCCCAGACGTCCGCAGACTTTCTACCAATCCGGAGCGCAGTCCGTTGATACGCTCACGCATTTCGGCAAGCTCGGCTTCCCAGTTTGCCCGCAGGCCAGCGTCGGTCAGAATGGATTCCACAATGGCACCCCCATGGTTGGGCGGCATGGAGTAATTCCCGCGCACTACGTTGAGCAGTTGGCTCTGCCCACGATCGGCCGCCGCCGAATCGCTGTAAATCACCATTGCCAGGCCGACACGTTCGCGGTAGAGGCCAAAGTTCTTCGAGCAGGACGCGGCCACAATCATCTCGGGGACGGATTCCGCCATCAGACGCAGGCCGTAGGCATCGGCGTCGAGGCTTTCACCAAAACCCTGGTAGGCCATATCCACAAATGGCGTAAAGCCTTGCTTCTGCGCCATCTCCGCCAGTACCTTCCACTGCTCGCGGGAAAGATCCGCACCGCAGGGGTTATGACAGCAGGCGTGAAACAACACCAGATCACCCTCCCCCACATTCTTGAGCGTTTCCACCATGACATCGAACTGCAGTGTGCTGGTGGCGCGGTCGTAGTAGGGATAACTTTTAATCTGCAGGCCGGCGTTACCGAGCAGCGGAACATGATTGGCCCATGTGGGATCACTCACCCAGATAGTGGCACCAGCCTTGGCCCGATTCGCGAACTCGGCGAGCACACGCAACGCGCCGCATCCGCCCGGGGTTTGCGCGGAGCGCACGCGATTGCCGACCAGCGCCGGGTGCCCCGCGCCCAACACCAGTTCCTGCATGGCGATGTTGAATCCGGGGGTACCCGCCGGGCCGATGTAAGACTTGGTTTCTTCACTCTGCAGCAGGCGGGTCTCCGCCTCTTTCACCGCCTGCAGAACCGGAGTGTGGCCAGCCTCGTCTTTATAGACACCTACCCCCAGGTCGATCTTGCTGGGATTTTCATCGGCGCGGTAAGCGGCCAGCAGGCCGAGAATCGGGTCGGCGGGCAGGCTTTTCAGGTGGTCGAACATGGTAACTCCTGATGGTTCACACTGGCGTACCCATAGCGGCACGCCACTCGGTAATCTGGATGGGAAAACGATTGATCAATGACGGCAAACTGCGAGTCAGTCGATGAGACCGCGATTGGCCCAGTCCTGCGCGCGCGCCATCAGTTTTTCGATAATGCTGTCGAGCTGGCGACGCTCTTCTGTGGAGAGCGAGCCCATCAAGTCATTCTCGTATTGCTGTGCCAATGGCACTATGCGTTCGTACACGTCACGCCCCAGCGCCGACAGATTCAGTACCTGACGGCGACGATCGGCAAGATCCTCGCTGCGGGTGATGTAGTCGTTCTTGATCAGAATCGACACCGCACGGCTTATGGCTACCTTGTCCATCGCCGTCTGCTCCACCAGGTCCGCCGCGGAGAGGTTCGGGAAGCGCCCGAGAATCGCCATGACCCGCCACGCTGGAATGGTGAGATCAAAGCGTGCGCTGTAGGCATCCGCGATGGCGTTGCTGACACGGTTGGAGAGCACGGAAAGCCGGTACGGCAGAAACTTCTCCAGTCGCAGATCGTCCGGTCGCACAGCGTCGATTGGATTCGCCAGCTCAGTGGTTTCGCTTCGAGGGTTATCAGTCGTCATTGCGGTTCATTTACCTGCTGAGGAACGGGTTGTACCAGGTTTCAAATGTAACTAAGATTGGTTTCAATTGTAACCACTGCCGCAGGAATTTTTTGGCAGTTCAGACTCCCGGCAGCCGCCGACAGGAAAAAGCACAGCACTTCAAGAAATCGGCCGCGTATTATACGGGGTTTGACGCCATTTTTGTCAGCCAACCCGATGATTCGCGCAAATTATTTGCGCAGACTTAACTCAGAGACATGCCGCAGGGAAAGCGCCAACTTCCCCTCCAGTCTCACGACCATCCGTCGACAAGCAACAGGAAATCAGAAAATGGAACTGCACGGCTACTTCCGCTCCTCCGCCAGCTACCGCGTGCGCATTGCCCTCAATCTGAAGGGGCTTCACTATGACTACCATCCGGTCAATCTGCTCAAGAGCGAACAGCGGGAGCCCGCGTACCGCAGCCTCAATCCGCAGGGCCTGGTACCGGCCGTGATCGAGGCCGGTCACGTATTTACCCAGTCTCTCGCC
Source organism: Microbulbifer pacificus (assembly GCF_002959965.1). Taxonomy (NCBI): domain Bacteria; kingdom Pseudomonadati; phylum Pseudomonadota; class Gammaproteobacteria; order Cellvibrionales; family Microbulbiferaceae; genus Microbulbifer; species Microbulbifer pacificus. The sequence continues at coordinate 1,374,806 of NZ_PREV01000027.1, forward strand.
ATTCTCGAGTGGCTGGAGGAACAGCACCCAGAACCGGCGCTGCTGCCCCGGGACCCTCTCACCCGCGCCCATGTACGCGCACTCTCATACAACATCGCCTGCGATATTCAGCCGTTGCAAAACCTGAGGGTGCTCAAGTACCTTCAATCCGAACTGGCTGCGAGTGAGGAACAGAAGATTGACTGGATCCGCCACTGGATCGACGGAGGATTCCAGGCGCTGGAAGTCCAACTCAAACAGGGTCCAGCCCCCTTTGCCGGCGGCGACACGCCGGGAATGTTCGAGTGCTGCCTGATGCCTCAGATCTATAATGCGGAACGTTTCGGTATGGACATGGAGCGCTATCCCCACCTCGCGCGGATTGCCGGCAACTGCGCCACACTGCCCGCCTTTGAGAGGGCCAGACCGGAAAACCAGCCAGACAGCACCCTGTAACAGCGATACAGCCTCGATAAACCCGGAATCCTAGGAAGAGCTGTTCTTCCCGCGCTCCAGTACCAGAGGCTGACTGAAGGCAAGTGTGCATTGGGGGAAAGGAATTTCCATTCCCGCCTCATCCAGTGCCCGCTTGACCGCTGCTACCACCTCCCCCTGGGATTTGCGCTCCTCCAGCGGCGTCGAACCGCTCCACCAGGTGATTTCGATTTCCATACTGCTGTCACCGAAGGCGTGTGGAAAAATCTGGATCGGCTCGTCGTCACGCACGGACTTGCAGGATTGCACTGCCTGCTCGATGGTTTTCACCGCTTCGGCGAGGTCTACGCCGTAACCCACCCCGACGATCACGGTAAATCGCCGTTTATTGCGGTTGGTGAGAATTTCTACGGGGTTCTTGAACAGGAACAGATTGGGAACGATTACCAGCTCACCGGTGGCACGGCGAATCGCGGCGTTGCGTACATCCACCTGTTCCACCCGCCCGCAGACATTCTCACACTTGATGACATCCCCGGCTTCAAACGGAAAGCGCCACAGTATCAAAATACCGGCGAAAAAATTCTCAAAGATATCCTTGAATGCCAGGCCGATTGCCACCGACAGCAAGCCCAGCCCCCCGAGGGCCTTCGCCGGCGTGAGCCCGGGAAACAGCACCATAGCGGTAAACAACAAACCAACCACCCAGACCGCAATTTTGGCCAGGCGCTTGATAAGGTGCTGAAACGACAGTCGCTGGGTTGTTTTCCTGGCAAAACGAAATGTAAAGCGCCCGACCAGGGTGGCCAACACCCAGGTCAACAGCAGCATCAACAGGCTGGCAATCATAAATGGGGTATGGCCGAGGAACCCCGTCCAGATATTCAGAATGGAGGCGGTCACCGCATCGAGAATTTCCGGAAAGGACGATGGTGCGACTTCGGCAAGCTCGAGCGCATCGGCAAGCTGGTCCGTTTTGTCGCTGTCCGGAGGCTGGGCTTGTACCAGCATCGTCACTCACTCCGACCGACAAAGTCCCCAAGCCGCAGCCACTTGGTGGCAATCCACTTTTCGCCTTCCAATACCGGGCTGCCGCCGTGGAGCGTTTGATAATCAAGGTCACCCTGATCATTCGCGTAGGAAAAAAACAGTCCACACCCTTTGCGCGGCAAGATATCCAGATTCAACCTGGGAAACACCGTAGAGCCGCCTGATACCACGTCGTTCAGGTACATGATGACGGTACCCATCCGCTGTCCGCCCATGGACAGCACTCGACTGTTCCCCGGATGCTCTGGATTGAAGAAATCGTAGTGGGGACGATACTCAGCCCCGGGCTGGTAGTGGAGAATCTGGAGCGGCTCACCTCTGCTTTCCGGCACCCCCAACAGGTGGGATATCCGGGCCTCAATGGCCGCAACCAATGGTGTCTCACGCGTTTTGAAATACGTTCCAAAACTGGTGCGTACATCTCTCAGATCATAGGCACCATTTTCGGAGTTGACGACGCGGGACGGCGCCATTTGCGGCCGAGACATCTCAATGAGGGCGTCACACTCCCAGTCAGCGAGCAGATTGCCGAACAGAATGACATTGGGTTGGCGCATGGAAAGCAGGATATCAACCTGCCGATCCCCGAGCTTGATTCGATTGGAAACGGGTTCGAACAGGCGGAATCGCGAGCCGTCATCACAGAGTCCATCCCCTTGAACACCTTGCACACCGTCAAAGGCGTCTTTACGCAGGGACGCGCCCTGCCCCTCTCGGAGGTTGATCTCAGGATCGGAAATATACTGCCTGACGGCGTGCTCTATGGAGGGTTGATACCCAGCCTTAAGCAGCGCATCAACCATTACCGTCAGTTGCTGTCCATTTCTGACCGCGTCGCGAATCCATTTCTGCAGATCCGGCTGAAGTTCCGCAAACTCCACGAGACACTCCTTTGTCTTCCGACCTCGCGGCGCCATCCACCTTTCGCGCCACATTGCGTCACAGAGTATAGTCCCGCCATTGACGCAGAGCGAAACCCGGACGGCCGGATATACAGAGCAAGCGCCGCGACTCAGAACTTCGCGTCATTCAGGATGTCCTACGCCGAACCGACACAAGTGCGATCAACAGACATACCGCAAGGAAATCATGAAAAGTCACAACCCAATGCTCACAAAATGGCGCAAAGACGTGATCAGGCTGGCGGTGCTGGCGCTGGCGCTCCCCCTGCTCGTTATTCAGGGTTGCGCCACGCTATCGCCGGATTTTGAAACACCGGACGTCCAGGTCGTATCACTGGAGCCGATGCCGAGCGGCCACAGTGGTGATCTGAGGTTTCGTATTCACCTGCGGGTATTCAACCCCAACGACTCAGAGCTGGCGCTGTCCGGCCTGTACTACACCCTCAAGCTGGCAGGACACAAGCTGATTACCGGCACCTCTAGCAACCTGCCGGTGATACCGGCCTACGGACAGGACACGATTGTCGTGGATGCCTCCGCCAACCTGATGGGGTCATTTATGGCCGCCGCAGAACTGATCCAGATGCAGGGCCAAACGGTGCCCTATGAACTGGAAGCCAAACTCGGGCTCCAGCGCTCCTTATTGCCGGCCATACGCGTTACCAAGCGCGGGGAAATCCCGTTGGGGCAATACCAGCGCTGATCCCCTGGGCCGGGCATGGAAACCAAGGAAGACAGGACATAAGTGGAGGGTAATGCCGGAGATTCCGGCAAGGAGAGGACAACGCGGCGCCGTATCAGCGCCGCGCCGCAAGGATACCGCCAGTCATCGCCGCCATGGAGCTCAGGACGCCGAGACCTACAAGGCTGTACAGGCTGATGCTCTGCTCCGCCATGGCCGCCAGTACCTGCTCCAGGGGAAACTGCCAGCAGACGATGGCGGAAGCCGCCACGACGGCAGCGTACTGATAGCGGGTGGCGCGGCGCTCGGCGCGCTTCGCCGGCACCGGAGGCAGATCCGCCATCACGCGTTCGCAAAAGCCGTCGTCATCCAGGTGGGGTTCGTTGAACTGCAGCTGCTGCGACAGCCAGGTGTCGAAATCCGGCTCGTTGCCTTGCGCAAACGCAGCGGAATGAACCACACCGTCTTTAATCACCATACTTGTAGAACCATCCGTCGTATTCCCGGGTTCCTTTTGACTGGACCCGGCAGAATGCTGTTTGAAATCAGCCACTGACTACCTCCTCTCGCCAGGCCTGCAGCAGGGTCTGCAGCTTGGCCCGCGCGCGATTGACGTGGGATTTTACCGTGCCCAGCGGCAACTTCATAATGCTGGCGGCCTCTTCATGTGAAAAACCGCGCTGCATGCACAGGTGCACCGCCTGCCGCTGGACGTCACTCAACTCCCCCATAGCCGAATTCAGGTCTCGGGCCATACCCAGTTGCAGCGCTTCTTCGACGCTCTCATTCGCCTGGGCACGATCAACCGCATCCTGATCCACGTCCGGCGCGTTCTTGCGCTTGTGACTCATGACCAGATTGTAGGCGATGCGGTACAGCCAGGTGCTGAATCGCGCATCCCCCCGGAAAGCAGGCAATGCCTTGTAAGCCTTGATAAAGGCCTCCTGCGCCATGTCGTCGGCCAGGGCCTGGTCGCCATCGCACAGCTGACGGAGCGAGAAACGCAGCTGTGACTGATAGCGACGAACCAGCTGGGCGTACGCCCGCTGGTCCCCGTCTTCGACGACGCGCCGGATCAGATCCTCATCATTGAGGCTCATGGATGGCCGCCCTTAACCTACTTGCTGCTGTTGATCGAGTTTCCAGTTGATATAGCGGGCTACACCGATGAACAGCGGGATCAGTCCCAGACTGCCTGCCCCCAGGCCACCGGCCGCGGTCAGCCAGATGAAGATGGCGGCACCCACGGCGATCAGCGTAAAGCCCCGATCCTTGGCATTGGTGCTACGCTCACCCTCCATTGCATCCAGCAGCTCCGGCGGAATATCGCGGCCTTCAGACACCATGCGGTTGATGTTCTCCATCAACAGTTGCTTCTTGCGGTAGCTGTTGCGGGTCACCAGCCACACGATCAGGATCGGCGTGCCAAATACCGCGAGGATGGCGATGATACCGATCAGCCACTCCATGTCCCGGGGGCGATATTGCTCGATTTCGTGCGCGTGGTGCATGTCTCTTTCCGCACGCTCACGGGCGCGCTCGGCCCGCTCCCGCGCACGCTCTGCGCGCTCCATTTCGGCCTTGATACCGATTTCGATGTTGCGCGGCACGGAATCCAGAGCCTCATCCACCACCAGGCCCTTTTCATCGAGAATGCCCTTTTCCGCCAGCTTCTCGTAGATTCGACGGGTTACCGCACCACCGAACTCCTCACCCAGATTGATTTCCACATTGGCACTCTCGCCATTTTCATCGCGAGTGTGGATTCGCAGGCTGCCATCTTCCTGGCGCAGGATCCGCACCTGCTTGGTGGACTTGTCTTCTGGCGCAACCGGCGCCACCTTGGGTACCGGCGGTACCGGGGGAACCGGTGCCACCACCTCCCCGCTCTCCTGGGCCATCAGGCCCCCGGACATTCCCATCGCCAGGGACGCCGCCACCGCGAAGGCCCAGACAGGCGACCGGCGCTGTACGTGTGAATTGCTCGCTCTCATTGGTGTTATCTCACTCTTGCTCAAATTGGCGCTGGGGCCAGTCCCGGAGGGGAGCCTCCGGCCGTTGCTGTACTGGCGCCAGATTGTACCTTTTTTAACCAGATCGTTGCAGGGGGCAAACCTCGATTCCCGATCTGTCCCGCTGGCTGTTGGGTTCAGAACCCTCTTACCCGTTCAGCAGATGGACGCGTGAGGCCTCTGGTTTGGATGCAACGACCACTAAATTTCTTCTGTGACGGATTTCGCCAATCCGTCCGGAACTGCGCAAAATCCGGTTGACACTGGATACCCATACAGTTAACTTGCCGTCATCCAAGTCAATAACAGCCCGGCGAGCTGCATGTAGAGACAGTTGCCCGGAATACTGTCAACGACTGCGCCAACGTTAGCCAGGACCATTTTCCCAGTACATTTTTTTCCAGAACAACAGGAGGCCCATATGGCGGTAGTAGCGGTTTGGAAATGTGATAGAGACGGAGCCATGTTCGACAACAAGAAAGACGCCGAAGAACACGACAAGATGCTGGAACTGGCCGCAAACATCACCGCGCTGATCGAGCGTCATGTTGCGGGTGTTTCCGAAGAAGCGAGCGAAGAGATCGGCCTGATGCTGGCGAAGCGCCGCGAAGTCCTGGCCCGCGCCTGTAAAGGCAAGCCGGAAGACCTGCTTACCGAAGACGAAAATTTCACCGAATCCGATACCCACAGCGAGAACGTAACCCCGCTCGCAGCCAACCAGTGATTCGCACCCGGCTCCCGGCACAACGGTAGCCCCCTTTTTCCATCCCTGTACTCTGCCCGGCCCCCGCCGGGCTTTTTTTATGCCCCCTGGGAGGTCTTTTTTACCCACCGGGGGGCTTGTCGGGTTGCCAACAGCTCGGTCACAGCACAGATGCGATATCAATCAGTGCCAGGATGATGATTACCAGCCAGGTGAGCGCGGTGCCCACAAAGCGCCCGGGATGATAGCCGCCTCTGCCGCCGATCAGGCCGATGGCGTGCAGCAGACGTGCAAATACCAGTGCCCCACCGAGACAGTGCAGCCACAGGGGGGCCAGCCCGTTCAATTCCGCGATCAGCATCAGGATCAATGCCAGCGGGATATATTCCACGGCGTTGGCGTGGGCTCGCACCAGCACCGATCCCTCCTTGTCGCCGCCAGTACCAAGCCCCACTTTCTTACTGCGACGGAACCCCACCACCTTGAACGCCAGCGCAATCACCAGCAGTGCACACAGGCCCGCGTAGAGCGCGGTAATTTCTACATTCTGCATTTTATTTCCTCACTTCAATTTGTAGCCGTGGCCAGTTCCCGCCTGCGGGTGCAGGTAGCGGTCGCGCAGGCGGGTCGAGCGGTTCACCAGAGACTGGGGCTTGCCATCAATCAGTACCAGCTCGGCGAAGCTGGTGACTTCCAGCGGATCACCACTCCACAGCACCAGGTCCGCCCGGCTGCCGGGCGCAAGCACACCGCCTTCCAGACCGAAAATGGTGGCGACATTGGCACTGATGGCTTTAACCCCTTCCTCATACGGAAGGCCGTAGGCCACCGCATTACCGGCGCCCTGACGGGAGAGATAGCTATTGTGGGAACCGGCATAGCCCGGTCCGCTGATCGCCACGATGACGCCGGCTTTCTGCATCAGTGCCGCATTGTCCAGTCGCGCGCCCAACTTCTCGAACGCATCGGGAGAATTGCCCAGTGCATCGATCACCACGGGCACCCGCGCGGCCGCAAGCTGATCCGCCACCATCCAGCCTTCCGCAGCCCCTTGCACGATCAGCTTCAGGTTGTATTTTTTGCCCAGCGCCAGCACCTGCAGAATGTCGCTGGCGCGATTGGCACTGATCAGCAATGGTTGCTCACCCCTGATCAGCGGCTGCAACGCTTCGAGGTCCGCGATGGAAAAATCCAGATCCCGCCACTCCCCCTTGCGGATGGCCTCGCGGTTACCGGCGTATTCCACCGCATCCTCCAGTGCACTTTCGATCTGCTCATACGCTCGCGCCCGGCTACCACCGGCCAGTTGCGCACCGTACTCACCGAAGTACACCTTCTGCACCAGCCCAGTGCCGATGATACTGTCGAAGTCTCCAGTGAGACGGATGGCGAACCCCTGCCCCGCGAAGATTTTTTCCTCGCTGCCCGGTACGACTACCGCCTGAGTGAGACCGCCAGCGCGGTTGAAGGGGATCAGAGTGGAGCGCGGGTTGTACGCCACCGAGGGATCAAAGCCTGCGCCGATGGAGGTATCCTGTACTGCTCCGTCGTTGGTGGAAGCGGCGGCGCTGATCTCGGTCAGGCCCAGTTCGCTACTGGGTGCGATCAGACCGGGGGTCACCACCTTGCCGCGTCCGTCGATTATCAGATCCGCGCTCAGGTCTCCAAGGCGGTCTGCGATCTGTTCGATGCGCCCGTTGCGCACCAGCAGATCGGCAGATTCCAGCGTCCCCTGATCGGTCAGGGTGACGATCTTCGCGTCCTTGATCAGCACGGTCTGTGCCTGGGCACTCAATGCCAATCCGGAAAGTAGTGCCAGTGCCATCCGCGCAATTCCGCGGGAACGAATATTCGTGCGATTCATTGTGCACCTCCCTGCCCTTTAACACGACTCTCGGACAAGCGCTCACCTTCGGCGTCCATAATGCCCAACTCAAAATCGCTGTAAGGCTGACGCTCGGGATTACTGCGGTCGTACATCAGGTTGCCGTCGATAAAGACCTTTTCGGCCTTGCTGTAAACGCTGAACGGATTGCCAGACCACACCACCAGATCCGCCATCTTGCCCTTCTCCAGGCTGCCGGTGACCTCATCGATACCCAGCGCTTTCGCGGGATTGAGCGTCATCCAGGCCACCGCATGACGGGGTTCAATCGCGAAGCCGGCGCGCTGGCCGGCCACCATGGCCTTGGCGGTCTCCTCGTTCAGGTGTTGGATGCCGATTTCCGAATCCGAATGAATCATGCCGCAGGCCTTGGCCTGGTCGATGATGGCGAGGTTGGCCTCGGTCATATCGAACGCCTCGTGCTTGAAGCCCCACCAGTCGGCCCAGACCGCCGCGCACACGTTGTTTTCCGCCAGCAGATCCGCCACCTTGTAGGCCTCTACCGCGTGGTGAAAGGCAGTGATCTGGAAGCCAAACTCCTTCGCCACATCCATCATGATGGCCATTTCTTCACCGCGATAGCAGTGGTTGTGCACCAGAATTTCGCCATTCAGTACCCCCGCCAGAGTTTCCAGCTGCAGGTCGCGGTCCGGCGCTTCGCCGCCATTTTTCTTGTATTCGTCCCACTTGTGGCGGTAGGCCGCCGCGTCGATCCAGGCCTGGCGGTATCCGGCCACATTGCCCATCCGGGTGGAAGGCAGGGTTCCCTTGTCGCCGTATACCCGCTTGGGGTTTTCTCCGCAGGCCATTTTCAAACCGTAGGGCGCACCGGGGAATTTCATATCCTGCACACTGCGACCGGGTACGTTTTTCAGGGTTACGCCACGGCCGCCAAACAGGTTGGCGGACCCCGGAAGAATCTGCAGAGTGGTAACGCCACCGGCCAGCGCCAACGCAAACTGAGGATCCTGGGTCCACACAGAATGTTCCGCCCAGACCTGCGCCGTGTTGGGCGAGGTCATCTCGTTGCCGTCCTGAGACGACTCGATGGAGGGTGCGGGATAATCACCGAGATGGGAGTGCACATCGATGATGCCCGGGGTCACCCATTTGCCGGCTCCCTCGACCACTATGCCTTTTTTCGGCGCCTTCAATCTTTCGCCGATGGCTGCAATCTTGCCATCCCGCAACAGGATGTCGGCATTGGTCAATTGCTCCCCCGTGCCGGTCAGTACCGTCGCGCCGCGAATCAGAACCGGTGCCGCCTCTTCGGCCTTGTAGGTGGACGGAAAGGCACTCTGCCGGGAAAAATCAGGCCCGTCGTTTTCCTTCTGTTTGTCGCCGCCGCAGGACACCAATGCTGCTACCAGCAGTGCGCCACCGGCCGCCCCCATCGCGCGCCGCGCGATGGTGTTTGAGTTCAGAGTGAACTGCATCCCCCCTCCTTTCTATTGCTCTTGTCAGTAAGCCCCAGTGAAAACTCCGCCCATGCTAGCAGCAATTGGCCATTGCGCCAGCTACGGCAATTACCGACCAACCATGCAAATTTTGACACAATTCGCCAAATGCAAATGACGACCCCTCCGGTCTGGGTGATTGGCTAGACAATCACCAAAAGCCATGTTGCAATCCCTGTTCTTTCCCGGGCTCCAGGATGGACCAATGGAAAAACCAATAAATGCAGACGTAAAAGAGCCTGCACAGCAAAGCCGTCCGCCACCCAGCGATCAGGGCTCTCTCGAGGTGTATGAGGCGCTCCGCAAAAGCGAAGAGCGGTATCGGGAGCTGGTGGAGCACGCCAATTCCATCATCCTGCGCTGGGACAAAAGTGGCGTAGTCACCTTCTTCAATGAATATGCGCAGAATTTCTTCGGGTTTGCCGAAGACGAGATTATCGGCCGACATGTCATCGGCACCATTGTGCCGGAAAATGAAAGCACCGGCCGCGATCTCCGCCCACTGATGGAGCACATCAGCAACTATCCGGAAGAACATCGCTACAACGTCAACGAAAACATTACCAAGAACGGCACGCGGGTCTGGATAGCCTGGACCAATAAGGTGCTGACCGATGATCGTGGTGAAACCATCGGTGTACTGAGCATCGGCAGTGATATCACCAAGCAGCGGCTACTGGAAGAAGAGCTCCGTCAGGCCCAGAAGATGCAGGCCATCGGTGAGTTGGCCGGAGGCATCGCCCACGATTTTAACAATATGATTCACGGTATCGCCGGGTTTGCGGAGGTCATCCACCAGACCACCTTTGATACCAGGATCGCAGAGTACGCCAGTCAGATTCTCACTACCGCGCACCACGCCGCGGAACTGACCAAACAACTGCTCACCTTCGCCCGCAAAGGCTCCTACCAACTCCGTGACTGCAACACACACGACATCGTGCGCGACGTCTGCGCCATGCTCGCGCGCACCATCGACCGCCGCATTATCATCAGGCAACAACTGAACGCCGGGCGGCCACACGTCAAAGGCGACTCCGCGCAATTGAAAAGCGCACTGCTGAATCTCGGTATCAATGCCAAAGACGCAATGCCCGCAGGTGGTGAGCTGGTGTTCAGCACGTGCAATGAAATCATTGAGACCGCGACCTCCATTTGCGATTTCCAACTGGAACCGGGGCAGTATCTGCGCATTACCGTCAGCGACAGCGGCATGGGTATGACCGAAGAGGTGCGCCGGCGAATCTTCGAGCCCTTCTTCACCACCAAAGTCAGTGGCCGCGGCGCCGGCCTCGGGCTGGCGGCTGTCTACGGCACCACGCACCTACACAAAGGCGCAATCCAATGCCGCTCGGCCGCCGGCAAAGGCAGTTGTTTTGACCTGTATCTGCCGATCACTCTCGACTGCAGCAAGCATCTGAAAAGCAAACCGCAGAAGACCACCGTGCAAGAACGCAGCATCCGCATGATGGTGGTGGACGACGAGGCGATTGTGCGCAGTTATTCCAAAGCCCTGTTTGAAATGCACGGCCACAAGGTGGAAACCTTCGGCACCGCGGCGGAAGCCATCGAATTTTATGCTGATAACTTTCCGGAAATTGATCTTGTATTGCTGGACATGATCATGCCGCAAATGGATGGACAACAACTGTTCGCGGAACTGAAAAGAATTAATCCAGGGATCAAAGCCTTGCTGGCAACGGGCTACAGTGTGGAAAGCAAGGTGCAGGACATTCTGGCGGACGGGATTCTCGACTGCATCAGAAAGCCGTTCACCTACGACCAACTACAGCGGAAAATTTCAGTAATGCTCGCCAATGGCGACCTCACGCTGGAGGGGGAAACGAGGGAAGTCTGGTAAATATCGGCCGCGACCATACCCGGCTGCGGATTCAGTAGTGCAGGATTTTGATAATACGTTCGCCGCTGTCGCACTCCCCCACCACCTCCGGCTCAGAGAGTAACGACCCCACCTGTACCACCTTGTTGGACGGGTAGGATACAAAACAGGCGAAGTTGAAGTTCACCGCCCAGTTACAGCGAAGCAACCCATCGTCCTTTTCCAGGAAACGTTCCTGACAAAATGCCAGGCTCGGACTCTGGCCCGCCTGCTGTTGCTGACCACTTTCCACCGTCTGCGACACCGCGGCACCAGAGATCGCGCAGCCGATCACCGCAAAGGTGATCGCAACAAGGAAAGTTGATCCGGAGCAGAAGGTCCAACGCTTCATATCACCTGTACTCGCGCAATCATTACCACTACCTAAAAGCCTAGCAGCTGTGGCGCCTCTTTCCCCGCTATAATTGACCTGCCAGTCTCGCGCGCCGCTGCTATCATGCGCCCCCGTTTCCGTTGTTTACCTTACCCACTTTCTACCGACGGCTCCGAACAGACAGATCCATGCTCCAACTCTGCCCCTGCTGCTCCCATAAGCCCTTCACCCAATGCTGCGGCCTGTACCTCTCCGGCCAGACCTACCCCAGCACCGCCGAGAACCTGATGCGCAGCCGCTTTACCGCCTACGCAACCGGCAACCTGGCTTACCTGCGCAAGAGCTGGCACCCGGACACCTGCCCGGATCTGCGCGCCGACGACCTCACCACCGACTGGTGCCGGCTGGAGATCATTAAAAGCAAACAGGGACTGAAAACGTCCATCGTCGAGTTCAGAGCCTGGTACCGCGACGGTGCGGGCAATAGTGAGTCGGCACTGCACGAAATTTCCCTGTTCAAGCAGTACAAGAAGCGCTGGGTATATGTGGAGCCCCTCAGTGACTGGCCCTGACAATGCCGTTCCGAAAGAAATGCCGGAGCTGATTTTTGAAGACGAATACCTCGTCGCCGCCTACAAACCCGAAGGCTGGCTGGTGCACCGCTCGGACATAGACCGCCACGAAACACGTATCCTGTTGCAGACGCTGCGGGATCTCACCGGTTGCCACCTCTTTCCCGTTCACCGCCTGGACAAACCCACCTCCGGTGTCATCATATTTGCGAAAAGCAGTGACGTGGCCGCGCGCTTGCAGGCGCAACTCGACAGCGATTCCGCCATCAAGCAATACCTCGCGGTATGCCGCGGATATTGCCCGGAACAGGCTGTTATCGATTATCCACTTCCCCCGGTGGCGGACTTCAAGCACCAGCGCAAGCGCCCCAAGAGCGACCTCCCCCGCCAGGAGGCCATCACCCGTTACCGCCGCCTCGCCACCGTGGAACTGCCTTTCGAAGTCGACCGCTATCCAAGCAGCCGTTACTCACTGGTGGAAGTGGAACTGGTCACCGGTCGCCGCCACCAGATCCGGCGGCACTTCAAGCACATCCATCACCCGCTGATCGGCTGCCCCAAATACGGCAAGTCCACCCACAATCGCTTCTTCGCGGAACAGCTGCAGTGTGCGAGACTGCTGCTTCACGCATACCGGTTGCACCTGCAGCACCCGGTCACCGAGGTACCGCTCGAATTGCGGGCCAACCCACGGGGTTGCTTTGTTGCACTGATGCAACAGTTCGGATGGGCGCTGCCCGAGGCGCCCGCCCCCGCACAACACCGGCCCTGATCGCCCAATCACTGACAACCACAGCCGCAAATACGGCACAGCAACGGAATCGTTACGGCATGACAGCTACCAGATCCGCCCACGCCAATTACTCCCACCGCCGAAAGCCCGCCAGCGTGCGATTGCGTGCGGCCGTGTTCGCCGGGCTGAGTGCGTTCGCACTCTCTGCAACCGCTGCCGATAGAGAAGCCGGACTCACAGCACCGCTGCCACCCTTATTGCCATGGAAGGGTCAATCGGAGTCCCTCATTGTCACCCGAGGCGACTGGATAACCCCCGCCGAGGCCACAAACTTCGCCACCACCCCGGATTACGAAACCACCCGCGTCTTTGCGCAAAAGCTCGCCGCCGCGAGTCCGGACATCCAGGTACAGGATATCGGCAACGCCGCCAGCGGTCGTGCCATCCAGCTCATTACTCTGAGCGCCGGCGGCAGCGACCCACGCACCAATGGCAAGCCCACACTGTTGGCCCAGGCCGGTATTCATTCCGGTGAGATTGACGGCAAAGATGCGAGCTTCATGCTGCTGCGCGATTACGTTACCGGCAACGCCGAACTGCGCGCACTCATCGAGAAGGTCAATCTTCTGGTTATTCCTATCCTCAACGTGGACGGGCACGAGCGTGCCGGACTCTATTCCCGCATGAACCAGCGCGGTCCCAACAACGCGGGCTGGCGCACCAACGGCAACAATCTCAACCTGAACCGCGACTACACCAAGCTGGACACCCCGGAACTGCGCGCGGTGATGGACATCATCAACGACTATCAACCGGAGCTGTATCTGGATATCCACGTCACCGACGGCGAGGACTATCAGTACGACATCACCTACGGCTACAACGGCGCATTTGCCAGTGATTCACCGGCGATCGCCCAATGGCTGGAACAACATTTCCAGGGTGACGTGGACGCCGCGCTGAGCGCCGCCGGACATATCCCCGGCCCGCTGGTATTTGGCGTCAACAGCAAAGAATTCTCCGATGGTGTCAGCCACTGGACCGCAAGCCCGCGTTTCTCCAATGGCCTCGGTGACTTGCGCCATACCCCGACGGTACTGATTGAAAACCACTCCCTAAAACCCTTCCGCCAGCGGGTGCTTGGCACTTACGTATTCATCAAGGCCGCGCTCAATACCCTCGCGGAAAAAGGCGATGCCCTCACCACCGCGATCCAAAGCGACCAAAAGCGCCGTCCACAAAACCAGGTGCTGGCCTGGCGCGCCAGCGAAACCCCGGACCTTACGGTCTATGCCGAAAAACCCTTCAAAGGTATCGACTACGAGAAGCGCCCCAACCGCATCAGCGGCACCGAAGAGGTGGTGTGGCTCGGCAAGGCCAAGGACTATCTGAACCTGCCGGTGTACCGGGATGAAATAAAAGCTATCGAAGTGCAAGTACCCAAGGCGTTCTATATCCCGCGCCACGAAGACCTGGTGATTTCCAGACTCAAAGCCCACGGCATAGCAATCAGCGCAGCGGAACTCGGCAAGACACAAAACCACAGCACACCGCTCACCCAGTTCACCGTGCAGGCACACGAGTTTGCCAAGGTGCCATTTGAAGGCCACTTCCGAGTGGAAGGACAGTTCACCGAAAAACCCGTGCAGGTCGACCTGAACAATTACGTCAAAGTCAGCACGGATCAGCCCCTCGGACTACTGGCCACCGCACTCCTCGACCCGCGCGGCCCGGATTCCTTTTTTCAGTGGGGATTCTTCAACCAGATCTTCCAGCGTACAGAATATGCTGAGGCCTACGCCCTGGTGCCGCTGGCAGAAAAGGTGCTGGCCTTTGACGCCAAAGTGAAAGGCGAATTTGAAAAGCGGCTGCAGGACAAAGCCTTCGCCGATGACCCCGCCGCACGCCTGAATTTTTTCTACCTGCGCAGCCCCTACTACGACCAGCAGTACCTGAAGTATCCGGTGTTGATGCAATACTGATCAGCATTTTGCATGCGGGAATGGATGGATTTGAGAAAAAATTCAGAAATCGCTTGACTCACCCGCCCGCAATCCATATTGTTCGCACCCCAACGCACTCGTAGCTCAGCTGGATAGAGTACTCGGCTACGAACCGAGCGGTCGGAGGTTCGAATCCTCCCGAGTGCGCCATACAAAAAAGCCCGATCCGAAAGGATCGGGCTTTTTTGTATGGCAAATTCGGGCGGTGGACGAACCTCCCGGTTCGATCAACTCGCGCAGCGAGTTGAGACCGAGCGCGAGCGAGCCCGCAGGGTCAAAAAACACCTTAGCGTTTTTTTGAGTCCATCCTCCCACTGCCCTCTCCGCCCTCATCCGCTCAACACTTAGTGTGGTTTGAGCACCAACCGTCCATAAGCGATAAACGCACAAACCGCGGCGACAACCAGCCAGTAAACTACCGAACTGTAACCAGCCTCCCCCGAAGCAAAGTGCAGCGCACAGAACAGCAACATCTCCAAGGCAATCAGCACCGCGGCGATCGGCACGAGGACTGTCAGGGGTTTATAAAATGCCGGGAGTATCAGGCATAAACTCAGGACCAGCTCCACAACCCCCAGCGCCACCCACATCCCGTGAGGAATCGCACTGAGGGACGGCACACTTTGCTCCGCATTGGAAAATTTCCATACCGCACCGGTCGCCGTGTGCAGCGCGAGAAGCACCTGAAGAACCCACAGGAAAATATTCATTTTCTCTCCATTTATGTTTAAATATTCACCAAAATCACCGACCGACCTATAACGTCGATCACAGACGCTCCAGAATTCCATCCAGTGCAGAGAAGAAGTTCCTCCAGCCGATCTTCGCTCCCTGATAGGCCTGTTTTTGATCTGGCCGGAATCCACACTGTTCCATGCGCAACCGTGTGCCGGTGTTGGTGGGCGTGAGCGTAAACGTCACCACACTCTCCAGGTTGAAATCCGGATTCTCGTGAGGAAAGTTCCAGGTGTAGGAAAGACGTTCGTTCACTTCCACCACCAGCACCTCACAGTTCAGCACTCCCCCCCACTCGCCATGAAGATTGAAGTGATGCCCCTGCACCGGCTGAAAATCATTTTTCATCAGCCACGCTTCGATAAGATGCGGCTGAGTCAGCGCGCGCCACAGTTTTTCCGGCGGATAGGGAAACTCCCGCTCGACAATCACAGAGCGCTTATCACTGACAGGTCTACTTAGCGATATATTCATTGCTTCACTCATTACTTTACCCAGCTTCCGTTACTGATCCATTCGTTTCAGGAGATCTTCCAGATCGTCAAAGCGCTGCTCCCAGAACGCGGTCATTTCGCTGGTCCAGTCGAGCAGTGGTGTGAGCGCTCCCGGCTGAGGACGGTAGTGCGTCTCGCGCCCTTCACGACGATCGCGCACCAGGCCCGCCAGCTTGAGTACGCCGAGATGCTTGGACACCGCCGGTTGAGAGACCCCGGCGAACACCGTGAGCTCCCCCACCGTCTGCTCTCCACCGCGGCACAGCTGCTCAAACAGGGCGCGCCGGGTAGGATCAGAAAGGGACTTGAACAGTGCATCACGGGGATCGGCCATTGCTTACTCATAACTATCTGGTTATGGAATAAAGCATAACCAGTGAGTTATGGATTGGTCAAGGCCGAGACAGTGGGAAATCCCTCCCCACTTACCTACAATGCCCCGTTTTCTCGCCAACCAAGCTCATTTACACCATGCCCGACAACAATGCCCGCACCAGCGCTCTGCGCGATTTCCAGTCCCTGCCCCTGGCGCCGCCCATACTCCAAAACCTGCAGGATCTCGGTTTCAAACAACTCACGGAGATCCAGGCCGCGGCACTGCCCGCCATCGTGGATGGGCGCGATGTCATCGGGCAGGCGAAAACCGGCTCCGGCAAGACGGTGGCATTTGGCCTCGGGGTATTGCACAAGCTGCAGCCTGAGCGCTTCCGCGTACAGGCACTGGTACTGTGCCCCACCCGCGAGCTGGCGGATCAGGTGGCGCGGGAACTGCGCAAGCTGGCGCGGGCCATCCACAACATCAAGATCCTGACCCTGTGCGGCGGCATGCCGTTTGGGCCGCAGATCGGCTCTCTCAAGCACGGCGCACACATCGTTGTCGGCACGCCCGGCCGCATTGAGGATCACCTCCGCAAGGGCAATCTCGAGCTTGGCGAAGTACATACCCTGGTGCTCGACGAAGCCGACCGGATGCTGGATATGGGCTTCCAGGCAGTACTGGATCAGATCCTCGCCGAGCTGCCAACGCAGCGCCAGACACTGCTGTTCTCCGCCACCTATCCGAAAACCATCGACGCCCTGGCCACAAGGGTGCTGCGCGATCCGGTGAAAGTGGAAGTCGCGGCAACCCACAGCGAGAGTACAATCGAACAGAAATATTACCGGGTAGAAAACAACGAACAGCGACCCGAGGCACTACACCAGTTGCTCGCCAGTCATTCCCCATCTTCCGCCGTTGTTTTCTGCAACACCAAAAAAGAAACCGACGAAGCCGCCCAAACCCTGAAAAACGCCGGTTTCGCCGCCCTCGCTCTGCACGGCGATATGGAACAGAAAGACCGCGACCGTACACTCACCCTGTTCGCCAACGGCAGCGCCTCGATTCTCGTGGCCACCGACGTGGCCGCGCGCGGTCTGGACATTGAAGAATTACCCATGGTGGTGAACTACCACCTCTCCCGGGATCCGGAAGTACACGTGCACCGCGTCGGCCGCACCGGCCGCGCCGGCCAGAAAGGCATCGCGCTGACGCTTGTCAGTAAAAAGGAAATCTACAAGGTAGAGCGCCTGGAAGAACTGCTGCAGCAACCCATCACCCTGCTGGAAGTCCCTCCACTCCCCAAAGGCTTCGCGCCGTCCCGCCCGCGCATGTCCACCCTACAGATCGACGGTGGAAAAAAACAAAAAGTCCGCGCCGGCGATGTAGTGGGCGCTCTGACCAGTGAAGGCGGTATTGATGGTACGCAGATCGGAAAAATCCAGTTATTCGATTTTTCCACGTTCGTAGCGGTAGAGAGGAGTGTCGCCAAAAAAGCGCTGGACAAGCTCGGCAAAGGGAAGATCAAAGGAAAGAATTTTCGCGCGCGGATTGTTGGGGTCTGAGCAAGTTATTTCACATTCAACAAAATGAAAAATTTAACGATTGCGTAAATCAACAACCGAAGCTCCGGCCGCCGGAGCCGTCCCATTCCCACGCTGCCTTTCTGGTTGTTGTTTGCACTCAAAGCGCTCAACGGACTTTTCCCGGACGTGGGCGCCGCCTTTGCGCAACAGCGGGTTCTACGCCACCGGATTGCCCGGTGTGCGCTGCTCTTTCGCGGAAATATTGCAAGTAATCTTCTGAGGCTCACCGGGAGTGATTGAGATAGTCGCTGGCCGCTGGCTGATGGTTACTATGGATTTCGGTAAGAGGATCCTTCTCGGCAACTGCAGGCCGCGTAAACGCCAGCGCGGTTACGAACAATAATGATATGAGCAGTAATACACGCCTAAACATGTTCAAAACCTCCCGAAGGCAATACGCTGCCTGGCCTGACCTCAACGATACTCCGTGCCCGATTCATCTCTAAACCTCACGCTGATGGATCTGCGCGTAAGATCTAACAGCGCCCCAACCGCTGCCCCCATCGCAACGACGGCAGTCAAGGTTAAATAACTGCTTATCGATGCTTCCATAGCCGCAATAAACACAATGGCTACACCGATCAGGTAACTGGGCCAGTTACGGATACCGGTGACAAAATTCATCAGCCAGATCCCACAGGTCGCCAGCACCAAGGCCACCGGCAATGCCCAGAATCGAAGGTCGGCCTGCCACTTGAACATCAGAGACTCTGCAACGATTCCGATGCCCAACCCGGTTACCAGGCAAGCCAGGTTGTAGAACCCGTCACGCAGGGAAGTACCGCGCGTGTGGTACGACAGCCAACCTGCCAGCGCGACCCAGGTCGGCAGGCCGCTCGCGAGACTTAACGCCACCACGCCAATAATTCCTGCGAACGAAAGTGGTGTGATCAAGCGCTGGCAGGCAACAGCCGGCTCTGATGACTGACCGCAGGCAAAAGTTTGATTCGTGGGGGACGCTCTCCCGAATATACATCTGCAAATTAGCCATAAAATGGCCGGCCAATTTCAAACCTCAATGGATGAGCGCATCTTATCCATCGCTGAAATCAAATTAAATTGAGAAAATTTGACGCTTTCCCACCAAAAAATAGAACGAACTTTGGAGCATTTGGTTATACGTTTTCGCTCCTACGCCACTTAGTCGACGACTCGACTCGGTAAACCGGGCGATATTTTCGCGTTCAATGAGCGTTTACCGAATCGAGCGCCGGCCAGTATCTGCGGGAGCTTACTTCTGCAGAAATGTCAGCAGATCCTGGTTGAGCCTGTCCTTGTGTGTCTCGGCGAGCCCGTGGGGAGCACCGGCGTAAACAATCAATTTTGCATCCTTGACCAGTTTCGCAGCTGCGCGTGCAGAGGTATCGATCGGAACTATTTGGTCATCGTCACCGTGAACGATCAACGTAGGGACATCGAACTTTTTCAGGTCCTCGCGGAAGTCTGTGGCAGAGAAGGCCGCAATGGAGTCATAGGTGTTCTTGTGCCCACCCTGCATTCCCTGTACCCAGAAGGACTGGACCAGGCCCTCAGAAACTTTTGCGCCCGGGCGGTTGAAGCCGAAGAATGGGCCTGAAGCGATATCCATATAGAGCTGTGAACGATTCTCCAGTGAAGACTTGCGCAGCCCATCAAATACCTCCAGCGGCAGCCCGTTCGGATTGCTAGCCGTTTTGAGCATCAACGGTGTAACCGCCGCGATAAGTGCGGCTTTTTTCACTCGTCCGGTACCATACCGGCCTATGTAGCGCGCCACCTCACCACCACCGGTCGAGAACCCAACCAGGGTTACCTCTTCAAGGTCCAACGCTTCGATCACCGCCGACAGATCGTCTGCATAGTGATCCATGTCGTTACCTTCCCAGGGCTGGCTAGACCGGCCGTGGCCGCGGCGATCGTGCGCTACTACCCGGTAGCCTCTGGCCGCCAGGAACAGCATCTGAGACTCCCAGCTGTCTGAGCTGAGCGGCCATCCGTGGCTGAACACGACAACGGGCCCATTTTTGGGACCCCAGTCCTTGTAGTAGATCTTGACGTTATCCCGGGTTGTGATGGTATCCGCGGTCTTATCAATAGCCACTGCGGGCTCACGAACGGCATCCACACTCGGATTTGCCAATGAAGGGGCAGCGCTGAATGCGGTTACGAACGCCAACGCGGCGGCGGCAAGTTTGGGGGAATTGCGTTTCATGGTACTTCTCCAGTGAAAGACAGGTGAGGCTCTCCGATTAATCAACCAGGGTGAGCGTTACGTCGATATTGCCGCGTGTGGCGTTGGAGTAAGGACAGACAATGTGTGCCTTATTCACGAGCGCCTGCGCTTCTTCACGGGCCAGGCCGGGCAGTGAAATCTTCAGCTCGACTTCGATCCCGAAGCCCGTCGGAATCTGGCCGATGCCCACTCTTCCGGTGATTTTCGTTGACGCTGGGAGAGGTGTTTTTTCCATTGCCGCCACATGTTTCAGCGCTCCCAGGAAACAGGCCGAATAGCCCGCGGCAAACAGCTGCTCCGGATTAGTACCGGGACCACCGGCGCCGCCCAGTGCTCGCGGGGTCGACAGTTGCACGTCGAGCGCATTGTCAGAGGATACAGAGCGGCCTTCACGACCTCCGGTTGAGGTTGCTTCAGCGGTGTACAGGATTTTTTCGATAGACATTTTGTGACTCCTCGGTTTAGTTGCGCGGCTTTTGGCTCAACCGCTACCGGGATGCACTTTACGTCCATATACTGGACGCAGTATCACAATTAGTCCTGAAAAGTTAACCAGGAGTACTAAAATGGTCGATCGCTTGGCCGCCCTGCTGGACCACTTCTCGATAACCGCGCAGGTATTCCATACCGGCGCGCTCTGTGGAATCAATGATCTGGACGGTGATGCCGGATATGGACAGATCCATCTGATCCGGGAAGGTGCGGTGGAAGTTCGCCATCACGGGCGCACAACCCGGATCACAGAACCCAGCCTCTTGTTCTATCCACGCCCGCTGGCCCATCGCTTCATTACCGACCCCGAGCGCGGTGCGGACTTCGCATGCGCCAATCTCAGCTTTGATGGCGGTCTGAACAATCCACTGGCCAACGCCCTTCCCCCGTTCGTGTGCCTGCCACTCTCTGCACTTCCAGGTTCAGGCCCCGTACTCGATCTTCTGTTTGAGGAAGCGTTCAGCCAAAACTGCGGGCGCCAGACAGTCCTTAACCGGTTATTCGAAGTGGTCTTGATCCAGGTCGTGCGCTATTTGATGGAAGAAGGCGAAACCAAACTCGGCTTACTCGCCGGTCTGGCCCACACCCGGCTTCGCGGCGCACTCGTGGCCATGCACGAGAACCCCGAGCACAACTGGTCGCTCGCCGAGCTCGCCGATCGCGCCGGCATGTCGCGCAGCTTGTTTGCCAGTACCTTCAAGGAGACCATCGGCGAAACGCCGGGCAGTTATCTACAGAGGTGGCGCATCGCCGTCGCCAAGCAAGCGTTAAAACAAGGGCTGCCGTTAAAGCTGATTGCCGGTGACGTCGGCTACGGAAGTGAAGCGGCCCTGTCACGCGCATTCAAGACCAGCGAAGGCTGTACGCCTCGGGAATGGCTAAAAGCTACCGGTCCCGAAAATAAGCCGGATGAAATGTGATACGAAATATTCAGTGCCACAAATGCCTTAAAAACCTGACGACGCTGCCCCTCGACCGTTGAAAACGCTCAGTGTCGGATACCAATAGCGGAAGTGTAGTGGTCTTCCGATCTGGTCCGAGCGCGTGGTCAGTGACGATGCATTGCGGGCAATGATCCGCAAGCTCCGAGAGGCCCTCAGTCACAGCGCCAGAAGTCCCCACCATATCCGCACCGCCCCCATGAAAGGCTATGCACTGATCACCGAGGTAACCCCAGTTTCCCCCGCGAATCCCCAGAGTAAACCTCTCCGCCGACAACACTGGTTTCCTATTTCTGTGGGACTTTTGGCCGTGGGACTCCTCGCCGCTATCGTCGGGCTGTTCCCGTCTTTGAGTAGCCAGGATGAACCGATTGGACAAATCGAGCTTCTTACCCGGATGAGAGGCTCGGAGGTAAGCCCCGACTACAACCCAGCAGAGAATCGACTGATCTTTTCCCACCGCGGCAACAAGGATGATTTTCTCCAGTTTTACGTGAAGGACCTGAATACACAGGCCTCTGTAACGACTCTACAGATTTTTCAGAAGTATCTGTGCGAGGTCATTCTCCAACTTAATCATAGTAAAATTGCGGTATTCCTTCCCGCGCCGATAAAGCAGCTGCAACAGATGGAATTGATCAGTGGAGTTTTCACACTCAAAATAGACTTTAAAAGATTCCGGTTTGAGCCCGTGCTTTAGCAGTATGGCGGTGGCCTGCACCAGAGACTGAGTATCCCGCCAATGGACAAATGCCGACAGGCGGTCTTTCACCACGTCTTCTACGAGCAGAATCGGGATTTGGCCAGTCGGAAGATCAACTGTAGTGGTCTGCTGCACCAATTCATCACCGATCGAAAGCGGTGCTGAGGGAAATTCCACGGTAATGTCGGTAGTGGGGTTCGCGAACACTCTGCCCTTTTTGTGGAATCCCAGCTCTTCCATTGCTTTGCACAACGCTGCCGGCGGCTGATAGCTGATGTCGACCATGTCGATATCTTTGGTGAGATAAAGGTTTTCGGTATAAATCTCCACGGCTAACCCTCCCACCAATACAACCTCAACACCATGCCCCGACAGATGCCGGGCAATGATTACGGCAAGTTCAGTGATACTCACCCGACTGAAATCTTGCATCTGATTTGACGCGCTCAATCTTCTGCGCCCGGTTTAGTGGTCCGAACAATTTCCAGCGATTTCCCGGCTTGGCGGGGACGAGTGCGCTGAATCAGCAACTGATTACGCACTTGTACCGGGTATGCTGCTACCGCTGCTTTTAGCAAAGCCTTGAGCGGTTCGAGAAATGGATAGCGCGGATTTAATTGGTAACTGCGAACCTTACCGATTAATTGGCTAATAACCACGCCATCCTCCTCCAGGCGTGCCAGCTGCTTCTGGACTGGATTGGTGGGAATTGCATAGAAATCAGCTATTTCCTTGCTATAGCCACTCTCCCTCAATAAGAGATAAAGCAACGCCTTTTCCTGCGTTTCCGCCCTTAGCAAACCTTTGAGTATGAACATGGAACCTCCAACCATACCAAAATATAGCCAATATAGTTCATATTTTGGTAAATATAAACCAATAGTTGAATCATAGGATTGGGCGCAAAAATATCGCAACACAACGCTAAGCAAATGCTTTACGCGCATGATGAAAAAAGAGAGGAATGGACTCAAATTTGAGAGACAAAAAAGCCCGCGTAAATGCGGGCTTTTGAGCCGTTGATATACAACGTAAATATGGTCGGAGTAGCCAGATTTGAACTGACGACCCCCACACCCCCAGTGTGGTGCGCTACCAGGCTGCGCTATACTCCGACAATTTTGAAATCAGGCCGGTGAAAATCACCTAAGTGCTTGATTTATAAGGGGCATCGCTTGGCGATGAGGCGCAAATCATACCGAAGTACCGGGGGATTGCAAGTCCGATTTTTGCCTTTTTTGAATCAGGCGTCAGCCGCCAATAATTCAAGCACACCTTCCAACTCGGCGATCATTTGCGGGATCACCTGCTGCATGTGCACGGTTTGCACTTTGTCAGAATTTCCGGTTTCCATCTGCAGGCGGGCGCCGCCGATGGTGTAGCCCTCCTCGTACAGGAGCGCGCGGATCTGACGGATCAGGATGACATCCTGGTGCTGGTAATAGCGTCGGTTGCCGCGACGTTTTACCGGGCTGAGCTGCGGAAACTCCTGCTCCCAGTAGCGTAATACGTGTGGTTTTACCGCACACAGCTCGCTGACCTCACCGATGGTGAAATAGCGTTTCCCCGGGATTACGGGGAGTTCGCTGTTATGACTCGCTTCCAGCATCTTCTTCTACTCGTGCCTTGAGTTTTTGCCCTGGCTTGAAGGTAACCACCCTTCTTGCGGATATGGGGATTTCTTCGCCAGTTTTGGGATTCCTTCCCGGGCGCTGGCTTTTGTCACGCAGATCGAAATTGCCAAACCCCGACAGTTTGACCTGCTCGTTATTTTCTAGCGCGTTGCGGATTTCCTCGAAAAAAAATTCGACGATTTCCTTGGCTTCGCGTTTGTTGAAACCCAGCTCTTCGTACAACTTCTCGGCGAGCCCGGCCTTGGTCAGTGCCTCTGTCATTGGTTCCTGCCCAACAGATTCAGAGACGTCGACTCCCGGTTTTTAAGCCTGGTACCGCGTTGGCTTGTAACCCGGAGGCATACGCTCTCGGGATACGCTCGTCAGTGTGCGTACCCCGGAGCATTGACCGGTTAGCGCAGACTGGCGTTGTATTTTTGTTCCAGTTGACGGACGACCGCTTCTACAGCGGCATTGATTTCTTCGTCAGTAAGGGTGCGCGAGGGATGCTGAAAGGTCAAGCCCATCGCGACACTTTTTCTATTAAAATCAATGCCTTTGCCCTGGTAGACGTCAAAAATGTTGAAGTCTGTCAAAAATTCGCCAGCGGCTTCAACGGCGGTCTGAGCAAGTTCCCCGACCGGGGTTTCCGCGTCCGCCAGTACCGCCAGGTCACGGCGCACTTCAGGGAACCTGGACAACGGCGAGAATGACGGAATCACCGCCTGCCCCAGACCGTCCAGGCTGAGCTCGAACAGGTAGGTGGACTTGGGCAGGTCGTAGGCCTGTTGCAGCTGCGGGTGCAGCGCGCCGATGTAACCCACCGCCACGCCCTTGCGCAGGACCTGGGCGCACTGCCCAGGGTGCAGCGCAGAGTGCCTGGCCGGGACGAAGCTGAACTCGGCACCGGCATCGTAGTGCGCCAGCAGAGCTTCCACGTCGGCCTTGATGTCGAAGAAGTCCACCAGATCCCTGGTACCTGCCCAGCCTTCCGGCTGGCGAGTGCCGTAGATCAGGCCGGCGATCATGCGCTCCTGCTTGAGCTCGGCCAGCGACTGACCGGGTACGAAACGCAGGCCGGCTTCAAACAGGCGCAGGCGGTCCTGCTGGCGGTTGAGGTTGTATTGCAGGGCTTTGACCAGGCCCGCCATCAGTGTCGAGCGCATGACGGAGAGCTCGGCGCTGATGGGGTTCTG
Organism: Microbulbifer pacificus; assembly: GCF_002959965.1. Taxonomy (NCBI): domain Bacteria; kingdom Pseudomonadati; phylum Pseudomonadota; class Gammaproteobacteria; order Cellvibrionales; family Microbulbiferaceae; genus Microbulbifer; species Microbulbifer pacificus. Next base: position 1,399,720 of record NZ_PREV01000027.1, read on the forward strand.
CAGGGCCACCGGGGTCACTTCCGGGTCGAAGCGCGCAGCGGTGTCGCGGTCGATGAAACTGAAGGTGATGGCCTCTTGATAGCCACGCGCAAGCAGGGTCTGCTCAAGGCGGGACTGGGCCACCGCGGCTTCCGCGCGCGGCACGATATCCAGGGCCGCATTGAAGCTCACGCTGGGAATGCGGTTGTAGCCGTACACCCGCGCCAGCTCTTCCAACAGGTCTGCCTCGATGGAGATATCGAAGCGGAAGCTCGGCACCAGGAAGCTCCAGCCCTCTTCGCTCTCGGAAAGCTTTTCAAGGCCCAGACGGGTGAGGATCTCGACGATCTCGCTGTCTGCCAGGTCGATACCGAGGCCGGTTTTCACCCGTGCGCGGCGCAGGGTAATGCGGCGCTCGGCGGGCATGGCTTCAGTCGCTTCACGCAGGTGAACCGGGCCCGGCTCACCGCCGACGATATCCAGCAGCAGCTGGGTAGCGCGCTCGATGGCTTTCTCCTGCAGACGGTAGTCCACGCCGCGCTCGAAGCGGTGGGAGGAATCCGTGTGCAGGCCATAGGAGCGGGCCTTGCCGGCGATCGCCAGCGGGCTGAAGAAGGCGCTCTCGAGGAAGATATCCTTGGTGCTTTCGGTCACGGAGGAATCGAGGCCACCCATGATGCCGGCGATGGCCAGCGGACCATTTTCGTCGGCGATCAGCAGGGTGTCGGCTTTCAGCTCTACTTCCTGCTCGTCCAGCAGAGTAAGCTTCTCGCCCTGCTCTGCCATACGCACCCGGATGCCGCCACTCAGTTTGGCGAGGTCGAAGGCATGCATGGGCTGGCCGAGTTCCAGCAGTACATAGTTGGTGACATCCACCACCGGGTCGATGGAGCGCAGGCCGCTGCGGCGCAGGCGTTCCTGCATCCACAGCGGGGTGGCGGCAGTGATATCGATATTGCGGATGATACGGCCTACATAGCGCGGGCAGGCATCTTCTGCCATCAGCGAGACCGGGAAACTGTCGTCGATGGTGGGGGCCACCGGCTCGATGGCTGGCTCGGTGACGGCGCAGCGGTTCAGCACGCCTACTTCGCGGGCGATGCCGGCAACACCGAGGCAGTCGGAGCGGTTGGGGGTCAGGTCCACTTCGATGGCGCTGTCATCCAGCAGCAGGTATTCGCGCAGGTCGGCGCCAGTGGGCGCATCGGCCGGCAGCTCCCAGATACCGTCGTTGTCGGTGCCCAGTTCCAGCTCGGTCTGCGCACACAGCATGCCGAAGCTCTCGACGCCGCGCAGTTTGGCTTTTTTGATTTTGAAATCGCCGGGCAGCGCCGCGCCCACCAGGGCGAACGGGATCTTGATGCCGACACGCGCATTGGGGGCGCCGCACACCACCTGCATTTCCCCTTCGGGGTGGCCTTTTACCTTGCAAACACGCAGCTTGTCGGCATCCGGGTGCTGTTCACAGGCGACGATTTCACCCACCACCACACCGGAAAAATCGCCGGCGACCGGTTCCACGGCGTCCACTTCCAGACCCGCCATGGTGATCTGGTCGGCCAGCTGTTGTGCGGTCAGGTCCGGGTTTACCCACTCCCGTAACCATGCATTGCTGAATTTCATAATCGTTCTCTAATTCTGAATTCTGTTTTGCGCTTTGCGCGGTTCACCTGCTCGGCAGGCTCCTACATGGTGGATTCGGTCAGAACTGCTTCAGGAAGCGCAGGTCGTTGTCGAAGAACAGGCGCAGGTCGTTTACGCCATAGCGCAGCATTGCCATGCGCTCTACGCCGAGACCGAAGGCAAAACCGGAGTATTTTTCGCTGTCGATATCGCAGGAGGCCAATACATTCGGGTGCACCATGCCGCAGCCGAGAATTTCCAGCCAGCCGGTACCGGAGCACACGCGACAGCCTTCACCACCACAGTTGGTGCACTGGATATCCGCCTCGGCAGAGGGCTCGGTGAACGGGAAGTAGGACGGGCGGAACCGCACCGGTACATCGGCTTCGAAGAAGGCCTTCAGGAACTGGTCGATACAGCCTTTCAGGTGCGCGAAACTCACACCCTCATCCACTACCAGGCCTTCCACCTGATGGAACATGGGCGAGTGGGTGACGTCGGAATCACAGCGATACACGCGGCCCGGGCAAATGATGCGCAGCGGCGGGTTCGTTTTCTCCATGGTACGGATCTGCACGGATGAGGTGTGCGTACGCAGGACCGTGGTGGGGTCGATGTAGAAGGTATCGTGCATCGCGCGCGCCGGGTGGTGCGCCGGAATATTCAGGGCTTCAAAGTTGTAATAGTCCCCTTCCACTTCGGGGCCCTGCTCTACGGAGAAGCCGAGGCGCTGGAAAATTTCTTCGATGCGGCGCAGGGTGCGGGTAATGGGGTGCATGCTGCCCTGGTGTTCACCGCGGCCCGGCAGGGTGACGTCGATGGTCTCCTTGGCCAGTTTTTCTTCGATGGCCGCCTTTTCCATCCCCTCGCGGCGTGCATTGATGGCGTCCTGCACCTGCTGCTTGGCTTCGTTAATTTTGGCGCCCGCCGCCGGGCGCTCTTCGGCGGACAGTTTGCCGAGGCCCTTCAGCAGCTCGGTGATCGAGCCTTTCTTACCCAGGTAATCTACCCGCACCTGATCCAGGGCCGCCAGGTCTCCGGCCTCTTCTACCAGTGCCAGCGCCTGCTCGGTGAGGGACTGCAATTCTTGCATTGAAATCTTCTCGTTGTGATCAATGAGTGACAAGGTCTGTTTATCCGCTACCGATGATACTCACCGACGCGTTTGGAATTCTTGTGGCGCTCGTCAAAAAGCGCACATAAAAAAATAGGGAAGGGCCGAACAGCCCTTCCCTATTCTTAAAGCACAAATCTGCCCTTGCGGGGCGGATTTATTCTGCAGGCGCTAATTAAGCTGCCAGGGCTGCCTTGGCTTTTTCAACTACGGCAGCAAAAGCGGCTTTGTCGTATACCGCCAGATCAGCCAGAACACGGCGATCCAGAGCGATATCCGCCTTCTTCAGGCCGGCAATCAGTCGGCTGTAGCTCAGGCCTTCAGCACGGGACTGGGCGTTGATACGCGTGATCCACAGAGCGCGGAAGTTACGCTTCTTAACGCGACGGTCGCGGTAAGCGTACTGACCAGCTTTGATGACTGCCTGCTTGGCTACGCGGAATACACGTGAACGTGCACCGTAGTAACCTTTAGCCTGCTTCAGAATTTTCTTGTGACTGCGACGCGCCACTACACCACGTTTAACACGGGCCATACTTCTATCCTCTTAAACCTTTGCGAATGGTGCCAGTGTTATCTGGCGCGCATCATACGATCGACCAGGGTGGCATCAGACTTGTTCAGAGTCGAGGTGCCGCGCAGCTGACGCTTACGCTTGGTGGTCATCTTGGTGAGGATGTGGCTCTTGTTCGCGTGCTTGTGCTTGTAGCCCGCAGCCGTCTTTTTGAAGCGCTTGGCAGCGCCACTGTGTACTTTTGCTTTCGGCATTTTGTACTCCAAATTGAATATTGACCCACAAATGGGTTTTGTTAACTGGCCGCAGGCCGGAGCCTGCGACTGAACAGGAGTGAGAAGGCAGCCGTCGCCCGATCACATCCCGAAAAGAAGACCCAGAGTTACCCCTGGAGCTTACTTTTTCTTTTTACCGGGAGCGATGACCATGATCATCTGGCGGCCTTCCAGTTTCGGCCGCTGCTCCACGGTACCCAGCTCCTCGAGATCTTTCTCGATGCGCTGCATCATTTCCATTCCCAGCTCCTGGTGGGCCATTTCACGGCCACGGAAGCGCAGGGATACTTTCGCCTTGTCGCCGTCTTCCAGGAAGCGGGTCAGGGCGCGCAGCTTGATGTTGTAGTCCCCGATATCAGTACCGGGGCGGAATTTCATTTCCTTGATCTGCTGCTGCTTTTGTTTCTTCTTGGCCGCATTCTTGGCTTTCTTGGCCTCGAATACATGCTTCCCGTAGTCCATGATTTTACAGACGATGGGATCTGAGTCCGGAGCGATTTCCACGAGATCCAGGCTGGCTTTCTGCGCTGCTTCCAGCGCCTCATCCAGAGAAACAACACCTACCTGTTCACCATCCGCACCGATCAGACGTACTTCGGCTGCTTCGATCTGATCATTGATACGGGCCTTCTTGGACCGTCCTTTCATTTCTCGGTTAATAACTCTCGTCTCCGGTTACCCAAAAAAAATGTCTCTGGGGCGCTTATTCTTGCGCGCCCGCAATAGACGAACGGCCGCGGCGAGCGACATCCTCGCGAAGGAGCTCAAGGAACGACTCGTAAGTCATGGTTCCGAGGTCTTCTCCGCTGCGGGTGCGCACGGCGACCGTCTGGTTTTCTACTTCCTTATCGCCGATGACCAGCAGATAAGGGACACGCTGGAGCGTGTGCTCGCGGATTTTAAAGCCGATCTTCTCGTTTCTCAAGTCAGCGGCGGCGCGGAAACCTTCTGCACCCAACTTGGACTCGAGTCCACGGCAGTATTCGGATTGGCGATCGGTGATATTCAGCACCGCCACCTGCTGGGGAGCCAGCCAAGTCGGGAAGGCGCCCTCGTAGTTTTCGATCAGAATGCCGATAAAGCGCTCGAACGACCCGAGAGTCGCGCGGTGCAGCATGACCGGCGCCTGACGCGAGCCATCTTCCGCGACATACTGAGCACCGAGACGGCCCGGCATGGAAAAATCCACCTGGATGGTGCCGCACTGCCATACACGACCGAGGCAATCCTTGAGGGAGAACTCGATCTTGGGTCCGTAGAAGGCACCCTCGCCCGGCAGCTCTTCCCACGGAAGACCCGCCGCATCCAGCGCATCCGCCAGCGCCTTCTCCGCCTTGTCCCAGCTTTCGTCGGAGCCGACGCGCTGTTCCGGACGGGTAGATAAACGATAGATCACTTCCTCGAAACCGAAGTCTTTGTACACTGCGTGCAGCAGGTCCATGAACTCGGACACTTCGGACTGAATCTGGTCTTCGCTACAGAAGATGTGGCCGTCGTCCTGCACAAAGCCGCGCACACGCATCAGGCCATGCAGGGAGCCGGAGGGCTCGGCACGGTGACAGGAACCAAATTCTGCCAGGCGAAGCGGCAGGTCGCGGTAGCTGCGCAGGCCCTGGTTGAACACCTGCACGTGGCAGGGGCAGTTCATGGGCTTGATCGCAAACTGACGCTCTTCACTGGTCAGAGTGAACATGCCATCGGCGAATTTTTCCGCGTGGCCGGACTTCTGCCACAGGGAAATGTCCACCAGCTGCGGGGTCTTGATCTCTTTATAGCCGCGCTCGCGCTGGCGGTTGCGCATGTACTGCTCAATGGTGCTGTACACGGTCCAGCCATTCGGGTGCCAGAACACCATACCCGGCGCCTCTTCCTGGATATGGAACAGGTCGAACTTCTTCGCCAACTTGCGGTGGTCGCGCTTTTCCGCTTCCGCAATGCGGTGCAGGTAGGCATTCAGATCTTTCTTGCTGGCCCACGCGGTACCGTACACACGGGTCAGCATTTCGTTTTTGGCATCGCCGCGCCAGTAGGCACCCGCCACCTTGGTGAGCTTGAACGCCTTCAATTTACCGGTAGACGGTACGTGCGGACCACGACACAGGTCCTCGAAGTCGCCCTGGCGATACAGGGAGATGTCCTCATTGGAGGGAATACTGGCGATGATTTCCGCCTTGTACTCTTCCCCCAACTCACGGAAATACTTGACGGCCTCATCCCGTGGCAGCAGGCGACGACTGACCGGAATATCTTCCTTGGCCAGCTCTTCCATACGCGCTTCGATCTTCTCGAGATCTTCCGGGGTAAATTGGCGCTCGTAGGCAAAATCGTAATAGAAACCGTCTTCAATGACCGGTCCGATGGTGACCTGAGCACTCGGATACAGCTGCTTGACCGCCTGGGCCAGCAGGTGCGCGGTGGAGTGACGGATGACTTCCAGCCCCTCTGGCTGGCGATCGGTCACGATCGCGAGATTCACGTCGTGATCGATCACAAAACTGGTATCCACATCCCTGCCGTCAACCACGCCAGCGAGCGCGGCTTTCGCCAGGCCGGGACCAATATCATTGGCAACGTCGTATACGGAGACAGGAGCGGAGAATTCGCGACGGGAACCGTCTGGGAGGGTGACAACAGGCATTGCACGTCCTTTTCTATCAGTGGCGATCCCTACGAAAGACCGCGTGATTCACAGTGGTGATATGTGGGCATGAAGCCCAAAGCGAGCCAGATCAAACTTGCCGAAAAAGCTCACAGGAAAATGGTAGACCCAAGCAGACTCGAACTGCTGACCTCTGCCATGTCAAGGCAGCGCTCTAACCAACTGAGCTATGGGTCTGGAGAGTAGCAGACTGAGGGAGCCCCCCCGCTGCAGAGGACGCGAACTTTAGCACCGGGTTTTAGGCAAATCAACAACTTAGGAGGGATTTTTTGCTCGCCACTGGCATGGAACTGAGTTCACGCAATGCAATGCCTTCCTCCCATCAGGCACTGGCACATTGAGAGAAGCTCCTCCCCCGGCAAACCTGTTACCCTAACACCCCATTATCGAGCCGGGCCAATAAAATCCTGACCGTCAATACCGGCAGTCAGGCCGCACCCGCACACAGGAAGTACAAAAAGGATGTTACGCAAACGGAGGAGCGAGACAGGCGATTCGCGCTTGAGCACCCTCTTTCACCGCTTTCTGGACAACGGCTACTTGCTGGCGCTGATCGCAGCAGCGCTGTTTTCCATCAAGGCCATTTTTATCAAGCTCGCCTACCAGTATCAGGTGGATGTCGACACATTTATTCTGCTGCGCATGCTGATGGCACTACCCTTCTATCTGCTGATCGTGGCGCAACTCAAACGCGGATATGAATGGCGTCCCGTTTCCACCCGCAACGGACTGCTGGCGGCGACACTGGGGATCTGCGCCTACTATGTGGCGAGTTTTCTGGATTTGCAGGGGTTGCGCTATATCAGTGCCAATTTCGAGCGCCTGATTATTTACCTGTACCCGACGCTGGTACTGTGTCTCGGCTGGGTTTTTCTCGGCAGAAGAATCTCACTGCGGCAACTGATCTGCATCCTTTGCGCTTATGCGGGCATTCTGCTGATCTTCTGGCAGGACCAGCACTTTGATACTGGCGTCGCCGCGCCCGACTGGATTGCACTGCGCCCCGCCAGCTGGGGAGCCCTGCTGACCTTCGGCAGCGCCCTCGCCTTTTCCATCTACGTGGCATTCAGCGAAAACCTGATCAAGGCGCTCGGCAGCCGGCAGTTCACGGCACTTGCGATGATTGCGGCGAGCGCCGCCATTTGCCTGCACTTTCTGCTCAAGGGAGATTGGGAGCGACTGCTGCAACCGTGGCCGGTCTATGGTTACGCCCTCACTGTCGCTTTTGTATGTACGGTCATCCCATCACTGATGATGAGCGCCGCGATTCAGAGCGTCGGCGCGGCAACGACCGGTGCGATTGGCACCACAGGGCCGATAGTGACCCTGCTTACCGCTGCCTGGGTGCTTGGAGAGCCCTTTGGCATCATGCACCTGGTGGGCATGGGTATCATTATCGGCAGCCTGCTGCTGTTGAAAAAGGCCCCGGCGAAACAGAGCGATTCGGCACCTGTATCGCCGGCACCACCGGCAAAAACATGACGGCAACCCTGTTATGACAGATCGCCGGGCTCCTTGAGCCTGGCGATCTCGTCGCGCAACCGCGCCGCTGCCTCAAATTCGAGATTTTTGGCATGGTTGTACATCTGCTCTTCCAACTCCTCGATGCGCGCCCAGCGCTGCTGCTCCGTAAGCGGTTTTTTATCCGCTTTATAGTCAGCGCCTTTCTCCGCCACCTTGCGTCGCCCGCGTGCGGGCACTCCGGGCGCGATCGCGCCCTCGAGAATATCCGCAACACTTTTGCGAATACCTTTCGGGGTGATGCCGTGTTCGGCGTTGTGGGCCAGCTGTTTTTCCCGGCGGCGCTCGGTTTCCTCCAGCGCCCGCTGCATGGAATCGGTAATCTTGTCCGCATACAGGATCGCCCTGCCCTCAAGGTTTCGCGCAGCACGCCCGATGGTCTGGATAAGGGAGCGGTCGGAGCGCAGGAAACCCTCTTTGTCGGCATCGAAAATGGCCACCAGGGAAACTTCCGGCATATCCAGCCCCTCCCGCAGCAGGTTGATTCCCACCAGCACATCGAATTCACCGATACGCAGGTCGCGAATGATCTCCACCCGTTCCACGGTGTCGATATCCGAGTGCAGGTAGCGCACCCGCACGTTATTTTCCCGCAGATATTCGGTCAGATCTTCCGCCATACGTTTGGTCAGAACGGTAATCAGTACACGCTGATCGGCGGCGACACAGCGGCGAATTTCCGACAGCGTGTCATCCACCTGGGTGGCCGCGGGGCGCACTTCCACCAGCGGATCTACAAGACCGGTGGGGCGCACCACCTGCTCCACTACCGCACCGGCGTGCTCGCCTTCGTACTTGCCCGGTGTGGCAGACACGAAAATGGTCTGCGGTGACAGTTGCTCCCACTCTTCAAATTTCAGCGGCCGGTTATCCAGTGCCGATGGCAGGCGGAAACCGTACTCCACCAGCGTCTCCTTGCGCGAGCGGTCACCGCGGTACATGCCGCCAATCTGCGGCACGGTGACGTGGCTCTCGTCAATAAACAGGAGTGCGTCGTGTGGCAGGTAGTCGAACAGGGTGGGGGGCGGCTGGCCGGCGTCACGTCCGGATAGATAGCGGGAATAGTTTTCTACCCCATTGCAATAACCCAGCTCCTGCATCATTTCCAGGTCGTAGCGGGTACGCTGCTCCAGGCGCTGGGCCTCCAGCAGCTTGCTGTTTTCCCGCAACTGCTCCAGGCGCTCCTTCAGTTCCTCTTTGATCCTGTCGATAGCTTCGAGAATCGTCTCCCTTGGCGTCACATAGTGGGACTTCGGGAAAATGGTGATACGTGGCACCTTCTGCAGCACTTCGCCGGTCAGCGGGTCGAACAGCGTGATCTCTTCAATCTCCTCGTCGAACAGCGACAGGCGCACCGCTTCCAGATCCGAGTCCGCCGGATAAATATCGATGATGTCCCCGCGTACCCTGTAGGTCGCGCGGCGGAAGTCGGCATCGTTGCGGGTGTACTGAAGCTCGGCGAGGCGGCGCAGAATGGTGCGCTGATCGACGATATCCCCACGGTCCAGATGCAGCACCATCTTCAGATACTTGTCGGGATCACCCAGACCATAGATGGCGGAGACCGTCGCGACGACGATGACATCCTTGCGCTCGATCAGCGCTTTGGTCGCAGACAGCCGCATCTGCTCAATGTGCTCGTTGACCGACGCGTCCTTCTCAATGAAGGTATCGGATGAAGGCACATAGGCCTCCGGCTGGTAGTAGTCGTAATAGGAAACAAAATATTCCACCGCATTGCGCGGAAAAAACTCCTTCAACTCCCCATACAACTGTGCCGCCAGCGTTTTGTTGTGTGCCATTACGATAGCCGGCCGCTGCAACCGCTCTATCACATTGGCCATGGTGAAAGTTTTACCTGAGCCGGTCACCCCGAGCAGGGTCTGATGCGCCAGGCCATCATGGATGCCTTCCACCAGCGCCTCAATGGCAGCCGGTTGATCACCCGCGGGGGCGTATTTGCTGGCAACTTCAAACGGTCTGGATTCCATCATATTCACCTGAACTGTCCACGCCCGATAACGGGCACACGCGAACGGGAAATTGTAGGCGCTAAGTCCCCGGCGGGACAAACCGCCATTCGTGGCGGCGCAGAGAACAGAATATAAACACTGTAAAATCAATGAGTTATTTTTGTATAAAGAGGGTTGACCTCCCCTGAGGGGCTCTATAAGATACGCGCCATCTGAACGAGACCTCAAATAGAGACCGGTCAGACACCATTCCGCCTTAGCTCAGTTGGTAGAGCAAATGACTGTTAATCATTGGGTCGCTGGTTCGAGCCCAGCAGGCGGAGCCAAACAAAGAAACCTCGCAGCCGGTTAAGGGTGCGAGGTTTTTCTTTAGAGTGGACAGAATAACCACTTAAAAAACTATTCCGCCTTAGCTCAGTTGGTAGAGCAAATGACTGTTAATCATTGGGTCGCTGGTTCGAGCCCAGCAGGCGGAGCCAAACAAAAAGCCCCGCACCTGAAAAGGTGCGGGGCTTTTTTATTCCGCAGATAAATCATCAGGAATAAGCAGCTGCAGCAAAATCCCTGCAGTCTACAATCTACAGGGATCAACGATATTAAAGAATCACACCTCCGGGACTTCCCCGGTAATCCGCTGCCCGCGTCTCTGCGCAGCAATCGGCAAGCGTTTGACTTCAGCATTCCCAGTGGGCACCGAAACGTCACCGCCCTGCTCTGAAGCTTGAGCCCACACCGTATCAATCAACTGCTGCTTCGGCGTGTAATCTTTTACCGACTCTATCAGCAAACGATGAACAGCCACTGCGTCCTGGCGAATGCAGGCTTCTTTCAATTCACCAATAAACAACTGCAGCCGCTCACTGGGCAACCGCTCCTCCTCCGCGCGCATGATCATGGGATGATCGGTGCCCGCCACCTTGTCTCCCAATAGCAGCTCTTCATAGAGCTTTTCTCCGGGGCGCAGCCCGGTGATCTGTATTTCAATATCTCCGTCGGGGTTGGCGTCATCGCGTACGGTGTGCCCCATGATCTGAATCAAACGTCGGGCAATATCGAGGATGCGCACAGGCTCCCCCATATCCAACACAAAAACCTCTCCCTTACGCCCCATACTGCCGGCCTGCAATACCAGCTGTGCGGCTTCGGGAATGGTCATAAAGTAGCGAGTCACCTTGGGATGAGTAACCGTAACCGGACCGCCGGCATTGATCTGATCAGTGAATAACGGAATAACCGAGCCAGAGGAACCAAGCACATTCCCAAAGCGCACCATACAAACCCGGGTGCGGCCAAAACGCCGTCCGAAATCCTGACAAATCAGCTCAGCCAGCCGCTTGGTCGCCCCCATCACATTGGTCGGGCGTACTGCTTTGTCGGTAGAAACCAGTACAAACTGCTCAACACCGAAGGCTTCCGCCGCCTCCAACACCGACAGGGTACCGAGAACATTGTTCTCAGCACCCACGACCACATTGTGCTCAACCAGAGGAACATGCTTGTATGCTGCGGCGTGGTATATGGTGTGCACATTGAAGGACTGGATAATCTCAGCCATACGGGTGCGATTGCGTACATCCCCCAGCAATGCCGTCACTTCGACTCGAAGATTTTCGTCCTGCTGCTGCTGTCGTAACTCACGTTCAATCTGGTAAAGGGAAAACTCAGAGCTTTCAACCATAATCAGCTTGGCTGGCTCCCATTGCAAAATCTGGCGACAGAGTTCAGAGCCGATGGAACCACCAGCACCGGTAACCAGAACCACCTTGCCAGCGATGGAAGCCGAAATCAGTTCCTTCTGAGGTTCTACCGGTGCACGCCCGAGAATATTTTCATAAATCTGGGAAACATCAGAAACCCGGCCGGCACTATCCACCAACTCCTCCATACCGGGAATCACCTTAACAACAACACCGCGCTCCCGCAGGCTGCGGGTAATCTCTCTCCGACGACGCTTGGGAACACCGGGCATCGCCAGCAAAACTTCCGAAATATCCCGCTCTGCAATGACGTCAAGGATATTCGCAGGGCTATAGACCAGCACACCGTCAATCAACGTATTCTGCTTGGAGGCGTTATCGTCAAAAAAAGCGACGGTTTTATACATCTCGCCGTGAATCAATCCTTTATACAGCTGTAATCCCGCAGTTCCGGCACCATAGATCGCAACACGGGTTTTGTGTATCTCCAGCGCCATCTGATAGTAGATGCGCACCAGCCAGCGCGAGCCACCAACCGCAATCAGGGCAAAACACCAGTAAATGACAGGCACTGAACGGGGCACACCGGCATAGGTAAGATAAGAGGCCACGGCAAGAACGACCGCGGATGCGGTTACCCCCTGAAGCACAGCCACAATGGCCTGCTGCCCCATATAACGGATTACCGTGCGGTAAAGTCCCAGGCGAAGGAAGATAAAGCTGCTGGATATCAACGTCAGGCCAAGGCACAACGCCATAGTCTGCTCTGTGATGAGCCCCGCCCCATTGAATCTGATTGTCATTGCCAACAGAAATGCTGCTGTCAGCATCAACAGGTCGTAAAACAACATCAGCACTGGCTTGTAGTTTTTTTGAGCGGCCTTGTAAAAGCGCTTCACCGTTCCCCCAATGTATTCCCCTGTCGGATCTTCATGATCCGCCCCCACACAAGTACTACCGGACCTTCCGCTGGAATCGCGCCAGGAATATACCTAAATTACGCCGGATACTATCAACAAAACCGCCGCGGCGGACGTGCACAGCATCACAGACAATTCCAAATACAAGACGGATTTCACACCGAACTTCAAGGCTGCACGCTGGTATAAGTGCTGTCGATGTGCTTCCCACCAGCGCTCCCTCCTGACCATACGGATCATCAACGTCAGAGTGGCATCGAACCAGAAAGGCAGAAAAATCAGAAGTGGAACCGCCAGGCTGAAAACGCCCTGCTGCCACCCGGCAATACCGACGCTGAATACCGCCAGCCCGATCACCGTCGAGCCGGCATCCCCCATGAAAATCCGCGCCCGCGGCCAATTGTAATACAGGAATATGGCGCTACTTAGCGCAAGCAAAAAGCAGATTCCCGCCAACTCCCCAGCGCCTCGCAACGAGCAAATCCCCCCCAGGGCGACGAACCCGATACTGGTCATACCTCCGGCAAATCCGTCCATTCCATCCATAAAGTTGTACAGATTGACGATCCAGACACCGGTAATTACAACAGGCACCCACAGCAGCCAATGCGCCAACTCCGGAACCTGTGAGATCGCCAGCAAAGAAACGGACACCAGTTGTGCCACAAAGCGAAGCCGAGCACTCAGAGAGCACAGGTCGTCCACCACAGACACGGACAACAACAAGAGAAATGCCACGACGACACCGGCGGATAAATCGACTCCGGCGGCAAGAACCCCCGCGGCAACTCCGGCCAGAATTGCCCAGCCGCCAGTGCGGGGGACAGGCACCTCGTGAAGTGAGCGATGGTTAGGGGTGTCCAGCGCAAATTGCCGCAAGCGGGTAAGCAGCAGCCACATTACCGAAGTGGTGACACCTGCGGATATTACTAGCGGCCCCCACCACGATTGCATAAGAGCCCCCATCACTCCCCCCTCAAAAATTCGCCGTATCGCGCCCGTGGCCGCCAGGAAAGGCACGCTTTAAGCCGCTCCGCACTATAAAGCTCACTTCTCAGCACATCAAGAAAAGCTGCCTTAATGCCAAATGCTGACAATATGTAAAAGGGGAGCATCAGAAGAGCTCCGCCAATGTGGCTACTTTTTATACGCCGCCCACTCACCGCAGAACTGATCGCAGCCAAATCATAGTAAGCAGGCTCGGATACGATAAAGACCTCCCGGTTACACAAGCGCTCCTCCAACAAGAAAACCGCCGTCAACAGCTCCTCCAGAGCCACAACACTGCGATACCCGGTAGCGGGCACAATCGGAAGGAAACCAATCAGCCGCTTTATTCGTCCTCCCCAACCAGAAGCATGGCTGGATCGCCCCCTGCCTTCATTCTCATCCACACCACGCCTGTATTCTCCATAAACGGCGGCAGGCCGCAGGACGTTGACACGCACCCTCCCCGAACATGACAGCAACAACTGCTCTGCTCGCCATTTGCTGAGCCCATAGGGGTCCGCGGCTGGCTCACCCGCCTCTTCTCCCGCCACCTTTCCGCACGGTGCTTTCCTCGCCTTGACGCTGGAAAAATACAAAAAACTGTCGGCTCCGGCCCCATTCGCCAACTTGAGAAGCGCTGCTGGTAATTGACAGTTGAGCCAATCTGCCAAGTCAGGCTTCCGCCGGCACTCAGAAATACTCGCCAGGCCAGCCGCATATACGATCTTGTCACCAGGCGCGAAAAGTCCGCGGAATCCCGACTCCGTATACTCAGCAATCTGATGATGCTCGCTACCTGCAGGCCCCACATTACGACGAGAGAGCGAAAGCACCGGCAACCCCCGGTCAATCAGGTAACGACACAAGGCGGAGCCTATATATCCTGAACTGCCTATAATCACCCACCGCATATATTGGATCGCCACCTATTCGCGAATATTCAAACCTGATACACAATCTACATGAAGAAAAACAGCGCCTTTTGGCGCTGTTTTCGGGAACGTTCCGGTCACAACTGAATCCGTTCTTTGTTTTTCTCCAGGGTTGCTACACCAATCCCTTTTACTTCGAGCAACTGCTCTATGCTCGAAAACTGCCCAATCTGATCCCGGTACTGGATAATCAGCTGTGCTTTTGCTGGCCCCACGCCCTCCAGCGCTGAAGACAACTCTTCGGCGGTCGCAGTGTTCAGGTTGACCGACATCTGCTCCTGAACAACCGGTTCTTCAGCGCTGACCGACTGCACATTCATCAACATCATTGACAGAGCGAAGAGCAGCGCCAGCGGGATACGGAAAAGCTTCATGGTAAATTCCTTCTAGTCTGTTTGTGGATCTTCTTTCCATGGGACCACATACACCCCCAAGCAGGAGCGACTTTACCAATAAATCTTCCGCATTTTGACCTTTTGGCGATTACACGCCATTACACACGAATACAGCAGAGCACAACATGGGACCAAGGTACAAACCTGGGTCCTATTTTCTTCCCATCAGGCGTTGCTATTGCGAATATCATCCACGATCGCAAGCAGTGCGGCCGCGGGATTGGCAGCGCCAGTGATCGGCCGTCCGATCACGAGATAATCCGCCCCATTTTTCAAGGCATCCACCGGCGTAACAATTCGGCGCTGGTCGTCCGCGGCAGAACCGGCAGGACGGATACCGGGAGTCACGAGAGAGAAGGCATCACCACACAGCTGTTTGAGCGATTCCGCTTCCTGCGCGGAGCACACAACCCCGTCGAGCCCGCTATTTTTTGCCAGCTGAGCCAACGTCAGCACCTGCTGTTTCAGCGGTCGATTGACACCAACCGGTTCCAGCTCCTCTTCTGCGGTACTCGTCAGCACCGTAACGCCAATCAATAGCGGACGCTTATTCCCCAGCGGAGCCAGCGCATCCACCGCAGCGCACATCATCCGCTCACCGCCGCTGGCGTGAACATTGACCATCCAGACCCCAAGATTGGCCGCAGCGCGCACGGCTGCAGCCACAGTGTTGGGAATGTCGTGGAATTTCAGATCGAGAAACACGTCGAATCCCTTATCCACCAACTCCCGCACCAGTTCCGGACCGGCGATGGTGAACAACTCTTTGCCGACCTTCACACGACATACCGTCGGATCCAGCTGTGCGGCCATATCCAATGCCGCCTGCGCATTATCGTAATCCAGCGCAACGATTACCGGGGATGCAACAGAATCAGTCAATGTACACCTCTAAATTTCGAAAACATTTGCGGCCATTTAGCGTCGACGAGGGCACTATTCGCCCTCAATGCCTTTAACCGAGCGCACACTGCCCCAGTGTTTACAGCTCGGGCACAGCCAGTGCAGCTGATTACCGGAAAAACCGCAGTTGCTACAGCGATAGTGCGGGCGACTGGCAATCAGCTGATCGATCAGATTTTTGAGCAGGAACAGATTTTCCTGGGAGCGCCCCTCGGCACTGTCAATATGTAGATTCAGGAAGTGCCCCAGACCACGCAGCGAAGGTCGCAGAGCCAACTGCTTACCCATAAAGGCGGCCGCTTCCGCTTCACTCTGTTGCTGGTGAATTCGCTCCGTAAGCGCAATCAGCACACTGTTCGATGGATGCTCTCTCAACAGAGCCCCAAGATACTGCTCCAATCCCTGCTCGTCACCCACCGCCTCATAGCAGGTAATTAACAGGTCGAGGATTTCCGGAATATAGTCCGGATTCTGCTTCGGCACTCGCTCAAGCACCCTGATGGCTTCCTGGGGACGCCCGAGCAGATATTCCAATCGCCCCAGCAGCAAATTGGCGCGCACAGAGTGACGATCGTAATTGAGCGCCGCATCGATATGCTTACGTGCGCTCAGGTAATCCTTGCCGTTAATGGCCTCTTCCGCCAACTCGCAGCAAAAGTGCGCCTGTACCGGCGCCCACTCGCCAGGCAAGCGTTTGAAGCGGCGCCCATGCAGTAGATTGACCGCGTGGATCGCCTTTGCCCACTCGCGCTCGTCGCGATAGACCTCAACCAGATATTCGAGACTGGTATTACGCAGCTCCGAGGACGTTTCCACCAGCTCCTGTAGTAATCGCTCGGCCCGGTCGAGCCAGCCGGCGGCGATATAATCCCTCGCCAGTTCCAGTTGTGCCTTCTGCTGACTGATCCGGTTCAGGCTTGGACGTGCCAGCAGGTTCTGATGTACGCGAATGGCCTGGTCGTGTTCGCCACGTTTGCGCAACAGATTACCGAGGGCGAGATGGGTTTCAAAGGTGGCGCTGCTCACTTCGAGCGCATCGATGAACTTTTCAATGGCGTCGTTGTGACGCTCGCTGAGCAGATAGTTGAGGCCCTGGGCGTAGGATTGCGCCAGCGCGTGGTGCTGATTGTTCTTTGCACCTTTCTTTTTGCCACTCTTGCGACCGAGATACCACCCTATGGCGATGGCCGCAAAAATGAAGATAAAAAACGTCAGGTCGCTCAACTCACTCTCCGGCAACCTGTCGACGCACAGTCTGCAACTCACGCTCAGTGCGCAGCAACTGGCGTTCCAATCCTTTTACCCGGCGCCGTTCAGTCCAGTATGGCAAAAGACTGGCGAGAAACCCCAGCAAGGCGCCAATCAGCAGGAAACCGATAAGCCAGAATCCGACGCTCCCTGCAAACAACGGGTAACCCGCAAATCGCGGGGTAATATTCTCCGGATTGTCGACGGCGAAATACACACCGAGGGCAATGCAGGCCAGGGCCAGCACTCCAAACAGCAGACGCGATATCCAGCGCAGAAATGACAAGAGAACCTCCGGCTCCCGAGGGAGTGAAAAACGATAAGTCCGTTACAGTGTTAGCTCACTGCGATCAGCCCGGCAATCACGCGCTCTCGTAAGCGTCGCGCTGCAATTGCTGATTTACTCTATCCCTGAGCTCTTTCCCCGGCTTGAAATGCGGCACGTATTTGCCTGCCAGCTCGACGGAGTCACCGGTTTTGGGGTTGCGCCCGGTACGCGGCGCCCGATAGTGCAGAGAAAAACTGCCGAATCCACGGATTTCTATCCGTTCCCCCTCCGCCAGAACACCCGACATGGTGTCCAGCATGACTTTAACCGCCAGTTCTACATCCTTTACCGGCAGCTGATCCAACCTCAGAGCAATCTTCTCGATCAGTTCAGACTTGGTCATGCAGTCCGCAATCCTTTCTAAGTCATTGATTATTCTGGAATAGCGGCAATCATCTAATAGAAAGCCGGACTGGGCAACCCCAGTCCGGCTTCCGGATACTTCAGCTCATGAAACCGAAGCCTTTGAATAGCAGAGACCTATCAGTCTTTGTTATTCATTTGTGCCTTGATCAGGTCACCGATAGTCGCCGGCTGAACCTGTTCGGCCTGCTTCTTGCTGTGATCCTTGATGGCTTGCTTCTCATCGTCCTGATCTTTGGCTTTGATGGAGAGGCTGATCACGCGGTTCTTGCGATCCACACTGGTGATCTTGGTCTCTACTTCTTCGCCTTCTTTCAGGGCGTTGCGCGCATCTTCAACCTTGTCGCGGCTGATTTCGGAAGCGCGCAGTACGCCTTCCACTTCATCCGCCAGGGTGATGATGGCTTGCTTGGCGTCAACTTCTTTGATTACACCGGTAACGATGCTGCCGCGATCGTTGGTGGCTACGTAATCAGAGAACGGATCGGATTCCAGCTGCTTGATACCCAGGGAGATACGCTCGCGGTCGGAGTCGATGCCCAGGATAACGGTTTCCAGCTCGTCGCCTTTCTTGAACTTGCGCACGGCTTCTTCGCCAGCTTCGTTCCAGGAGATGTCGGACAGGTGAACCAGACCGTCGATGCTGCCGTCCAGACCAATGAAGATACCGAAGTCGGTGATGGACTTGATCTTACCGGAGATCTTGTCGCCTTTCGCGAACTTACGCGCGAAGGCATCCCACGGGTTTTCCTGGCACTGCTTGATACCCAGGGAGATACGACGACGCTCTTCGTCGATATCCAGAATCATTACCTCGACCTCGTCGCCAACATTGACAACTTTGGACGGGTGAATGTTCTTGTTGGTCCAATCCATTTCGGATACGTGTACCAGACCTTCCACACCTTCTTCCAGCTCGGCGAAGCAGCCGTAGTCGGTCAGGTTGGTGACAACCGCCTTCACGCGGCTGTTTTCCGGGTAACGCTGCTTGATGGATACCCACGGATCTTCGCCCAGCTGCTTCAGGCCCAGGGATACACGGCTGCGATCGCGGTCGAACTTCAGAACTTTGACTTCGATTTCGTCGCCAACGTTCACGATCTCGCTCGGGTGCTTGATACGCTTCCACGCCATGTCGGTGATGTGCAGCAGGCCGTCGATACCGCCCAGATCTACGAACGCGCCGTAGTCGGTCAGGTTCTTCACGATACCCTTAACTGCCATACCTTCTTGCAGGCTGGCCAGCAGAGCTTCGCGCTCTTCGCTGTTGGCTGCTTCCATCACAGCGCGACGGGAAACCACAACGTTGTTGCGCTTGGCGTCCAGCTTGATGACTTTGAAGTCGAGCTCTTTGCCTTCCAGGTGCGCGGTATCGCGAACCGGACGAACGTCTACCAGAGAACCCGGCAGGAACGCGCGGATGTTGGCAACGTCAACAGTAAAGCCGCCTTTAACCTTGCCGCTGATAACGCCTTTAACCACTTCGTCTGCAGCGTGTGCAGCGTCGAGGATTTTCCAGGCTTCAGCGCGCTTGGCTTTTTCACGGGACAGACGGGTTTCACCGAAACCGTCCTCAACCGCTTCCAGGGCAACCTGTACTTCGTCGCCCACCTGCAGCAGCAGTTCGCCTTTCTCATTCTTGAACTGCTCAGCGGGGATAACACCTTCAGACTTCAGGCCCGCATGTACGGTAACCCAGTCTTTATCGACGTCGATTACAACACCGGTAACGATTGCACCCGGTGCCATCTCGACGCTTTTCAGGCTCTCTTCAAATAGTTCAGCAAAGCTCTCGCTCATTACATTACCTATATAAATGGACTCCACCGATGGCAACTGTAGATAGTAGTCAACCGCCAGTCAGAGTCCCACCGCGCTGCCAGTACGCGGGTCGGATTACAACAGCGGCCGGGCAATTCTGGCTGATCCCGGCCGCTGTTGTTTAAAAATCAAATTGTAGGAACCGGTTCCCAGAAGGCATCAACCGATGCGCTGCTGTACCAATTCAAGCACCTTCTGCAGAACACCGTTAATGTCGATGTCGGTGCTGTCCAGCACCAGCGCGTCTTCCGCCGGCGCCAGGGGAGAGGCTGCGCGGTGCATATCCCGGTCGTCCCGGGCGCGGATGTCCTCCAGCAGGTCGCGGAGGCTAACAGAAACCCCTCGCCCCTGCAACTGAGCGAAGCGCCGCTGGGCGCGCTCTTCTGCGCTGGCGGTTAGAAAGATTTTGACCGGGGCGTCGGGAAAGACCGTGGTACCCATATCGCGACCATCCGCCACCAGGCCAGGCGGCGCGCGAAAGTCCCGCTGACGCTGCAACAGGGCATCTCGCACCGCGGGAATGGCCGCGACTTTGGAGGCCGCCATACTCACCTGTTCCATACGGATATCACGGCTGACATCCCTGCCCTCCAAAAGCGCACTCACCTCGTTATTCGCCACGGCGAATTGGATATCCAGATTGCCGGCGACTTCCGCCAGCCTGCCCCCATCATCCAGGTCCACCTTCGCATTCAGCGCCGCGAGTGCCGTCAGGCGGTAGAGCGCACCGGAATCCAGCAGGGCGTAACCGAGCTTGTCTGCCAGCAGTTTGGCGATTGTGCCCTTGCCGGAGCCACTCGGCCCGTCAATGGTGATTACCGGTACTTTTGAGATCGCTTCAGTCATAACTAATTCGGTACTGCCTGAGTTAGTTTATAAGTTCGGGCACATATGAAACGCGCCCCCATTCAGCGCACATTAGCTATGCACGTTCAGGTTCATACCCGCACCCTGTGCCAACTCGGCGAAGTTCGGGAAGGAAGTAGCCACGTTGGCGCAGTGCTGGATACGGATATCCGCGCTCGCGCGCAGCGCCGCCACCGCGAAGGACATAGCAATACGGTGGTCGCCTAGACTGTCCACCACACCGCCACCAAACACCGCAACTTCACCGTTGCCGCCCTTGCCCTCGATGACAATACCATCTGGCGTGGGCTCGGCATTGATACCGAGAATCTTCAGGCCATCCGCCATTGCCTGGATACGGTCACTCTCTTTGACCCGCAACTCCTCCGCACCGGTGAGCACGGTTTCACCTTCCGCACAGGAGGCGGCGACAAAGATGGCCGGGAACTCGTCAATGGCCAGCGGCACCTGATCTTCGGGGATTTTGATACCGGTGAGAGGCGCGTAGCGCACGCGGATATCAGCCACCGGTTCCCCCCCCACCTCACGGCGGTTTTCAAGGGTAATGTCCGCCCCCATGGCTCGCAGGATATTGATGGCCCCGTCGCGGGTGGGGTTAATGCCCACATGCCGCAGCAGCACATCGGAACCCGGAGCAATGGACGCCGCCACCATAAAGAAGGTGGCGGAGGAAATGTCGGCCGGCACATCGATGTGGCAGGCCGCCAGCTTACCGCCGCCCGTCACGCTGGCACGAGGGCCATCGCGGCGAACGTCATAGCCAAAGCCCGCCAACATCCGCTCGGTGTGGTCACGGGTCGGCGCGGGTTCGGTGGTACTGGTTTCGCCTTCCGCATACAGCCCCGCCAACAACACACAGGATTTCACCTGGGCGCTGGCCATGGGCAGGGTGTAGTCAATGGCCTTCAGGGACTGGCCGCCAGTGATTTTGACCGGAGGACGGCCATCTGCACCGGTCTCCACCGCGGCACCCATCTCCCGCAGCGGATTTGCCACACGGTTCATCGGACGCTTTGACAGGGATTCGTCACCGGTCAACACCGAATCAAACTTCTGCCCCGCCAACAGCCCCGCCAGCAGACGCATGGAAGTGCCGGAATTACCCACATACAGCGGGCCGGGTGGCGCCTGCAGACCATGCATGCCCACGCCGTGAATGGTGACACGACCATTGACCGGCCCCTCGATCACCACGCCCATATCGCGGAATGCCTGCAGGGTCGCCAGGGCGTCCTCCCCCTCCAGAAATCCCTCCACTTCGGTGACGCCTTCCGCCAGAGAGCCCAGCATGATGGAACGGTGTGACATGGACTTGTCGCCCGGTACCCGCAGATCGCCATTCACTGCGCCGCCCGGACGGGCGACAAACGTTACTTCCTTCGCTTCCATAGTTTCCGTGTACGCTTTTTTGGCCAGCATTTTAGTGAAGTGATCCCGCGCCGCCTTGGCCCGGGTAAAGACCCCCATCAGATGTTCGCTGTCGCCGCTGGCAATGGCACTGCGCAGGGATTCCAGATTGGAGGTGTAGAGATCGATCGCCTTGAGAATCGCATCGCGGTTGGCGAGCATGATGTCCCGCCACATCACCGGATCGCTGGAAGCGATGCGGGTGAAATCGCGAAAGCCGCCGGCGGCATAGCGGAATATATTTTCATTTTCCGCGTCGTGGGCCAGGGTATCCACCAGCCCGAAGGCAATCACGTGAGGCAGATGACTGGTAGCCGCAAGTACTTCGTCGTGCTCACCGACCGGCATGGAGAGCACTTCCGCCCCCACCGCTTCCCACATGGCGTGAATGCGCCGTACATGTTCCGCGGCAGTGTTTTCCAGGGGGGTGAGAATGATGCGATGGGCGATATACAGGTCATCGCGCGCGGCTGTCACACCGCTCTGCTCGGAACCGGCAATCGGGTGACCAGGCACCAGAAAATCCGGTACCTGTCCCCAGACATTTTTCGCTGCGGCAATCACGCTGCCCTTGACGCTGGCACCGTCGGTAACGGTGACCCCCGCGGGCAGGCGGTCTTTCAGCTGCGCAAACACCGCCTCTACCGCAAGTGTCGGCACAGCGACAAACACAACATCGCCCGCCTCCAGCTCCGGCAGAATTTCATCGAGATCAGTGACCGCACGATCCACCACACCGAGCGCCACCGCCTGCTCACAGGTCTGTGCACGGCGCGCCACGCCGATAACTTCCCGGCAGCCACTGGCTGCTTTCAGACCCAGTGCCAAACTGCCGCCAATCAGACCGATGCCCACCACCACCAGGCGGCCGACAACCCCCTCACTGGCGTCCCGCCCGCTATGCTCTTCCGAGGACATTTACAGCACTCCGCGGGGGTATGAACCCAGCACCTTCATATCCGAAGCACAGGCACCCACAGCCTTCAGTGCCGCCGCTACATTCTCGCGCTCGCGGTGACCAACGAAGTCGATAAAGAACACATAGGTCCAGTTGCCGCTCTGCGCCGGGCGGGTCTCCACCCGGGTCAGATCGATTTTGTGGGCCTGGAACGGCGCCAACAGGTCGTGCAGTGCACCGGGCGCGTTGCGCATGGACACCATCAGCGAGGTCTTGTCGTCGCCGCTCGGCGGTACCGCCTGGGTACCGATGATCAGAAAACGGGTGGAATTGTCCGGGCGATCCTCAATTTTTTCATTGAGGATTTTGAGGCCATACAGCTCCGCTGCCATATCGCCGGCAATGGCCGCCGCGTTCCACTCGCCTTTCACCCGTTTGGCCGCCTCCGCATTGCTCGCCACCGCCACCCGCTCCACATTGGGGTAGTAGGAGTCCAGCCACTTGCGACACTGCGCCAGACTTTGGGCATGAGAGTAAATGCGAGTGATGGACTCCTTGCGGGTAATGTCGGAGATCATCAGGTGCTGGTGAATCCGCAGCTCCACTTCGCCGCAGATTTTCAGGTTGGACGTCATAAAGTTGTCCAGGGTGTGATTCACCACACCCTCGGTGGAATTCTCCACCGGCACCACACCGTAATTGACGGCGCCCGCCTCCACCTCGCGGAACACCTCATCAATGGCCGCCAGCGGTTTGGACACGGCCGAGTGGCCGAAATGCTTCAACGCCGCCTGCTGTGTAAAGGTACCCTCCGGCCCGAGGTAAGCCACCTTGACCGGCTCCTCAAGCGCCAGACAGGCGGACATGATCTCGCGGAACAGGCGCGCCATTTCCTCATTGGTAAGCGGGCCCGGATTGCGCTCCATCGCCCGGCGCAACACCTGCGCCTCGCGCTCGGGGCGATAGTAGAGTGCATCTTCGCCGTTGCGTTTTTTCACTTCCGCCACTTCCAGCGCACAGTTGGCACGCTCGGAAATCAGCCGCGCAATCTCGCTGTCGATGCCGTCGATACGATCGCGCAGTTCGAGCAGGCGCTCGTCCTGCTTCGGCTTATCTTCAGACATAACTCTCGTCCAAATCCTTAAATTAATATCAAACGCTGCATCAACCGTGACGCTGCTCGAAATCGGCCATAAAACCCACCAGCGCCTGCACCGCTTCCAGCGGAACCGCGTTGTACAGAGACGCGCGCATGCCTCCCACCGAGCGGTGGCCCTTCAGATTCAGCAATCCGGCCTCTTCCGACTCTTTCAGGAACAACTTGTCCAGTTTTTCATCCGCCAGTACGAACGGCACATTCATGCGCGAGCGACTGTCTTTCGCCACCGGACTTGAGAAAAACGCACTGCGGTCGAGAAAGTCGTACAACAGCCCGGACTTCTTCATACTGAGCTCCGCCATCGCATCGACGCCGCCCTGGGCCTTGAGCCACTTGAACACCAGCCCGGACAGATACCAGGCAAAGGTTGGTGGCGTGTTATCCATGGACTGGCCTTCGGCCGCGATCTTCCAGCTCAGGCTGCGCGGGATTTCCGGCAGCGCTCGGTCCAGCAGGTCATCCCGCACAATACCCACGGCAATGCCGGACGGACCGATGTTTTTCTGCGCGCCCGCATAGATGAAACCGAACTTCTCCACCGGAATCGGCTGAGACAGAATCGTAGACGACATATCCGCAACCAGCGGGCTCGCCACCTCCGGGATATACGGAAACTCCACCCCGCCGATGGTTTCATTCGGGGTGTAGTGAAAATAAGCCGTATTCGCGCTTTCCTGCCAACTGTCCGCCGAGGGCGCGTAAGAGAAATTGCGGTCCTCCGCCGAAGCCACGATGTTGACCTTGCCGTAACGCTCCGCTTCCTTGATGGCCTTTTCCGCCCACTGGCCCGTATGAATGTAATCCGCGCTTCTGCTGCCGGCGCCGAACAGGTTCCAGGGAATGGCGCTGAACTGAGCCGTGGCACCGCCCTGTAAAAACAGGACCCGGTAGTTGTCGGGGATATGCAGCAGGTCGCGCAGATCCTGTTCAGCCTGCTCAGCCACAGCGACAAACTCGGGGGAGCGGTGGCTGATCTCCATTACCGAGCAGCCAACACCCTGCCAGTCCAACAATTCTTCCTGCGCCTGACGCAACACCGGTTCCGGCAGCGCCGCAGGACCCGCACAGAAATTAAACTTCCTCATTGATTCCACTTCCCAGAAGAACGAAAAACATATTCCGAATTAAATTTTTGCCAATTCCGGTCATCGCTAAACTGGCAATCACGGATTTCGGCCGCCTCGGTTACAGGGCTTTCGCCACCCGCCAAGCCCGAGCCGCTAAAGTCAAAAAAGGCCGCGAATTATCGCAGCCTTTCTCGGGATTCACGGGGAGCAGCCATTACTCGTCGACAGCGCCATCATCAGTGGCACCGCCCTCTTCGCCGTTGGCATCTTCCGTTTCCTGAATACGCGCCAAACCCACCAGCTGCTCGCCTTCTTTCAGGCGGATCACCCGCACACCCTGGGTGTTGCGTCCGAGCACGGAGACTTCATCCACCCGCGTGCGCACCATGGTGCCCTGATCGGAAATCAGCATAATTTCCTCACCGGGATGCACCTGACAGGCGCCGATCAAGGCGCCGTTGCGCTCGCTTTCGGCGATGGCAATCACACCCTGAGTACCTCGCCCCTTGGTGGGGAAGTCGGATGTCGCGGTGCGCTTTCCGTACCCATTTTCGGTCACCATCATCACCGAACCACCCTCTTCGGGGATCACCATGGCAATGACAGAGACACCGCCCGCCATGCGAATGCCGCGGACCCCCCGGGACACACGCCCCATGGAACGTACGTTTTCCTCGGCGAAACGCGCCGCCTTGCCGGCACTGGTCAGCAGCAGCACATCGCGGCCACCATCGGTAATCGCCGTTGCCACCAGACGATCCCCCTCATCCAGGTCGATCGCACGCAGGCCCACGCTGCGCGGACGCGAGAAGGCCGTCAGCGGGGTTTTCTTCACCGTGCCGTTGGCGGTGGCGAAGAAGATAAAGTGATTTTCATCGTACTCGGACACCGGCATCAGACTACTGATGCGCTCACCCTCTTCCAGCGGCAGCATATTCACCATCGGGCGACCGCGGGAGGCACGGCCGGCGGTGGGCACTTCGTAGACCTTCAGCCAGTACACTTTGCCGTGGTTGGAGAAACACAGAATGGTGTCGTGGGAGTTGGCAATCAGCAGGTGCTCGACAAAGTCTTCGTCTTTTACCTGGGTAGCCGACTTGCCCATGCCGCCACGGCGCTGAGCCTGATAGTCCGCCAGTGGCTGGCTCTTGGCGTAACCGCCATGGGAGATGGTCACCACCTTGTCTTCCGGAGTGATCAGGTCCTCAACCGACAGATCCTGACGGGACGCGACAATCTCCGTGCGACGGGCATCACCGTATTCTTTCTCCAGCACTTCAAGCTCTTCGCGGATTACCTGCATCAGGCGCTCGGGACTGCCGAGAATCTCCAGGTATTCCGCGATCTGCTCCAGGCGCTCGCTGTATTCCGCCAGCAGCTTGTCATGCTCCATACCGGTAAGGCGGTGCAGACGCAGTTCGAGAATGGCCTGGGCCTGAGCCGGTGACAGGTAATAGGCACCGTCGCGCATACCAAATTCTTTCGGCAGTTCATCCGGACGGCAGGCGTCGGCACCGGCGCGCTCTAGGAACTGCTGTACATCGCCCACCGGCCAACCCTTGGCCAGCAGCGCCTCGCGAGCGTCCGCGGGCGTGGCAGAGGCTTTGATCAGCTCGATCACGGGATCGATATTGGAAATGGCGATTGCCAGACCTTCGAGGATGTGCCCGCGCTCGCGCGCCTTGCGCAGCAGATATACGGTACGGCGGGTGACCACTTCCTGGCGGTGGCGAATGAAGTACTCCAGCAGCTCTTTCAGATTCAACAGTTTGGGCTGGCCGTCCACCAGCGCCACCATATTGATACCGAACACGCTTTCCAGCTGGGTCTGGGAATAGAGGTTATTCAGAACCACATCCCCAAGCTCGCCGCGCTTGAGTTCGATCACCACGCGCAGGCCGTCCTTGTCGGACTCGTCGCGCAGCTCGGAAATGCCTTCGATCTTCTTCTCTTTTACCAGCTCCGCGATACGCTCGATCAGGCGCGCCTTGTTCAGCTGGTACGGAATCTCGTGAATGATGATGGTTTCGCGACTGGTTTTTTCGTCGCGCACCACCTCTGCCTTGGCACGCACGTAGATACGGCCGCGGCCGGTGCGATAGGCGAGAAGAATACCGGCACGGCCATTGATCGTGGCGCCAGTGGGGAAGTCCGGGCCCGGAATATACTCCATCAGGTCGTCGACCGTGAGCTCACTATTGTCGATCAACGCCAGACAGCCGCGTACCACTTCACTCAGGTTGTGCGGCGGAATATTGGTGGCCATGCCCACCGCAATACCGGAAGAGCCGTTCACCAGCAGATTCGGCACCCGCGACGGCAACACTTCCGGCATCTGCTCGGAGCCATCGTAGTTGTCGATGAAATTGACGGTCTCTTTATCCAGATCCGACAGCAGCTCGTGGGCGAGCTTGTCCATACGGATCTCGGTGTAACGCATGGCCGCTGCACTGTCACCGTCGATGGAACCAAAGTTACCCTGTCCGTCGACCAGCATGTAACGCAGGGAGAACGGCTGCGCCATACGCACGATGGTGTCGTACACCGCGCTGTCGCCATGCGGGTGGTATTTACCGATTACGTCACCCACCACACGGGCAGACTTTTTGTAGGGCTTGTTCCAGTCGTTCTTGAGTTCGTTCATGGCGAAGAGCACGCGCCGGTGGACCGGCTTCAGGCCGTCGCGCACATCTGGCAACGCACGACCCACAATCACGCTCATCGCATAGTCGAGGTAGGACTGCTTCAGCTCTTCTTCGATATTGATCGGAGAAATTTCTTTGGCTAATTCGCCCATATTTTCAGGCATTCCTTATCGTTAACGCCGCCCGCGGGGCAGGCCCCCACTCCGCCTGTCACCCGCACCTTTCTCTGGGCGAATACAGCAACAGGCTGGGAAACTGGTGGGGCCAGCTGGTCACGGACCCCGATCAAGCGGGCGATTCTACCACAACTGACTCCATGTAGGACGACTCTCACACACTTGTTCATGCTCGCCTGCGCCGCTAAAGTTTGCGGCTTTGCCCCGGAACAAAAAACACACAATGGCTACGCCAAGCAATCGCAAACAAACGGAAAAGATGAACAAAAAACAGGCAGTTGATACGCTGATCCACGCCCGCTGGATCATTCCGGTGGTACCGGAGAAGCGCGTATATGAAGACTGCTCGCTGGCCATTACCGATGGCGCAATTACAGCCATACTTCCCAGCGCGGAAGCGCGCAATCGCTTCGATGCCCGGGAGGAGCACCTGCTCCAAAACCAGGTTCTGATCCCAGGCTTGATCAACACCCACAATCACGCCGCCATGAGCCTGCTGCGGGGCTTTGCCGATGACTACCCGCTGATCACCTGGCTGGAAAAACATATCTGGCCCGCGGAACAACAGTGGGTAAGCCCGGAGTTCGTTGCCGATGGCACCCGCCTTGCCATTGCCGAAATGCTGCGAAGCGGCACCACCACCTTCTCCGACCAGTACTTCTTCCCCGAAGCCACCGCCGCGGCCGCGCGCGAAGCGGGCATACGCGCCCAGATCGCCTTCCCGGTCATCGACTTCCCCAACGCCTGGTCCAGAAACAGCGATGAAGCCATCGAAAAAGGCCTCGCGCTCAGAGATGACTACCGCTCCCACAGCCGTATCGGCCTCGCCTTCGCCCCCCACGCGCCCTATACCGTGGGTGACGAAACCCTGAAGAAAATCGCCATCTACGCCAACGAACTGCAGATGCAAGTACAAATGCACCTGCACGAAACCGCGGGTGAAGTGGAAAAAGCCATCAAGGACACCGGCCTGCGGCCTACCCAGCGCCTGCACCAGCTCGGCCTGCTATCGCCACAAATGCTCTGCGTTCATATGACCGCACTCGACGACAGCGACATTGCCCTGATCCGGAACACCGGCGCCCATATCGCTCACTGCCCCCGTTCCAACCTGAAGCTCGCCTCCGGCTTCAGTCCAGTTGCGAGACTGCTGGAGGCGGGCGTCAACGTCGCCCTTGGTACCGACGGCGCCGCCAGCAATAACTGCCTCGACATGCTGCTGGAAACCAACACCGCTGCCCTGCTCGCCAAAGCGATCTCCGGCAATGCCAACGCGGTACCGGCCCACCAAGCCCTCGCCATGGCCACCATTCACGGCGCCCGGGCGCTCGGCATCGACGAGATCACCGGCAGTATCGAAGTGGGCAAGGCCGCGGATCTGTGCGCTATTGATCTGAGTGAACTGGAGCAACAACCCCTGCACGACCCGCTTTCACAGCTGATCTACACCGCCAACGGCCACCATGTGCGCAATGTGTGGGTAGCCGGCAAGCAGCTACTGAAAGATCGGAAACTGACCACACTCAACCAAGAAGAACTGAAACAACGGGCCCGGAGTTGGCGTGATAGAATCGCGGGTCGCATGAACCAGGCAGTCGATTACTGATGATCAACGTAGATCCGGCGGAAATCGCCAAATTTGAACAGCTGGCCAGCCGCTGGTGGGACCAGCATGGGGAATTCAAACCCCTGCACCAGATCAACCCCCTGCGCGCCAACTACATCGACCAGCGCGCCCCCGTCGCCGGCAAAAAGCTCCTCGACGTCGGCTGTGGCGGCGGCATCCTCACCGAAGCCATGGCCCAGCGCGGCGCTGATGTCACCGGTATCGACATGGGGGAAGCGCCGCTGAATGTGGCCAGACTGCACGCGCTGGAGTCCGGCGTGCAGATCGACTATCAGCGCATCCCCGTGGAAGAACTCGCCGAGGCGGCACCGGCCAGCTACGACATCGTCACCTGCCTGGAAATGCTCGAACATGTACCCGATCCAGCTTCCGTGATTCGCGCCTGCGCCAGGCTGGTCAAACCCGGCGGCCACATTTTCTTCTCCACCATCAACCGCACGCCCAAAGGCTGGCTCTTCGCCGTCGTCGGCGCCGAGTATGTCCTGCGTATGCTGCCCAAAGGCACCCACGAGTACGGCAAATTCATCCGCCCGTCAGAACTCGGGCGCTGGGTGCGGGAGGCCGGCCTGCAAACCCGCGACATCAGCGGTATGACCTACAATCCCCTCACCAAGCAATACAAACTCAACCCGAGGGACGTAGACGTCAACTATCTGATGCACACCATCCGCCCCGCAGAATAAAAGCAGAAGTACCCGGAAATGAAAGCTGTACTCTTCGACCTTGACGGCACCCTGTTCGACACCGCCCCGGACTTTGTGGTGGTTCTCAACCAGCTGCGCCAACAGGAACACTTGCCACCACTGGCCGACGCCACCATCCGCGAAGTGGTCTCCAACGGCGCGCGCGCCATGGTGCGCCTCGGCTTCGGTGTCGACGAGGGCGAAACCGGGTTCAGCGACCTGCGCCAGCGCCTGCTGGACCTGTACCTGATGCACCTGGCAAAGCACACCGTGCCCTTTCCGGGTATCGAGCGACTGCTAAACCAGCTGGCGGAAAATGACATCGCCTGGGGCGTGGTTACCAACAAACCCTCGGCCTACACCATTCCACTGCTGCAGGCCTTCGCGCATCTGCCTACACCCGGTGCGGTGATCTGCCCGGACGACGTCACCAACCGCAAACCGGACCCGGAGCCGATCCTGCTCGCCTGCAGCCGCATTGGCTGCCAACCCGCGGAAGCCATATACGTCGGAGATCACGAGCGCGATATCGCGGCCGGGCGCGCCGCCGGTATGCCCACCATTGCCTGCAGCTACGGCTACATCGACAGCGACGACGATCCGGAAAACTGGAACGCGGACCACCTGATTCACGACGCCAGCGAAATCTGGCCACTGCTGCAACAGCACTACCTCAACAAATGATTGCTGCGTGCGATTGAAACCAATTTACGAGCCGGATTCCCGATGTCAGAAATCGTCACTAATTACCAGGCCCGAGCGGACCTGCTGAACGACAAAATCATCCTCGTTACCGGTGCCGGCGATGGCATTGGCCGCGTTGCCGCAAAAACCTATGCCGCCCATGGCGCCACGGTGATTCTGCTGGGCCGGACGATACCGAAACTAGAAGCGGTGTATGACGAAATCGAAGCCGCCGGCGGCGCAAAGCCGGCGATACTGCCGGTGGATCTGTCCGGGGTGAAGTGGGAAGAGCTGGAATTTCTCGCTCAGGGGGTGGAGCAGGAGTTCGGTCGTCTCGACGGACTGCTGCACAACGCGAGCCTGCTCGGTCAACGCACCCCCATGGCCAACTACCACTATTCGGTGTGGCAACAGGTCATGCAGGTGAATGTGAATGCGGCCTTCGGTCTCACCAGGGCCATGTTGCCGCTGCTGGAAGAATCGAAAGCAGCATCCGTGATATTTACCGGCTCCGGTGTCGGCCTCAAAGGCCGCGCCTACTGGGGCGCCTATTCCGTATCAAAATTTGCCACCGAAGGCATGATGCAGGTGCTGGCGGATGAAGTGGACGGCGTATCGAACATTCGCGTCAACAGTATCAATCCCGGTGCCACCCGCACCAATATGCGTGCGGCCGCCTACCCGGCGGAAGACCCTCAGTCCGTTACCACACCGGAAGACATCATGCCCACCTACCTGTACCTGATGGGTGACGACAGCATCGGCGTCAACGGCAAACAATTCAACGCGCAGAGCTAATCCGCCGTATCTGAAATCTCGACCCGCCACGGCGGGTTGAGCCGGTTTTCTCCCGCCCGATACAGTTTGATTTTGTTACCGCTGGGGTCGTACAACACGGCTTCGCGCCACAGCCAACGCATATCCTGTGGCAACTGCGCAAACTCAACGCCCTTTTCCCGCAGTCTTTCTACCCGGCCATCCAGATCCTCGCATTCGAAATAGATCACCGCACCGTTGCAATACGCCCCTTCTTCCAGCGACAGCGAAAAACTGCTACTTCCCTGCGGACACTCGAAACGCGCATAGTGCGGTGTATCCACAATCTGTAAAAACCCCAGGCGGCGATAAAATTCCGCAGCGGCAGGTATATCCCGCACCGGCAAGGTGATCTGATTCAGATTCATTGATTACAACCCAACTTTTTTTAATTCCCCGAGAGCATAACCTCTCTCCAAATTGACCGTCACCCACTCATTTCTCGACGTCCCGCTGGTGCCCGTCAACTGGCCTGATTACACTTCAGCCATGCACAGACATCGCCCACCAGATTCACACCGCCATGAACATGGTCCCAAACGGCCACACAGACCCGTTGTACCCGTGAAAATAAAAGTGCGCCGAACTGAGGGGGATATGAAAAGAACACTTGCAAGCGAACTTGGATCTCTTGCCAGCGAGTCGCGCAATCCGGACACGCTGGATATCGATCTTCTACCCACTCTCGGAATACTGGAAAAAATCAACAACGCCGACAGCACGGTGCCCGGCGTGGTTCGCCAGGTTCTGCCGGAAGTGGCCCTGGCGGTCGATGCGGTTGTGGAAGCATTCCGCTCCGGCGGGCGCCTGGTCTATATGGGTGCGGGTACCAGCGGGCGTATTGGCCTGCTGGATGCGGTGGAGTGCCCGCCGACCTACGGCGTACCGGAAGGCATGGTTGTCCCCCTGATGGCAGGCGGCGAAGATGCGATACACCGGGCGCAGGAAGGTGCGGAAGACAACCCGGAACTGGGCGCGCAGGATCTTCGGAATATCAACCTCAACCCCAAAGACGTGGTGGTCGGCATCGCCGCCAGTGGTCGCACACCCTATGTGACCGGGGGGCTGCGCTACGCCCGTGAAACCGGCTGCACCACTGTCGCCCTGGCCTGCAACAAATCAGCGACAATTGCGAAAGAAGCGGATATTGCCATTCTCCCGGAAGTCGGTCCGGAAGTGCTTACCGGTTCCACCCGCATGAAGGCCGGCACCGCACAGAAGCTGGTACTGAACATGATCACAACGGCCAGCATGATCCGCAGCGGCAAAAGCTTCTACAACCTGATGGTGGACGTGAAAGCAACAAATCAGAAGCTGGTGGACCGAACCCGACGCATCGTGATGGAAGCCACCGGAGCACCGCCGGATGAAGCGGAGCGAATACTCAATCAATGCGGCCACAATGCCAAGCTCGCGATCATGATGATTCTGAGTGGCCTCGATCGCGGCGAGGCGGAAGCGGCGCTGAACAATGCCGACGGTTTTCTGCGACTGGCACTTCAAAACCTCGAGCAAGAGAAATAACCCGGCTGAAAAATTCAATTGATACCAGTCGCTACGCCACCTCCGTCCATACAAAAAAACACCCGGGAAGCCCGGGTGTTTTTTTGCCTGAAAATGAGCCGGTAAACGGGAGGTATCACTCGTGCGCGTGATCGACATCCTCCGCGGTATCCGCCATCGTCTCCATACCACCTTCAACGGATTCTGATGATTCGTCCAGCACATGATCCATGGCCTCCGGCACATCCGCGAAGACATCGCCGTCCGCGGCAGCGAGCACATCCTCACCTGCGGGCTTGATGTCGGCGCCAGAGGCCTTCGCCTCAGCCATGGCCGCTTTCACGTCTTCAACCATGACCTCTTCCGCCGTAACCGCTTGCGCGGGAACATCCAGATTGGTGTAGTAGAAATAGCCGCCGATGGCGGCGATAACGAGCGCGGGAAGTACCAGTTTTTTCATTTCCAACCCCTGAGTATGTTGACTTATGGTTATTCTTGCCTGTGGCACCATTGTTCCACGGCCTCCGCAGCGGAAACGTGACAGGTGGCTCAGTTTGAATTGTCCATCACCCCGCGGTGGGGCAGAATGTCCCGCACTCAACGATCGGAACTGACAATATGGAAAAAATAATCCACACCCGATTTGCCGCTCTCTTCATTTCCCTGTGCACCACACTGCTGCTGGCCCTTCCCGGCACGGCCGCGGAATCCCTGCAAACGCAGTTGCAGCAGTGCGGCCAGTTCAGCGACGACGGCAAGCGCCTCGCCTGCTATGACCAGATAACCGGCAATCTGCGACAGCACGCGGAGCAGCAGTTCGGCCAGGAACAGAGACAGGTGGTCGAAGACGCACCGGAATCCATCACCGCCACTATTGCCAGTGCCGAGCAAGGTGCATTCGGGAAATACACCTTCACTCTGGATAATGGCCAGGTATGGCAGCAGGTGGAGAGCAGTAGCCGAGCCATCTGGCGGGGGGGGGAACAGGTCGCCGTCGAACGCGGCGTGTTCGGCTCCTTTTTTATGCGCAAGGTAACCGGCGGGCGCTCCCTTCGCGTCAAACGAATTCAGTAAGTAGCGGCGCCGTTATTGCTCATTCCCCACAGCAATAACGGCACAGGCTGTTTACGCCTTTCTGTTCTTCACACCGCCTTATTCCTGCGTTTTCCGCCACCAAGACCCGCGAGTCGGTCTTTCTTCGGTACACCGTTCAGGCATCATCTATAGTCAATTTGTTCGCATGGCGATTTATGCGCCATACCGCAATCCTGCGAAAGGATGACGCCGGTGATTTTACGGCAGGCAGAATGGTCGAGAAGGTTGCTCCGCGCTGCCCCAGCATAAGGTTCAGACTTTTGTCCCGAGTAAACATCGACTCAAGGGATGATGAATGGCTGAAGGAAAATAGCAACAACCTCACCGGGGATGACTTCCATCAGGAAGACCCTGAACAATCCATGCAAACGTCCCAGGACGCAATCGAAGAGGATTCCACATCCGATGACTCTCTGGGGGACAGTGTCGGCACGCCGATGCAGAACTACCTCAAGCATCTGTATCGCCTGGATCTACTGACCCCGGAAGAGGAGCACACGACAACCTGCCTGCTGCGGGAGCTGGAAGACAAAATCATCGCCCTGCTGCAAAAACGCGGTACCGACCTGGTGGAACTGCGCAGTGAAGGTGTGGAGCAGCGAGGCAGTACCGGCGCCTACGATCACGGGCTGATCATCGCCAGGGCGGAAGCACTGCTCGGTGGTGAAAAAATCTCCCAGCGCGACCGCAGTAACCTGCAAAACCTGATGAAGCGCTTCAGGGAACAGCGTAAAAAGCTGATTCAGTGCAATCTTCGCCTGGTCATCGCCATTGCCAAGCGTTTCCGCAACCCCTCTGTGCCATTCATCGACCTAATTCAGGAAGGTAACGTGGGGCTGATGAAGGCCATTGAACGCTTCAAGCCACAGATGGGCTATCGCTTCTCCACCTATGCCTACTGGTGGATCCAGCAGGAAATCCAACTAACCCTGCGGCGCAACGACGACCTGGTGCGTCAGCCCGCCAATGTGCAGGATGATTTGCGCAATATCTATCGGGCCATCAATCAGGTGCGCTCGGAAGGCTTACCGGCCTCGGACGAGAACATCGCCAAACAGAGTGGCCTTGAACTGGAGCGGGTGCAAAGTCTCCTGAAACTTCCCGGCCCGACCAGCTCTCTGGACGACCCCATCTCCGATGACCAGAACAGCACGCGGATCGACTATGCACCGGCCAACGAAATGTTCAACACCGACGAGCTCGTCTCCAGCCAGGAGCTGGCGCAGCGACTGCGGGATGCCGTGGCCAAGTTACCGCCGCGCCAGCGAACGGTCCTGAGCCTGCGCTACGGTCTGATCTCGGATCGGGACTGCTCTTTCCGGGTGATCGGCGAGCAGCTCGGTCTCAGCCAGGAGCGGGCACGCCAACTGCATTCGGACGCCCTGCGTCAACTGAAGCGGCAGTGGCGTTGACACTCATTCACTCCCACAATCACGGCACACCCTCAGGGTGTGCCGCTTGCGATCACCCCGATAACGGCTAACCTTGCAGAGACCGGTCTCTTCGTGAGGCCCGGTGTTTAAAAGCAATAACTGGCGAATCAACTGGCAACAGCACCATGTCCCGCTCCCCATCAGGCGTACTCACACGACTTCGATTCCTCTGGATATGTGTTCTTTGTGTCCCCGTGCTGACCGCTGTCCATGTGCATGCGCAGACACCGTCAAAAGGGGGCGGGATGGAGGGTTCCCAGGAGCTCATCCTGAGCGGCGGCAAAGGGCTCGGGGATGCGCTGATCCAGCAAAAATCCATTGCCGGCTCCAACATGGTGGGCGCCAACTGGTCCTACATGTTTTACGACTATCCGGGCAATCACCACTTCCAGTGGTGGGCCCAGGTGAGCTACAGCTATATGTGGCACGACTACCGCGGCAAGGACCAGAAGCAACAGATCTGGGAATTGAAACCCGTGGTGCGCTGGTATCCCCGCCCGGAGGCCGAGGGATTTTTCGGCGAAGCGGGCGTTGGTGCGGCCTACCTCGACGAGCGCAGCTTTGGTCAGATCGACCTCTCTACCAATCTGAATTTCTCGCTCCATTTCGCCGCTGGCTACACCCTGCAAAACGGCGACTCCCTGTCTTTGCGCTACAGCCACTTTTCCAATGGCTACACCAACACCCCCAACCCCGGATTCGATTTCGCATCCCTGAACTGGCACAAGAAATTTTGATGCGCGTACTCGACGTTCCGCGCAATAAAACAGTCATGTTTCAATAAGATTCCTGTCATACAGAACGATGACAATAGCGTCCTCCTTGAACAGCCAGACTTGGCTGACTGTATGACGCCGTAGCTGTACCGGCCAATCCCGGTAACCTGCCCAACCGCAATAACAATCACCGCGGTAAGCAACATCGCGGCGCGTGGAAGATACCGGACCTGTAGCCGCATGATTCACACCATCTGCCACCTGATCGCCAGCCGCGAGCACGGAGGCCTGGAAAAACACGTTGCCGATCTGTCGCGCTGGCAGGCACGTAATACCGATGCCCACGTCGCCGTTATCGCCCACCCCAGATATCTACCGACGCTGGATGAACGTATTCAGTTCATTCCACTCAACACCGACCGCAGCCGCCATCATCCCAATCTGGTATGGCGCCTTGCCAGCCTGATCCGCAAGGGCGGCTACCAGATCGTGCACGGGCACGGTTCAAAATCCGCACAGCTGATGGCCGCCGTTCAACCCTACACGGAGACCCGCCAGGTCATCACCCGACACAACGTGCGACACCCGCGGGACAAGCTCGCCAGCGCATTCGATGCGCGTATCGCCATCAGCCACAATACCGTCGCAAATTCCAAACTGGAGTGGACCATTATTCCCAACGGAGTTGAATGGTCGGCGCCCGCGGCCAATGCCCCTCTGCTGGGACTACCCCCGTGCGATGAACCAACCCTGCTGGTGGCGAGTCGCCTGATCAAGGCGCGCTGCGTAGATAAACTGATTGCGGCCCTGCCCCTGTTGCCGGGTGTCCGCTTGATGGTACTGGGTGATGGACCGGAGAAAGAAGCTCTGCAACAGCAGGTCAACAGTCTGCAACTGGAAGCGCGGGTGGTCTTTTTTGCGGGGAACAATGCAGTGGCAAATTTCATCCAGGCCGCGGATCTGGTGATTATCCCGGCGGCGGCCGAGGGCACCCCCTACACACTGCTGGAAGCCCTACTGCACGGCACCCCGGTGATCGCCGGCGCGAGCGGAAATGTGATCGACTACTTGCCGAAGGAATACCTGCTGCACGAGATCGAACCCACCCCTATCGCAGAAAAAATACACGAAGCATTAAAGAGCACGACACTGAACGCGGATTTCGCTCCACTGTTTGCCCGCGCGCAGGAGGAATTCACGCTGGATTCCATGGCGCAGGCCACATGGCAGGTTTACAGCGATTTGATTGCCTGACGACACAGAGGTGAATCAAGCCGTCTCAACGACATCTGGCCCATCGTTGGCTACGCGCTCTTCACGCAGCAATCGGAACCAGCTCACGGCCTGTGCCGTGGTTTCCGCCAGGCTGAAGCCGGTGAAATTTACATTGAGTGGATTGTCCAGGATGGACATACAGGTGTCGGTAAGCTGGGCCAACTGTGCGGCGCCATTCTTACTCCCACAATCCGGTAATACCCCCTGCGGGAAACATTGCTGCAACAACTCAACACCGGTACCCGCGAGCGCCACCGCCGGGCAGCCCATCGCCAGCGATTCGGTCACGATACGGCCCGTGGCTGCCGGGTTGTCCGCCAGATCCAGAGTTACCCGAGCACTCGCATAGAGTTCGCGCATATCCCGGCGGGCGCCAAGAAACAGCACGTGTTCAGCAAGCCCCATCGCCTCCGCACGATGCTCGAGATTGCGGGCAAACTTTTCGTGCCCCGCCGCGACCTCGCCAACGATCAGTCCAAAGGCATCCGGGCGCACCTGTTTCAGTGCCGCTAACAATTCCAGAAAGCGCTCCTGGCCATTCCCCGGCGCGATCGGCGCAGGTAACAGCAACCAGTTGCGCCCTTCCAGTTGTGGAAACTGATTGAGCAACTTCTGGTGCCAGTGGCCGGATACCGGCGCACGCCGATCCAGCTCGCGGATGTTCACCCCGCGATAATGCACCCGCAGCCCCGGGTTTTCCGCTGCCCCATCGCCCACAGAAGTTGTGTGCAACGTATCAAAGACCGCCCCGTGGCGCTGCCGTAGGTCTCGCGCCAGAGCCTGAGAAGAAGCCAATACCAGCTCACCGCGTACCAGTGCAGTGCTCGTTCGCCCGCGAAGGAGACCACCTGCTGGCAGGGTATGCAATACGGTAACAAAACGTGGACGCGTCACCTCCGGCATGGACTGCCAGACCTTCCAGCCATGCCAACTGCACAGCGCGTCGCGGGCCAACAGGATGTCCACGTGCAAGGTTTCCAGCAACCGGCGCAACTTGCCGTGGAGACGGGCATTAAAAAAACGCTTGTGGTCGACGGGTAGCTCGTGGTGCTGGCAGTTGTGCAATGTCAGGCGAGACACCAGGGACCCACCCGC
This sequence comes from Microbulbifer pacificus, assembly GCF_002959965.1. Lineage (NCBI taxonomy): Bacteria > Pseudomonadati > Pseudomonadota > Gammaproteobacteria > Cellvibrionales > Microbulbiferaceae > Microbulbifer > Microbulbifer pacificus. Next base: position 1,438,121 of record NZ_PREV01000027.1, read on the forward strand.
GGAAATCACGATGGATTCATGCCCCTGTCTGGCGAGCTCCTGGGCGAACTCCAGCGCTTCTTGCGCCAGCTCCCCGCCTTCCAGAGAGGGCACCAGTTGTACAATGCGCATAGCCGAGCAAACTCCATTCCACAATTTAACAACCACTCATACCACCCGCCCGTCGTTCCACACAAGGTCATTTTTACTGTGGAGCAGGCACCGGAAACCATCGAGAAGACGTCCTCCCGAACACCGGTATTCCGGCGCGTAGCGGTGCCATGATTGTACCGCTGAAATCTACGCCACGGCGCACAATTTTCGTAACGGCGACATAAATCACAAGCCGCGCGGAATCCGGTAGAATTTTCCCACCGGAAACCCGAGGAACGCCATATGGAACTCTTCAGTAAAGCCCGCAAGTCCGCTTTCCTGCCCCGCCATCCCAAAATCTTCAGCCGCCATCTATGGCTGCTCTCGCTGTTTTTGGTCCTGATAGCCTCCCACGTCTCTGCAGCCGACGACCGGGGCCTCATGTTTCTCGCCACAAAGGGGGAAAGAACGGTTTATCTTCTGGGTTCAATCCATCTCGCCGACCAGAGCTTCTACCCGCTCCGGGAGAGTATCCGCGATGCCTATGCGGACAGCGATGCACTGGTAATCGAGGCGGACGTAGTCGCCATGGAATCCGACCCCCGGCTGCAACAACAAATAATGCAGGAATCTTTTTACCCGCCAGGCGACCAATTGAAAAATCATATATCTCCCGCCGTGTATAGTGCCCTGCGCACATGGCTTCAGAAGCGCCAGATTCCGGAACCCCATTTCAACCGGATGCGTCCAGCCATCGCCATGATCACACTGAGCCTGGTGGAAATGCAGGCTCGCGGTCTCGACCCTAACGCCGGTATCGACCGTCACTTTCTGCTTCAGGCGCACCAGCGCAGTAAACCCATCCTGGAATTGGAAAGTGTCATGCAGCAGCTTCAGCTGCTGAACAGTCTGGAAAAACCGGAACTGTATCTGCAACAGACTTTGGACCAGCTGGAGGAAATGGACCGGTTTGTACCGCGCATGACGTCCGCCTGGAAAGACGGCGATGAACAGGCACTCTACGACCTGGTATTTCGCGAGGGTATCGACGAGCACCCGGAGCTGGAACAACTGCACGAGCGGCTGTTCTATCAACGCAACCGCGAGATGGCAAAAAAAGTCCAGTCCTTCAGCCAGCAGCACAAAACATTGTTTGTCGTCGTTGGCGCGGGCCATCTGGTAGGTGAAAAATCCGTCATCACCCACCTGAACTCAGCCGGATTCACCATTCGGCGGATCTGACCCCTCCTCCACCGCAGGAACTAAACTGACGGGGCACGCCACCGGATCGTGGCCATACACAGATGACCATTGGTCAGGCTGGAGAATCAGCATGGTCAGGGAAGACCGCTTCGCGAAGGTAGCGCCTATCGCGGTGCGCATCAGCCTCACCACGGTCTGTGCGGGAATTGCCACCATACCGACGACCAGAATCCGCACACCTGGTACATCCAGGGAAGCTGGATACTGAGCGGCGAACACAAACCCTGTGATCAAAAAAAGGGGGATTCAAAGAGTCTATACCCAACGGGAACGGTTGGCTGGACGGCGCCTGGGAACTGGTGTTGCGCTATGACACCGCCAAAAATAAGGAAATTGCAGGACTTGAAGCCAGCAGTGCCATTTTCGGCCTCAACTATTACGCAAATTCCAATGTGCGTTTTATGCTGAATCTGACGTTTGGTGAAGATGCATTTACCGGAGACGACACCATCCAACTCGCCATGCGTGCCCAGATACACTGGTAACACCAATCACGCCATACCGCTTATCTCACACTGTTACAACCGTGGGTAATCAGAGACATGTCATTTTTTGACAACGAAATATTGCAAATATGCTTCTGATTTTTGACGAAGGATTGGAACTGCTAGTATTCGCCGCCAATGAAACACCCCCGGATACAGGATCTAGCATATGCACTGTCTTTACAAAAGCCTGATGGCCGCAGCCATAACCGGTCTACTGACAGGGACCGCCGCAGCCGACCAGGCAGAAACCAAGGGCAATCTGGAAATCACCTCAGAAGACGGAAACTTTTCCGCATCCCTCGGCGGCAGGATCCATTTCGATACCTATCTTTTCGACAACGATCTTGAAGACGCCATCAGCACCACGGAATTCCGTCGCGCGCGCATCACCCTTAAGGGCAATATTTACGATTGGAGCTATGTACTCGAACAGGACTTCGCCGGCGGCAGCACCCTGAATGGCTTCCGCGACGTATACCTCGCCCACACGTTCCTCAATGGCGAAGTGCGTATTGGCCAGTTCAAACCGTTTCGCTCCATGGCGGAGATGACCAGCTCCAATGAACTCACCATGCTGGAACGCCCCTTCTCCAGCGCCACAGGCCTGTACGACGGCAATCAGTTCCAGCAGGGTATTGGCTGGACCGGCGTGCTGGACTGCTTCACCCTGGGGATGATGGCATTCAACCTGCGCGACGCGGCTACACCCCGCAATGAAGGTGTGGGCGCCGCGGGTCGCCTGTCATGGGCCCCGATCAACACCGATCACGAGACCCTGCACCTGGGCACCTCGATCAGTTATGAAAACGCCAACCAGAATTCCAGCGACCTGCTTGCGGAAGCCGACTATGCCGGTCGCCGCGGCCCATCTCAGCTGATGGCTCTCACGCCCGGTGATCTGGGGGGGGACGTTGCTACCGCAGCGCTGGAGCTCGCCGGCAGTTACGGCCCACTGTATCTACAGGGAGAGTATGCGATTGGCAGCTTCGAGGGAGACTATTACCTGTCGGAAGCAGGGTTTGAGGATGAATTCGGTGCGCCGGCCCCCTTCTTCTGCGATCCGCAATTTGGCTGCTTCATTGGGGACCAGACCATCCACACCTGGTACATACAGGGCAGCTGGATGTTGACCGGTGAACACAAGACCTACAGCAAAAAACGCGGTGCCTTCAGCTCTGCTAAACCCAGTGGAGATGGGCTGTGGGGAGGCGCCTGGGAGTTGACCTTCCGTTACGACACCATGGAAAACCGGGATTTCGAACACCTGCAGGCCAGCAGTACGATCATCGGCCTGAATTTCTATGCCAACCGCAATGTCCGCTTTATGCTGAACTACACCATGGGTGACGATGATTTCACCGGAGATGGCACCGACCAATTGGGGCTGCGGGCACAGATCGGCTGGTAAAGCCACAGCAAGCGCAAATAAAAATGGCGAGCTGAGCTCGCCATTTTTATTTGCCGAGGGAAACAGTAGCGTTGAGCCGCTGTATTACCCACAGAATGTCGGCACCCTACCCCACTTGTTGCGCTTTGGCTGGATCAAACACTTCCACCGGGGTCGTCGCATCCTTCACACCCGCCATGGGGTTATAGAAACGCTGCAGCGACAGCAGTTTCAGCTGATTTGCTTTCTCAACGTTCGCTTCCTTGATCAGCCCGTAGCCGCGAATCATGTCGGGATAGGAAAGTAGCTCCAGCGCGGCAGCGTGGTTTTCCGCATTGAGTTTGCCAATCACTTCGTTGGTCAGTTTTTCGTATTCGGCGATCAGGGCGCGCTCCATTTTGCGCTCAGCGGTATACCCGAAAATATCCAGCGCGGAACCGCGCAGAAAGCGGAACTTTGCCAACACACCAAATGCGCGGTGCATCCAGCCACCAAACTTCATCTTACGCGGACGCCCGAGGTTCTTATCAAAGCGACTCAATAGCGGCGGTGCAAGGTTGAATTCCAGCTCGAAGTCTCCAGCAAAATTCTCCCGCAGCGATTCCACAAAGCGCCCATCGCTGTATAAACGGGCCACCTCGTACTCATCCTTGTAAGCAAGCAGTTTGGCATAGTTTCTCGCCACCACTTCCGCCAGTGCTTCACTGCCCGGCACTTTCAGGATTTCCGCCGCTTTCACCCGGTCGACCAGGGTGCGGTAACAGCGCGCCAACGCGACATTCTGATAACCGGTGAGATGCGCCATCCGGTGCGCCACAATATCTTCAAGTCCCTGGGGCAGCGATTTTTCTTCGCGCTTGGCCAAAAGGTGATCCAGCGCCGGCCTGTCGGCGGCCGCGAGACGACCTGCGGCAAACCCCTGCAGGTTTCCTTCCACGGCCACGCCATTCAGTTCAATGGCCTGCTGAATGGAGGAGAGGCCGAGGGGAATCAGGCCTTTCTGCCAGGCAAAGCCGAGCATAAAAATATTTGCCGCCAGGGTATCGCCGAGAGCCGCTTTGGTGAGGGTGTGCCCCTCGACCACATCCAGTTCGAGCACCGCGTCTTTGATGGTATCGAGTACCGCCTGAGGCGAATGAATATCTTCTCGACCCAGTACCGAGGCTGCGGTCGGGCTCAGGTGGGTATTCACCACCGCTCGACTCAGGGTTTCATCAAGTTTGGCAAGACTCGCCGACAGATTGCCGGCGGCAATCAGGTCACAGGCCATCAGCGCATTTGCGCGGCCATCGGAAATGCGCACCGCCTGCAGAGCCTCTGGGCGCTCGGCAAAACGTACGTGGGAGTAAACCGCTCCGCCCTTCTGCGCAAGGCCGGTCTGATCCAGGGTGCTGCAGGCGCGGCCCTCAATGTGCGCCGCCATTGCCAGCAGTGCGCCGATGGTCACCACGCCGGTACCGCCAACACCGGTTACCAGCAGATTAAAGGGTTCGGAGAGATCCGGCATCTCCGGTGTCGCGAGTTTGTCCGCCGCCTGGCACAGGGCATCGCCGACACCGGCGCGCTTGTTCAATTTGCCACCTTTTACGGTGACGAAAGACGGACAGAAACCGCTCACACAGGACATATCCTGGTTACACGAGGTCTGGTTGATCCGGCGCTTGTCGCCAAACGCGGTGTCCACTTTCTCCACCGCGATACAGCTGGACTGGGTAACACAGTCGCCACAGCCCTCACATACCAGCTCATTGATAAACGGGCGTCCTTCCGCCTTTGGCAGCAGGCCACGCTTGCGCTTGCGGCGCAGTTCGGTGGCACAGGTCTGGTCGTAGACGATGACGGTACAGCCCGGTTCATCCCGCAATTCCTTCATCACGGAAGGCATATGATCGCGGTGACGGACTTCCACTTCGCTGGGGAAATTCAATGCACCCTTGAATGTGCCGCGGTTGTACTTTTCCGTGTCATCCATTACCAGCACGACCTTCTTCACCCCTTCCGCCAGCACCTGACGGCAGATCATATCCGGGCGCAGTTCGCCGTCATGGGGCTGGCCGCCGGTCATGGCAACGGCATCGTTGTACAGAATTTTGTAGGTGATATTCACCTTCGCGGCCACTGAGGCGCGAATGGCAAGAATACCGGAGTGGAAGTAGGTTCCATCACCGAGATTGACGAACACATGAGGTTCGCTGGTAAAGGCCGCCTGACCAATCCAGTTGACGCCCTCGGCTCCCATCTGGGTAAAGGTGAAGGTCTCGCGGTCCAGCCACTGCGCCATGTAGTGACAGCCGATACCCGCCAGCGCACGGCTACCTTCCGGCACGCGGGTCGAGCGGTTGTGAGGACAGCCGGCACAGAACATGGGCAGACGCGCGACGCTGGAGCCCGCTTGGGCGGAGATCCGCTCCGCCAGTGCGTCGAGTCGCATCAGGCGGTGCCGGGCGCGCTCGTGCAGCCGCTCTTCACCCAGCAGATAACCCAGTACCTGAGCGACAACGGCGGGAGAGAGTTCGCCGTACATGGGCAGCAGCGGATTGTCGTGCTCGTCTACCTTGCCAAGAATGCGCGGGAAATGTGGGTCACGCACATGTACGTTATACAGCTCTTCTTTCAGCTGCACTTCCATCAGGCTGCGTTTTTCTTCGAGCACCAGCAGGCTGTCGAGCCCGCGGGCAAACTCCTGAATTCCGGGTACGTCCAGTGGATAGGTCATACCCACTTTGAGGATGCGGATGCCCAGTGCACGGGCACGCTCTTCATCAATACCCATGTCCTCGAACGCCTGCATCAGATCCAGATGGGCCTTGCCGGCAGTGACGATACCGAGGGTGGCATCGGGGTTATCGAGTACCAGGCGGTTGAGCTGGTTGGCGCGGGCAAACGCCAGCGCCGCCGGGCGCTTGTAGCGCCACAAGCGCTCTTCCTGTTCGAGGGGATTGTCCTGTTTGCGGATATTGAGCCCCCCTTCCGGGCGCTCAATCTCGGGATAGACAAACGAAACGCCATCGGGGTCCACCTCGACCGTCGATGCACTATCCATATTCTCGGCCAGGGTAATCATCGCCACCCAGCAGCCGCTGAAACGGGAGAGCTCCAGGCCGTAAAGGCCATAGTCCAGCACTTCCTGCACGGTGGCCGGATTCAGCACCGGGATATGCATGTCGACAAAGGCAAATTCAGACTGCCCGGGGTAGGAGGAAGACTTACAACCGTGGTCGTCACCAGCGATAATCAGCGCTCCGCCCTTGGGCGAGGAGCCGGCGGCATTGGCGTGACGGAAGGCGTCACAGGAACGGTCTACGCCCGGCGTCTTGCCGTACCAGATTCCACATACCCCATCGACCTGGGCACCATCGAACAATCCCACCTGCTGAGACCCCCAAACGGAGGTAGCGGCGAGTTCTTCGTTCACACCAGGCACGAAACGGATGTTGAATTCACTCAGCAGTTTTTTCGCGCGACTCAGCTGCTGGTCGTAGCCGCCGAGGGGAGAACCGCGATAACCGGAGATAAAGGTGGCGGTATTGAGACCGCGGGCACGGTCGATGCGCATTTTGTCGATGGGAAGCCGCACCAGAGCCTGAATGCCGGAGAGCAGTACACGCCCCTTGCGGATGGTATACCGGTCATCGAGAGAAACCGCTCGGGTGGCCGGAGCCTGGGACTCGGTGTTCACGTTGTGCTCACTCATACGCCTACATCTTTCCTCTGCTGGACGCCCGCTACAGCGGTCGGCATCCGGTAATTATTGTGATTCGAGGCACTCGTCGCAGGTTTCGGCGCCTGTTTAGACGACTTATGGTGCGGCAACCGAAAGTTACGACGGCATGGTCGAGCCATACTAGTGCCTTCAGCACATGGAAACATTGCTTTATTTACGGGTTTGCACGTAAAATTATGACAGCCATCTCGAACAAGACTAAGACTGTAGGATAGGAGTTTATATGAAGCGCTCAACAGACCTGGATGATTTCGACCGCAAGATTCTGCGGGCGCTGCAGGAAAACGCCGATTATTCCATGGCTGAGCTTGGAGACAAAGTTGGCCTTTCCCACACCCCCTGCTGGCGACGCATCAAGCGTCTTGAGGCGGAGGGCATCATTCGTGGTCGCGTGACTCTCCTTGATCCGCGCAAACTTGACTTAGGGGTCACAGTATACTGCTACGTGACGATTCACAACCACGATGAAGACTCTCTGAACAACTTTGAATCCGCGGTTCAGGATGTGCAGGAGGTTGTGGAATGTTACTCCACCAGTGGGGACAAAGACTATGTTCTGCGTGTGGTGGTCGACAGCGTTGAGCACTATGAGCAACTGCTGAAGCGCTCGCTGGTTCATCTGCCGAATGTGGCTTCGGTGAACTCTACTTTTGCGTTGAAGCAGGTCAAGTACACTACCCAGCTTCCTCTTTGATTTATTACTCCGAGCTCCGTTTTCTGGGAGCTCTGTTCTGGGTCCTGTGGCGGTTGAGCTCCGGGGATTTGTTTTTGAAACCGCCATGAATACATCCCTGTAGGCTGCGTCGGAAACATCCCTGTTTCCGACGCTTTCAAAAACAAATCCCCGGCACACAACCTTCAATTCAAATTTCGTACCTTCATAAGCGTTTCAGACTTCGCGCAAGACACGCTCCATTCACGAAGGTGTCGATACCGGTGGCGGCACCACCAAGAAACCACCGGTGAAATCGAAGAAAAAACCTCAGTGGCTGGATAACTCGCGAACTACCTTCGCCAATACCTGCTCAAGCCCCCTCCCATCACAGTTCACCACAATATCCGCATACCGGCGATACAGTGCCTGGCGTTCCTCAAACAATTCCTCAAAACTCTGGCCCGGCGCCTTGGCGATACCGCGACTTTCGTAATTGTGGATTCGCCGGCGCAATTCATCTGCGGAGCAGTTCAGAAAAACTGCAGGACCAAATTTCAGCAGATTGTGCATGCCCTCTTCGCTGTACACCGCGCTGCCACCAGTGGCGATGACATGATTGGGAAGTACCGCCTCGGCAATGACCTCCCCCTCGATACGGCGCAGATTCAGGTAGTCGCTCTCATTCATGATCTCCTGCAGGGTTTTGTCTTCCCGCAACTGGATCAGTACATCCGTATCCACAAAATCCTTCGCCAGCTCCTTTGCCAGTAATACTCCAAGCGTACTTTTTCCCGCACCCGGCATCCCGATCAGTACCACACTGCCCTGTTTACTCATTTTTATTAAACTTCCTGCTATCAGACATCCAAATTGACTACCAGACAAACACCCGGGCAATCAATCCCCACGCCGCGGCAACACCACAGACCGCAGCCACCCCAACAGGCTATTGCCGGCAAGCAGCATTTTATCCAATTCATCCAGATTGTGCGCCTGGCGGAAACTGTCGGCGAACAGCGCCTCCCGGGTAATCATTCGGCGGCGGGGATTGATCTGCTTGATCTCCCGCGCCGGATTGCCGGCGACCACGGTATTGGCAGGAACGCTCCGGGTCACGATACTTCCCGCACCCACCACCGCATTGTCACCGATGGTGACTCCTTTACAGATAATCGCACTATCGCCAATCCAGACATTGTTGCCGATCGCTACCGGCGCCGTACAACGGAACGGACGGGTGCGATTGTAGAGGCCGTGCCAGTCGGAATCGGAAATGTATACGTTGGCGGCAAGCATGCAGGAGTCACCGATGCTGATGGATTGTCCCGCGGAAATACGCACCCCGGGGGAAATCAGCACATAATGCCCGATAGTTATTTCTGCATCCCCCCCGCGGTGCCCCATGGCGGTGAAGCGGATGCAATTGTCCGGCGTGGAGATCAGGTGGGGGAAGTTGCCCAGACGAATATTGCGGCCGAACACTTTCACCGACGCGGGATGCATCACTTCCGGTTCACGCCCGATGGCATCGAACTGGGGGAACAGGAAATGCCGGCTGCGCCAGTTGCGGAATTGCAGCATCAGGCGCTTCAGCCAGTATGGTCTATGATCTTTTCGCATTGTTTCACGTAGTTTTACATAGTATTACGTTGTTATTTGGCATCGCAGCGGAAACCGCCGCCCGGATTATTATCGATTTCAAAATGGGTAATATTAGTCAGCAGATTTGCCCCCGGCGCACATTGCAATGACGGCAATCCGCCGCTACTGTCCCATGCGATCAATACAGCCGAAGAATTCTTATGGAAATACCACGTTCACTTGACCTGCCCCTGGACATCGACAGTGTTAAAGGCTTTCTCGACCCACAGGAAGGTGCCGCCCTCCACCGACTCGCCGCGGAAGCCAGCGATCTCGGGCCCTGCCTGGAAGTGGGCAGCTACTGTGGCAAATCCACCGTTTACCTGGGCAGCGCCTGCAAGTTGATGCGCAACACACTGTTTGCGGTAGACCATCACCGGGGCTCCGAGGAACACCAGCCCGGTGAGGAGTATCACGATCGCGATCTGTTTGACGAACGCAGTCAGCTGATGGACAGTTTCCGCAACTTCCGCAGCACCATGCGCGCGGCGGACCTGGAAGAATTCGTTGTACCGGTTGTGGCATCGTCCGCGGTGGCGGCGCGGCACTGGAACACTCCACTGAGCCTGGTGTTCATTGACGGCGGCCATTCCCTGCAGGCGGCGATGACCGATTACCGTTGCTGGACCCGGCATATCGTGCCCGGCGGTTACCTTGCCATTCACGATATTTTTCCCGACCCGGCTGACGGAGGTCAGGCGCCTTATGAGATCTATAAGCTAGCGCTGGCTTCCGCTCAATTCGAGCTCGTGGAAATGGTCAAGACTCTCGGTATCCTGCGTCGCATCCAGTAGCGCCACCCGAGTAAACAGGCTGCTCGCGGGCGTGAGGCCCGCCAGCGCATCCGCAGCCAGCAGCATGGCGCCAACGGTCCAAGTGGTTTTTTCCTCTGGCCAGATGGCGTCATCACGATAGACATAGCCAGTCCAATAACCACCATCTTCGTCTTGCCAGCGGTGCAAACCGCGATACAGCTCTTCAGCCTTAGCCATCTCGCCCACCGCCGTCAATGCCATGACCAGCTCACAGGATTCCGCTACCGTCACCCAGGGTTCATCATTCACACAGCGGCAGCCGAGTCCGGCCACCACAAATTCATCCCACTTCCCCAGTAGACGCGCCTTTGCATCTGCGCCCTTAAACACACCGGTGAGTACCGGATAGAACCAATCCATGGAAAAGCGTGCCTTACTCTCCCAAGTGCGATCAAATCGCTCCGGCATCTCCCTGAGCGCACGGCCCAATTTTGATCGGGCGATATTCCAACGGGGTTTCGGTTTATTCAGGGCTCTCGCCATCAGGATGCCGCACTCGAAACTTTTATAGATCGAGGAACAGCCAGTGATCAGCGCATCACTCATGGGCGCCCCCTGCCCATCCACCGCCCACTGAACATCGCCATATTCAGATTGTAACGCCTCGACAAAATCCAGTGCTTTTTCCACCATTGGCCAGAAACCGTTAAGAAATACACGGTCGCCGGTGATCAAAAAGTGATGCCAGACCCCCGTCGCCACATAAGCGACGAAATTACTTTCGCGACGCTCGCGGTTATCCACCACCCCATTCTTATACGCAGCCCACCAGCTACCATCCTCAAGCTGCTCGGAAGCAAGCCAGGTGTAGGCCTTTTCGGCCGCGCTATACTCTCCCGCAATACTGAGCCCCATCGCCGCTTCCACATGATCCCATGGGTCTGCATGATGGCCGGAAAACCACGGGATGCAGCCACTCTCTAGCTGCTGGGAGAGGATGTAGTCCGCACTCCGACGAACAAAGTCCACGGCAAGCAATGGCTGCTCGATACGTTTGGGGATGGCTGCGGCAGTGGTCGAACTCATGCCGTCACCTCACGCCCGGTTTCCGATTCGGGCTGGCAACGCGCGTGCGACGTTACCGTGTTCTCAAGGGGTTCCGGTTTCTCCGCTTTTTCAACCCGTTTTACCTTCTGTTTCACATTCGGTTTCACGAAGTACAGCGCGATGCTTTTACCCAATACGGGATTGAGGAGTTTTTCCACCCAGCGCGTCAATTTCGGTTTTTGCATCAGATCCCAAACCAGCATGCGGTGGTAGGCGGACACCAGAGGCTGATCGTCGCGCCCCCAAAAAAAGCACTTCAACCACCAGTAAGGCGCATGCAATGCATGGGCTTTATGTCGGGAAAAAAACTGATGCCCATGCTGTTCAATGCTGTGGCGCAACTGTTTCTCGCGGAAAATCCGGATGTGCCCACCCTCAACCTGGTGATAAGCCTCGGATAACTTCCAGCACACCCACTCGGGGAAATAGGCAGGTACCGTAGCCACGAAAACCCCGCCGGGTTTGAGCACGCGGGTTATCTCCGCCAGTACACGCTCATAATCCGGAATATGTTCAAGCACCTCTGAACAGACAACCACATCAAAAAAATCATCGCTGAATGGCAGCTGTAAAGCGTCACTTACGCTGAACTGCACGCGACCGCAAGATTCTCCCGAGGTTAAAAAAGATTCCGCGCGCTCGCGTGCAACGGCAATATCCCGCAGACTCAAATCCACCGCGAATACATCCACCGCATCGGTAATCATCAGGTGAATGGCGTGACGACCCTCGCCACACCCGAGGTCCAGAACTCGCTGCCCAGCCCTCAGGTTCAACAATTCGGGTTTGATGGTAATCATCAGGCCGCTTCCCCCCGATCACGCTCATCGCCGGGAAACACATCACGGGCAATATGTGCATTGTCGGAGGGATCGCGGGCCGGCAATGAATCATGTTTCCCCACAGCCGCAGGTTTGATCCCGTGTTCGGACGAACCGGCAATAATCCCGCGGTAATACGCCACCAGTTTTTCCGCGGCCACCCGCCATGAAAACTGTTCTTCAATTCTCCGCCGACCGGCCATTCCCAGTTCCGCACGCAGCGCAGGATCAGACAACAGTTGCTCGATGGCACGAGCAAGTGCACCGCTGTCTCCCGCAGGTACCACAATACCCGCGTCACCAACCACTTCCGGCAGCGCGCCACCATCACTGGAAATCAGCGGTACACCACACGCCATGGCCTCACCGGCCGGCAGGCCAAACCCTTCATATAAAGAGGGGCACACAACCATTGCTGATGACGCGTAGTGTTCAACCATTTCACGGCTGGAAATACCAGATACAAAACGCACGCCGTTTTCCAGTTTCAATTCCCGCAGCAGCTGTTCAGTGCCCCCGCCCTGCTTCAGTTTTCCCACCACCAGCAGTTGCAACCGGGGAAAGCGTCCACGCAGCAGCGCCATCGCCTGAAGAAGAAAACGCAAGCCTTTCAGCGGCTGATCCGCGGAAGCGGTGGTCATGATCTGGAACGGGTTGACGGCTATCTGCGGCTGGGGAGAAAAAATGCCGGTATCGATTCCGTTGTAAATCAACTTCAGTTGCGACGGCGCGACACCAAATTGCTCGACGATGTCATTCAGCGATTGTGAAGATACGGTGACGATATGTTTGAGGCGACGGGACACCTTGATCTGCATATTCAGAAAACTGTGCCAACGGCGCACCAACAAGCGGTAAAACCAGTCCGGTGCCGCATCCAGAGCTAACTGGCGGTCACGGGTGATCGGATGGTGGATAGTCGCCACCACGGGCAGCCCAGACTTTTCAATATCCAGCAATCCATAACAGAGTGACTGATTATCGTGCACCACGTCGTAGTCTTGACCGTGGCGACGCAGGTAGCGGGCAACCCTGCGCCCGAACGTATATGGCTCGGCAAATGCCCCAGTCAGTTTTCCGAACCACTCATAGAAATCCGCCCAGCTGAGCAAGTGATGGAGTTTGAGTGCGCGGGTGGGATTTTCGTGTTCGTACAGGTTGAGGCCCGGTATTTTGATCAGGCGGACCCGCGGATCCAACTCCGGATAAGGCTGGCCGGAAATGACATCGACCTTGTGGCCCGCCTCCACCAGCGCCTTGCTCAGATAATGCAGGTAAATGCCCTGACCACCACAGTGGGGATGGCTTCGATAGCCGAGTAAGCAGATATTCAATGGCCGGTTACTGGCCGTCGGACCGTCTGTATGATTGCCCAAGGCGGTCATAGATTCCCCAGAATTATTGTTTTGGCGAACGCAAATAGCTCGGGCGCCGTAAAAGGGCGAAGAATACACCGGCAAGGAAATGACTGCCAGACTGAATCCGTCCACACCAGAGACGAGACCGTTCAGTCTGAATGGCTGAGTGCTCTGCGATCAACAATCCCAAGACAAAGGCCCCGGGACGGCTGTCCCGGGGCAAAAATATCTGGAGCAATCGTCAAAGATCAGAAGCTGAACTTGTAACCCACGCCCAAATTGAAAATCCAGGAGTCGAACTCGACATCTTCATTGACACGCACACTGAATCTGTCCACTGTCACGGGCTCATAACCATCAAAACCGATTTCAACGCGCGGGTCGGCATCAACATACATGGCCGATGCATTAAACAACCAGCTGGAATTGCGTCCAAACGCCATATCCACACCAATCTGGGCGGCCCAACCGAAGGAGCTTCCCAAATTGATCAGGCCGGTGGACTCTCTGACCACCTCCATATCCGGTCCGACATATTCGATATCGGCAGCTTTTCTGAGGAACTCCTGATCAAGATCGGTGTAGTTAACGCCAATACCGATGTACGGTTGTATCCAGGATTCGACACACACCGGATACCAGTTGACGAAGAAGGTAGAAATATTGGCTTCAAAATCCCCGACACTACCGGCCGCTGTCCACTCACCGTAACCGGGAGAGGAAATTCTCGTTGCCAGATTGCTTTCCAGATCCGCGCCATCCATGTATCCGAGCTGTACCGCCCAGTGATCAACAATGAAGTAGGTACCGTTAATGAACCAGGTGGTGTCGTCATCCAGGTCCAGATAGTTCTCAACAGTTACTGGGATAGCGGGTGCATCGGGATCATCAGGGTCCTCGATACCGACAACCTGGACGCTATTGACTGTATCATTATCAGGGTCCATATAGGCGGCACCGACACGGACGATAAAATCTCCGCCTTTGAAATCGGCAAATGCCGGCGAGGCTGCACCCGCGGCGGCGATCACCAGCGGAAGAAGAAGGGACTTGGTTCGCATGGGTAACTCCTTTTAACTCTGAAATGCTCCATGGCCGTCGGGGCCACTGCACAAAAGGTGACCCGCGCGTACGGTTAGTTTCAGTATAGGTGGAGTTTTCGGGAAAACAGCAAGTACTTGCTAAGCATTCCCCGACAAATGGGAAGAAATTTCCGTTATTCCGTATGCACCAAAAAAATGCCCGCCATAAGGCGGGCCAGTTTTCTCGAACACACTTTCAGGAGGAGAGTTTGCGACGCACTGTGTACGCGAGCACACAGCTGTCTGTACTTAGGTATAGCAGAGCATTTTCCGCTACCTGTCGCCCTGACATCAAAGCCGTTGATTACGGGTCGCAATCCACGCCTGAATATTCACTGGCAGCACCTCAGACGCGCTGCAGGTAACTCTCGTATTCCACGTCCGTCACCCGCGAGGCGATCTCCGCCTGTTCCTGACGCTTCAACATCACAAACAGATCAACAAACTCCGGGTCGAAATATTCCTTCCACAGCTTGCTTTCTTCAAACTGGTCGAGCGCACCGCTCCAGGTGTTGATCAATTGATGCTCACTTTCCATTTGATAAGCGTCGCCCTCCACCGGCTCCGGTGGCTGCAGACGGTTTTCAAGGCCGTGACAGACGCCCGCGAGAATCGCCGCCAGGACCAGATAGGCATTCACATCAGCCCCGGCTATACGGTGTTCAATCCGCCGGGCATTGGAATCACCCGCCGGAATACGGAAGGTGACCGTGCGATTGTCATATCCCCAGCACAGATTCAGCGGCGCGTGACTGCTCTCCTGGAACCGCCGATAGGAGTTGCTGTGCGGCGCAAAGATGGCCATGGAATCATTGGCTGTTGCCATCATGCCGGCCACGGCCTGGCGCAGCAGATCGGTGCCCTCCTCACTGCCATCGTCAAATACGTTATTGCCGTCTTTGTCTTCCAGGCTCAGGTGCACGTGCATGCCGTTGCCGGCGAGATCACCAAACAGCTTGGCCATGGTACTCACGCGCAAACCGTGGCTGCGGGCAACACCTTTCAGCAGGCGCTTGAACAACAGCGTCTGATCCGCCACTTTCACCGGATCATTGCAGTGCAGCAGGTTGATTTCGAATTGGCCGGGAGAGTACTCGGAAATAATCGAATCAGCGGGGATATCCTGGGCTTCACAGGCGGCGCGTACGTCGGCGAAGAAGTGGCGCTGGGAATCCAGTTCGGAAAGATCGTACACGTCGGTGGACGGCACCAGATCGGAGTCGTTATCGCTGACCGGGCGTGGGTGCCCGAGCTCATCGGCCCCCTCTTTCAGCAGATAAAATTCGAGTTCGGTAGCACATACGGCCTTGTAGCCGAGACGCTCCAACCGTGCGACCACTTTCTGCAACTGGGAGCGAGGGTCGGCAAACAGCACCGTTCCATCCGCTTCAAACAGCTGCATATGCAGTTGTGCCGTCTGCTCCCGATGCCAGGGTGCCATGGTAATCGGTGACACCGGCATGCAAATGCCGTCGCTGTCGCCGCTGGCGAATACCAGCGGGCTGTCTTCTATATCCCGCCCCCAGATATCCAGGCTGACGGCACTACGCGGCATCTGTAAACCACCCCCAAGCAGTTTGTGCGCGGAGTCCGCTGGCAGCCATTTGCCCCGGGGTATGCCATTGATGTCGAAAGCAAAGCCCTCAATCCATTTCAGTTTCGGGTGCGCTTCAAGAAAGGCTTCAGACGCTGCAAGCAATTCCTGGGACGGCTCGTATTGTTCTTGTGCTGCCATAACCAATTCACTTATGGAGGTATTTCATTTCCCCTGTCCGCGGAAAACACACGCAGACAGGTTCTTTATCACGCAGTTTACGCCATGGCTTTGGCGGTTTCATCCAGCGCGCGACGGGCTTTTTCAACAAGCTCATCAATTTGCGCGGTGGACAGAATCAAAGGTGGTGCAATGATCATGGTATCGCCGGTTGCACGCATGACCAGACCATTCTTGATACTCATTCCACGACAGACGGCGCCGGCCGTGCATTTGTCATCAAAGCGCGTGCGACCGGCTTTGTCATTGACCAACTCCAGCGCACCGACGAGTCCGAGGGAACGCGCCTCCCCAACAATAGGGTGGTCCGCCAGCTCCGCCCAGCGCTTGGCGAGATACGGCGCCGTGTTGTCACGCACGTTTTCGATGATTTTTTCATCCCGCAGGATATTGAGTGTCGCCAGCCCCGCCATACAGGCTGCCGGGTGCGCCGAATAGGTATAACCGTGGGTAAACTCGCCGCCTTTGGATTTGATGACTTCGGCCACCCGATCACTCACCATGGTACCGCCGAGAGGGAAGTAGCCGTTGGTAACTGCCTTGGCGAAGGTCATCAGATCCGGCTTCAGTCCGTAGTAATCCGATCCGAACCAGGCACCGGTGCGGCCGAAGCCGAAGATTACCTCGTCCATGACCAGCAGAATATCGTACTGATCCAGTACCTTTTTCACTTCCGGCCAGTAGGTTTCCGGTGGAATGATCACACCACCGGCACCCTGAATCGGCTCGGCAATGAATGCCGCTACCTTTTCCGGCCCCAGCTCCTGAATTTTTTCGTCCAGGCAGCGCGCCGCATACACGCCGAATTCATCCGGTGACATGTCACCGCCCTCACCGAACCAGTAGGGCTGCTGAATGTGCTCGATGTAGTCGAGGGACTGGAACTGCTTGTGCATGCCGCTCATGCCGCCGAGACTGGCACCACCGATGGTAGAACCATGGTATGCATTGTTGCGCGAGATGATGATGCGCTTCTCGGGCCGATCTTGCAGGTCCCAGTAACGGCGGATAATACGCAGATTGGTATCGTTGGCCTCACTGCCAGAGCCGGTGAAGAACACATTGTTCATATGCGCCGGAGTCACTTCCGCCAGCAAATCCGCCAACTCAATCGACGGTACGGTGGTGCACTGGAAAAAGCTGTTATAGAACGGCAACCGATTCAGCTGTTCGTAGATAGCCTCGGTAATTTCCCGGCGACTGTAGCCCAGGTTGCAGCACCAGAGGCCAGACATACCATCGAGCATTTTGTGGCCATCGATGTCCTCGATATACACACCTTCGGCACGGGTGATCACTCGGGTGCCCTGCTGGCCCAAGTCGTGAAAATCCGTAAAAGGGTGCAGCAGGTGCTCGCGGTCATGTTGTTGTAACTGTTGCTTGTTCATGAACTCACTCCCGTTTCCTGGCGCGCTTTAAAGTATGGGCAAAAGGTTGGCGCCGCAAAATGTGATCACATTCTAGTGTGACCCGACATGAAAGCGCAACCACTTCAACAGATGCACGCGCCGGCCCTATACGGTGGCCAACAATTAGCGACAAGTCACACCCCGGCCCTTCCGTGCCGGGAGTCCTGAAACACTATAGTCAGCAAATGTCGATTGGCGCCCGAAGTTGAAATAGGGAGCGGTCAGAGGGAAAGAACAGACAATGGAGAGATCACAGGCCGCAATCAATCGCATCCAGCAGCATGTGGACAATCAGACCAATACCCAGCCAGCGCACCGGCTTCCAGGGCAGGAACATCATGGCGCCGTAAAAAGAGATGGGGAACATCGTATGCAACGGGTGGAAGTTGATACTGCAGCGATCGGGATCGTATACCGGGGATGCCAGCAAATGGTCCAGGTCCACCAGGTTCGCGGCCAGCATGAATACTGCGGCCTTCTTCCATTCGTCACGAAAGAAAAACCAGGCAATCGCCAGCGGAATGAGCGCATGTAAAACGATATGGAGGTAACTGAACATCAGGTCGGCATTAACTCTTCGGCGGAAATGGAACCCAGGCCCTCTTCAATGTCCTGGCGAATGGCGGTGCGCACGCGCTGCTCATCTCTCTGTGCAATGGCCACAATCAGATCCTGATGGCGGTCCGGCAACTCCTGTACACCGAAGCGCTGGAATACCAGGTGCTGCAGCGGCGCAGTCTGTAACCACAGGCTTTCGATCAGCGAGAGAATGATGTGAGGACGCCCAAGGCGATAGAGGGTGAAGTGAAACTCGAGATTGCCCGTGACGTATTCCTGGATGTCATTTTTATCCAGTGCTGCCGTCACCCGGTCATCCAGTGCGCGCAGGGCCGCCACCTCTGTATCCCCGACAAATGGCAGAGCCTGGGCCGCCGCCTGGCATTCCAGCGCCACACGGGCAGCACAGATTTCATCCAGTTTTTCCCGGGTCAGGGTTGGCACGGTTACCCGACGAGTGTCGGAGAGTTCAAGAGCGCGCTCAGAGGTCAGGCGGCGCAGCGCCTCGCGCACGGGCATTGGGCTGCAATTCAGCTGCTCGGCCAGTCCGCGAATGGTGATCGCCTTCCCCGGAAGAAACTGGCCCCGCAGGATGGCATCACGCACCTGGTAATACACCCGCTCCTGGGTGGTACGGAACTCTTCCTGCGGCTCGGTAAATTCGGCATCTATCACTTGCGGTCCCGTCCGTCGCGATTCGGTTAAGGGCGATGTATCCACCCACGACCGCTCGGCCAGTCAGGCGGACAGCGCCAGTTTGTGCGGCGCCTGATCTCCGCCGACTTCGATCAGTTCGTCGGCAATGGCGCCAGTTTGCCACAATTCGTAAAAATCCTCTGCTACCTGTTTGCCGGCATCCGTCACCGCGTTCCAGTAGCGCAGGCGCTCCTCGGTAGAAAGCTTTACGAAATCGTCCCGGTCCGGAATCTTGCCGAAGGGCAATGTCGCCACCCAGGACGGTGACGGCGCCACCAGAATGACATTTTGCATGGCGCCGCCGCGCACCCAGCGCCAGCGGAAACTCTTGTCGAACCAGCCGGGTACCAGATACGGAAAGAAATGCGGGTAGAGCACCAGCCCCTCCGGATGCTCAAAACCCAGGTCAAAATGGTAATCGGTGATGCCCCCATCCCGGTAGTTACCGGCCGGCGCCCCCGCAGGGGTCGGCACACCGGCCATAACCAGGGGAATGGAACCGGATGCCAACACCGCGGGGCATACGTTTTCCGGGTTGAGTGAGGTATTCACCGTGTAGAGGTTGCGAAAATCCACGCTGGGGCTGGCACCTGAGTGGAATACCACCCGATCCCAGAAAGCGCGCAGACTGCGGCGGCTAAACGCATTGGCCAGCGCCGACGCCAATAGCGCAGGCGCCAGGACAGCCCGCTTTTCACTGGCAAGAGGCCCGCGGCCACGCACGGTCACAAAGTGGCTGTGCCACACCGGATTGCTTGCCACCTCTTCCGCTCCGCTGCTGCCGAGCACTTCACGCAATATCCGCTCGCCGGCAGCGGTGATCTCCGTCGGGGTCGGACGCGCACTGTCGTAGGTCTGGTTTACGTATCCGTGTTCCAGCGTTTCCAGGGCCGCCATAGGGTCGGATGTGGCATAACACATATTGCGAAAGCTGCCGATGGAGGAGCCGAGTGTGGCGATCGGCAAACGGCGATCGCGAAAGAACTCACCGATCAACACCCGGTCCAGCTGGCTGATCGCCAGCCACTTGGGACCACCGGACGCCCCCACCAGCGTGGAGATCATTTCCGGGCGCAAACCCTCATCTTTTATCTGGCGTGTCGCATTCGCACCCGCCAGGATCACACAGCTTCTCTGCTTCTTCACTGTTACCACTTTACCTACGACTTATCTGCAAGATTTGGTTACCAGGTCCCGGTATTTTCCATGGACGCCCAGGGCTCCTGCGGCTCCAGGGCATCCCCTTTCTGCAGCAGTTCAATGGAAATATTGTCCGGCGAACGCACAAACGCCATATGGCCATCCCGCGGCGGGCGGTTGATGGTCACTCCCTTATCCATCAGGCGCTGGCAGGTTTCGTAGATATTGTCCACGCGATATGCCAGATGGCCGAAGTTGCGGCCACCGCTATAGGTCTCCGGGTCCCAATTGTAAGTCAGTTCCAGGCAGGGGCGTTTTTCGCTGCTCGCGGATTCGGCATCGCCCGGTGCAGCCAAAAACACCAGAGTAAAGCGGCCTTTCTCATAATCATTGCGCGAAACCTCATACAGGCCCAGTTTGTCGCAATAAAATTCCAGAGATTTTTCCAGGTCGGTGACTCGCACCATTGTGTGCAAATATTCCACTGCAACGCCTCCTTTGTGGGATTACAATCCCGCTACATCAACAAGGTGACTACTTTAGTCACCAGACAAAAAGTTACCAGCGCGAAATGTACCAAAAATACTATCGACACTTTTTACAGGCTGCTCAAAAAACGGCCTCCACAACGTGCGACCTGCCGGTGCTGCATATGGCATGCCACTCCCACCACTTCTGGCCAGACGTCACCCTGGACGCCGTCAATGCCTACTGGCAGGACGCGGCACAGATGGCCGACAGCAAGTGGGAGATCATCTTCGGCGAGAAGATACCAGCCTTCCAACGCGGCATTGCCAAGGCACTTAACCACCCCGCACCGCAGCAGATTGCGCTCGCGCCCAACACCCACGAGCTGGTATATCGACTGATCAGCGCCTTCGATTTGACCCGGCCGCTGCGCATACTTACCACGGATGGGGAATTCTACAGCTTCGCCCGCCAGCTGCAGCGCCTTGAAGAACTCACCAATGTAGAAGTTGTACGAGTGGCCACACAACCCTTTGCCACCCTGCCCCAGCGCTTCGAGCGGGAATTGCACAGTGGCAACTATCAGCTCGCCTACGCCAGCCAAGTGTTTTTTGATTCCGGTGTCGCCTTCCCCGGGTTGCTGGAACTGGCCGCACGCAAGCCCGCAACCGTGCAGATGGTGATTGATGGTTACCACGCATTTTTCGCTCGCCCGACGGACCTCTCCGCCATCGCCGACAAGGTGTTCTATACCGCAGGCTCCTACAAATATCTGGGTGCCGGCGAAGGGATGTGCTTTATGACTATCCCCCGGGATTGCCAGCTGCGTCCACTCAATACCGGCTGGTTTGCGGAAATGGCAGAATTGGAGAACCGCGCGGAAGGTGTGGGTTTCGGATCTGACTGGCTGCGCTTTGCCGGCGCCACCATGGACTACTCACCACTGTACAAAGCGCTGGCAGTACTGGATCTGTACGAACGCGAAGGCATCACCGTGGAGGGCATCCACGGCTATGTACAGGGGAATCAGCGGCGCTTTCTCGCAGCCATGGATGCCGCCCGGCACCCACTGCTGAACCGCGACAATCTCATTGCCCACGACCTGGAAAACGGTCACGGCCATTTCTTTACCTTCCGCTGTGGCAGCGCGACAAATGCGGAAAAACTTCAGCTGGAACTACGGCAGAAAAATGTGCTGTGCGATCGCCGCCAGCAGTTATTGCGGTTGGGTTTTGCGCTCTACCACCCGCAGGATGAAACCTTCGAACGGCTGTTCACCTGAAGTTCATGTTTGAACGCCAATAATAGAAACTGACGTATCACTGGCAAATTAAGGATTCGCCATGCAAAAGACCCTCAAACTGTTTTCCGCCGGCCTACTGGCAAGTCTCGCTGTACTCGCTTCTGGTTGTGGCGGCGGTACTGGCAAACACCCATCCGGCACACTGATTTCCATTTCCGCTCAGGGCGAAGCCAGCCGCGCCCCGGATATTGCCAATATTTCCGCGGGCGTTGTCACCGAAGCCAGCGAAAGCGATGCGGCTATGCGAGCCAACGCAGAACAGATGGATAAGCTGATGCAGGCGATCAAAAAGGCCGGCATCGACGATAAGGACGTACAGACCAGCGGTATCAATCTGATGCCCCGCTACGACTACCAACCCAACCGCGAACGCCAGCTTTTGGGATACCAGGCCCACAACAACGTGAATATCACTGTGCGCAAACTGGATGAGTTGAGCAAAGTCATCGACCTTCTCGCTGCGGAAGGTGCCAATCAGATTCACGGCCCCAGCTTCTCCATCGGTGAGCCGGAGCCCCTGCTGGCCGAGGCCCGTGAGAAAGCCCTGAAACAGGCCCAGGCCCGTGCCGAGTCCTATGCGGAGGCGCTCGGCACCAAAG
The DNA here is from genome assembly GCF_002959965.1 of Microbulbifer pacificus. Taxonomy (NCBI): domain Bacteria; kingdom Pseudomonadati; phylum Pseudomonadota; class Gammaproteobacteria; order Cellvibrionales; family Microbulbiferaceae; genus Microbulbifer; species Microbulbifer pacificus. The sequence goes on from NZ_PREV01000027.1 coordinate 1,460,421, forward strand.
TACGCAGAATCGTGAGTATTTCCGAAGGCAGTCACGGCGGTATGCCCCGCCCGATGATGCGCGCGGAAATGGCGACCGCCAAAGACAGCGCCAGTACGCCGATTGCGGTAGGGGAGACTTCCGTTTCGGTAAACCTGGAACTGGTGTTTGAACTGGCGAAATAATTCGCCGAATACCGCAGCCACAGCCCCCGCTCACGATGCGGGTGCTGTGGCCCGCCCTCAGAGAGCCTGCGAAGTCCGATGGCCGCGCCCCTGCTGCGATCCCGTCTCCAATCCGCTAGAATTCCCGCCAGAACTTCCCGATCAGGTACTTACCAATGGCATCACTTCAGGACCAATTGCTCAAGGCAGGTCTGGTGGATGGCAAGAAAGCCAAGCAAATCAGTAAAGAAAAGCGCAAGCAGAACAAAGTGGCCAAAAAGTCTGGCGACACGCCAGTGGACGACGCCAAACTGGCGGTTGAACAGGCCCGCACTGCCAAGGTGGCCCGCGATCGCGAGCTGAACGCCCAGCGTGAGGCCGCGGCACAGCAGAAGGCCATCGCCGCGCAGATCAAGCAACTGATCGAACACAACAAACAGCCCAAAGGGGCCAACGGTCAGAACGACGTTGCCTACCATTTCACTTTCGATAAAAAAGTGAAAAAAATCTACGTCTCAACCGCCGTGCAGGACCATCTGATCGCCGGTCGCCTGATGATTGTCGGCGAAGGCGAGAGTTTCGAGCTGGTACCGAGGGTCATTGCCGACAAGATTGCCGAGCGCAACCCCAGTATGGTGGTGCAACCGCCAGAGCAGACCACGGTGGTCGAAGCAGACGATCCCTATGCGGGCTATGAAATTCCCGACGATCTGATGTGGTAAACCGGACGCGACCGCTATGGCAGACAGTGATCCGGTTATCGCGCAGATAGAGCAGTGGCTGAAGGACGTGGTAGTGGGCCTGAATCTATGCCCCTTCGCCCGCAAGCCACTACGCGCCGGGCAAATCCGCTATGTGGTGAGCGATGCTGCGGGTGAAAAATGCACCGAGGTACTTCTGGAAGAACTGCTGCAGGAATTCCAGGTACTGGATCGCTGCAACGAACAGGAGGTCGAAACCACCCTGTTGATTTTACCCACGCAACTGCGGGATTTTCAGGATTACAACTTTTTTCTCGACGATGCCGAGTGGCTGCTAAAACGGCACGGCTACGAGGGCATTTACCAGATCGCCAGCTTCCATCCTCACTATCAATTTGCTGACACGGAACCCGAGGACGCGGAAAACCTGACCAATCGCGCCCCCTACCCGATTCTGCACATTCTGCGCGAGGCGAGTTTGGAGCGTGGACTCAGGAATTATCCGGACCCTGAGAATATCCCGCACAACAATATCGTACGGGTGGAGTCACTGACCGACGCAGAAAAAAAAGCACTGTTTCCCTACCTTTTTTCCTGAACGTTTGTATTCCAAGCATACGGAAAACGCCTTAAAAATGCCCTCAAAGCTCGGCGCACCCGGAAAAATTCCCCCGCAAATCCGTGAATGCCTGATATTGAGTGAAGAAAATCTTACCGGAAATGTCCTTGAGGAAGCCGCAGCGTTGCAACGCGTCCATCACCGGCCCTTTCACTTCGGAAAGATGGAGACAGATACCCGCCTGCTTCAGCTGTTCGTTGATGGACTCGAGCGTCTCCAGTGCACTCCAGTCAATTTCATTGATGGCGCTGCACATCAGAATAACGTGACACAGCTCCGGCGTTGCCGCCACGTCGCGATATATCCGCTCTTCAAGAAAAGCCGCATTGGAAAACATCAGGCTTTCATCTACCCGAATGCTCAGTATCTGCGGCACGGTCAATACCTGATGGCGCTCGACGTTACGGAAGTGCTCGGTCCCTTCCACCAGCCCCACTTCTGCAATGTGCGGTTTGGACGTGCGGTACAAAAACAATACGATCGACGCCAGCACCCCACAGGAAACACCGGTTTCCACTCCGAACAGCAGAGTAACCACGATGGTGACCAGTACGGCAAAGAAATCACTCGGCGAGTAACGCCAGGTCTTTTTCAGGATGGAAAAGTCCACCAGCGACAGCACGGCAACGATGATCGTCGCCGCCAGTGTTGCCTTCGGCAGGTAATACAGGAAGGGCGTCAGGAACATCGCGGCGAGTGCAATACCGATGGCAGTGAAAACACTGGCGAGCTGTGTCTCCGCCCCCGCATCAAAATTGACCACCGAGCGGGAAAATCCGCCGGTCACCGGAAAGCCACCAGAAATACCCGCGACAAAATTGGCACTGCCGAGACCGATCAGCTCCTGATTCATATCAATTTTCTGGCGCCGCTTGGCCGCCAGGGTCTTACCGACGGAAACCGATTCGACATAGCCAATGACGGATATCATCACTGCTGGCAGCGCCAGTTGCTCAAACAGGGTTCGACTTACATGCGGCCACTGCAACGTTGGAAGCCCGCCGGGAATGGCACCCACCAGCTGAACACCTTTGTCTTCCAGATTGAAACCGGAGGCCACGCCAATAGTTGCCAGCACCCCCAGCACCGGCGCGGCCTTTACCATCAGGGATGCCGCGTCTTTCGATAGGGAAAGGCGCTGCAACAATACCACCATCCCCGAACGTGCCCATATCAGGAACAACACTACCGCCATGCCAAGCAGCAACGTGATGGGGTTCCAGTGCACCAGGTTCTGTATTATTCCGTGAATGAGCTCCGGCAGGCTCCCACCGCTGGCAGAGATACCCAACAAATGCTTGAGCTGGCTGAAGGCGATGAGAATCCCGGATGCAGTGATAAACCCGGATATAACCGGGTGCGACAGAAAATTGGCGAGGAATCCCAGACGCAAAACCCCCAGCAGCATCAAAAAGCCGCCGGACAACAGGGCCAGCACAGCTGCGGCCACCAGGTAGTCCGCCGTGCTCTGTGCCGCAACCTGTCCAAGCGCTACCGCACTCATCAGCGATGCGACCGCCACCGGCCCCACCGACAGTGTGCAGCTGCTGCCAAACACGGCATAGGCGACCAGGGGAATGATGCTCGCGTAGAGGCCGACTTCCGCCGGCAAGCCGGCCAGTAACGCGTAAGCCAGTGACTGCGGAATCAACATTACGGTGACTACGGCAGCGGCCACCAGGTCGCGTCGCAACTTTCCGCCGGAGTAATTCGGAAGCCAAACGGTGATTGGCACATAGCGACGAATCAGCCTTGGAACCGGATTTCCAATATCGCCAGTATTCATCTGCTGCCGCGCAACCACGTCACTTGCACACCCACGGGCCCATTCAATAGGTCACCAGCACACCGGAAATGTCATATCCCGCCTGTTGTGCCGCCACCTGCAGTGCGCGTTTGTCCGCCCCCTGGATACAGCGAGCCGCGGCCCAAAGACTACAGGAGCGATTACCGGTGCGACAAAAGGCGTGCACGCGCTTACCACTATTCAGCACCTCGACAAATGCCTCACTGTGCGCAGGCTGCATCTGCCCTCGGGAAAACGGTATCGCAATAAACATCATACCGGCGTTCTTAGCGGCCTGTTCAAGTTCCGCAAAGCTCGAGAGGTCTTCCCCCTCCAGCTCTGGGCGATTACATACCAGAATTTCTACACCGGCATCGGCGAGCACCGGTATAGATTCCAGAGACAACTCTTCAGAAACACTTACCTGCTGATCCAGTGTTTTTAAATCCACGATGTTGTTACTCCTTGCCGGTTCAATAGTCATAATTTGTTGACCGGCACTTTCAAATACACGGTGCCGTTGTCTTCCGCGGGCGGCATCTGACCCGCACGGATATTGACCTGAATGGAGGGAATGATCAGTCGCGGCATCCCCAGGGTTGCATCGCGTTCGGTGCGCATTTTCACAAACTGCTCTTCGCTGATGCCCTCTTTCAGATGAATGTTGTTGCGTTTCTGCTCACCCACGGTTGTTTCACACTGGTGCGGGCGGCTACCGTTTGGTGGGTAGTCGTGGCACATGAACATACGGGTATGTTCCGGCAACCCCAGTAACTTACGCACAGAGCGATACAGCGAGCGCGCATCACCACCGGGAAAATCGCAGCGGGCGCTACCGACATCGGGCAGGAACAGGGTATCGCCCACAAACAGCGCGTCGCCGATCAGCCACGCCATATCCGCGGGTGTATGACCGGGCACATACATCACCCTCCCCTCAAGATCACCGATACGAAAGGTCTCGTTTTCCGCAAACAGATGATCAAACTGGGAGCCATCTACCAGAAATTCTTTTTCCAGGTTGAATACGCTGCGGAAGATGCCCTGCACCTGGGTGATGTGGTCGCCGATCGCAATCTTCCCGCCCAGACGCTCGCGGATAAAGGGGGCCGCCGACAGATGATCGGCATGGGCATGCGTCTCCAGCACCCACTCCACCGTCAGACCTTTCTCGTGAACGAAAGTGACGATCTTTTCCGCTCCAGCGGTGGCGGTATGACCCGAGGCCTGATCAAAATCCAGCACCGGATCTATGACCGCAGCACAGCCACCCTCGCGGTCGTACACAACATAACTCCAGGTTTCGGTCATCTCGTCGAGAAAGGGCTGTACGCGAGGAGAATCTGGGGTGTGACTCATAACAACCTTCCGCCTGTATCAGTTCGTCGTTCAATATACTTGCAAACATTATATTTTTAAATATATTATTTTCAAGCAAAGTGTTTGCCCGGACCAGCCCATGCCCAACACAACCGATATCAGTCTCGACAGGATGCGTGCCGCAGCCGCCGATGCCTCGCTTATGTTGCGCTCGCTGGGCAACCAGGACCGACTGCTGCTGTTGTGCCTGTTAAGCCAGGAGGAGCTGTGTGTCAGCGATCTGGAGGAGCGACTGGAGATTCGCCAACCCAGCCTTTCACAGCAACTGGGGATACTCCGTCGGGAGGGATTGGTCGCCACCCGCAAGGAGGGCAAACGGGTCTACTATCGGGTTTCCGACCCAAGGGTTCTCACACTGTTACAAACGCTCTATCAACTTTATTGCGCAGAGTAAATCATCACCATGACGATCGACTGGAATGCCTTCACGCCCCTCACTGCCCTCGCAGGAGGCGTGCTCATCGGCCTGGCGAGTGCCTGGCTGATTCTTATGAATGGCCGAATCGCGGGGATATCCGGGATACTCGGGGGCCTGCTCGACTGGCCCCGCGGGGATCGCGGCTGGCGACTGGCGTTTGTACTCGGTCTGCTGGCCGGCCCCGCCATCTGGGGGCTGTTCCATGCCCTGCCCGACATCGAGATCCACGCCAGTGCAACAATGCTTGTCGCTGCCGGCTTGCTGGTAGGCATTGGCACTCGCTACGCAGCAGGCTGCACCAGTGGGCACGGCGTCTGTGGGTTGTCGCGACTGTCACCGCGCTCCTTCGCCGCCACACTCACCTTCATGGGGGGGGGCTTCGCCACCGTGTATGTCATTCGTCACCTGCTCGGAGCCTGAGCCATGAATAAGTTTTCCATTTCCGCGTTTATTGCCGGGCTGCTGTTCAGTTTCGGGCTGCTGCTTTCTGGGATGGCCAACCCGGAAAAAGTTTTGGGATTTCTCGACATATTTGGGGCCTGGGATCCGTCACTGGCACTGGTAATGGGGGGCGCCATCGCTGTGGGGTTGCCGCTGTTCGCGCTCGCCAAAAAACGCTCCAGCTCAATTCTCGGCGCACCGATACAACTCCCAGGCAAACGCGAAATCGACCGCCGCCTGATCCTCGGCAGCCTGATATTCGGTATAGGTTGGGGGCTCGCTGGATTCTGTCCTGGCCCGGGAATCGTGGCGACGGGTGCACTGAAACCCGGCGCCATTCTGTTCACTCTGTGCATGATTTTCGGCATGTGGGTGTTTCACTGGCGAGAACGCCGCAACACATAATTCTCTAGCACGCCCTGCGACTGTGGTTGCCGCGGCGCTGGCGCTTTGCCGGCGTCAGCGGCTATCCTTTTGAGGCCAACGTATTTGCGGACCCCCTGACACTCCGATGCGGGTAAACAACTTCATCCCCAACTGGCTGAAGAACTATCAACGCCAGAATCTGCCCGCCGATCTGACCGCCGCCCTGGTTTCCGGCATGCTGCTGGTTCCCCAGGGGCTCGCCTACGCGTTGCTCGCGGGTCTGCCGCCACATATCGGGCTTTATGCCAGCCTCCTTCCCCTGGTGGTCTACGCCATTTTTGGCAGCAGCAGCGCCATGTCCGTCGGCCCCGCCGCGGTACTGTCGTTGATGACACTGTCCGCCCTTTCCTCGATCGCGCCGGTGGGAAGCCCGGAGTATATTTCTGCCGCCATCATGCTCACTATGTTGAGCGGCGTATTTCTATTCGCCATGGGACTGCTCAAGCTGGGCACACTGTCCAATCTTCTGAGTCACCCGGTCGTCAGCGGTTTCGTATCCGGCGCCGCCGCCCTGATCATCGTTGGCCAGCTACCGGCTCTACTGGGTATCGAGGCAGAGGGCGATACGGCCTCTATCAAGCTTCTGCATGTCATCCAGCACCTGCCCCAGGCACACCTGCCCACACTGCTGTTTGGTGTCGTTACTGCCGTGTTACTCGTGATCAGCCGGATCTGGCTGCCCATGTTGCTGTTCCGTCTCGGCGCCCCAAAGCAGATTGCCCGGTTGGCGGCGAAACTGATGCCGATGATACTGGTGTTGTGTGCCATTGCCCTGGTCCATCAGTGGTCTCTGACAGACAAACTGGATATCGTGGGCGACATACCCACCGGCCTGCCGGAGCTCACAATTCCCGACCTCAATTGGAGCCTGATATATCGCCTGCTGCTTCCCGCACTGATTATCTCGCTGCTGGGATTCGTCGAAAGTCTCTCCATTGCACAGGCACTGGCGACCCGCAGAGGCGAGAGACTGGATGCCGATGGCGAGCTGCTGGGGCTCGGGGCCGCGAATATCGCCAGCGCTTTTTCCGGTGGACTCCCGGTTGCCGGCAGCTTCTCCCGCACCGCGGTGAACGCGGAGGCCGGTGCCATGTCTCCGCTGGCAGGAGTCCTCGCCGGTCTGCTTATGGTCCCCATTCTGCTGTACCTCACCGGGATGTTCAGCGAGCTGCCCCTGACGGTTCTCGCGGCCATCATCATCGTCGCCGCTGCCGGACTCTTCGACTTCGGTGGTTTCATCCACAACTGGCGCTACGATCGCACCGACGGCTTGGCCATGCTGTTCACCTTCCTCGGTGTGTTGCTGTTTGGCGTGGAAGTGGGGATTGCACTGGGTATCGGCCTTTCTTTCGCCACCCTGATCTGGCGCAGCAGCCGCCCGCATATTGCGGTGGTGGGCCGCGTGCCGGGCACTGAACACTTTCGCAACGTGCTGCGCCACGATGTGGAAACCCGGAAAGAGATTCTGTTTCTGCGTATCGACGAAAGCCTGTTTTTCAGCAATATCAGCGCGGTGGAAAGTCGCCTGCTGAGTGAACTGAAACGACACCCGGATACTCGCGAACTGGTCCTCATCCTGTCTTCCGTCAGCCGTATCGACGGCACGGCGCTTGAACGACTGCAACACGTCAATAAAGACCTCCGCGACCGCGACATCCGCCTGCATCTGTCGGAAGTAAAAGGACCGGTACTCGATCGACTCAGTCGTTCCCGATTGCTGGAGCAACTCAGCGGCCGGGTCTTCCTCTCCTCCTACATCGCCGAGCTGGCACTGCAGGGAAACCAGAATGACGCCGTCGATGGGGACGAGATGGAAACCGGCGCATCCTAGCGCCCCGCGCATAATGAAAACTGTACCCACGCGGCCGACACTGGCAATATATCCAGTATTCCCGATACCGGCGAAACAGGGTTTTCATGACAGCAAGTGCAGAGCAACCGGCTCAACTTACGAATGAGCAAAAAGCCATCGCCAATCACCCCGGAGGTCACGCCAAGATCATCGCCGTCGCAGGTTCAGGTAAGACTACCGCCCTGCTTCATTACATAAAGAACCGTCTGGATGCCGGTGCGGACCCACGACGGATGCTGGTACTGATGTACAACCGAAGCGCCCGGGAGGATTTCACCCAGCGTCTCGGCGCTCTTTGCGGTGATGCCGTACCGCCTGTCAATACGTTCCATAGCCTTGGTTATCGGATCTACCAGCGGATGATCGCCCGCCGCCACCTGTCGCCCGCCAATCTCACTCCATTACCGCAGTCAGTAATCCAGTTGCAGATCTGGAAATCCATCGAAGCCTGTGCGCCACCAGGTGAGATTGAGGATATTCGCGCGCGCAAACAGTCCGAGACCGAAGCCGCGGAATTTTTTATCGACTACACCAAGACCATACTCTCTGGTGACCTGAGTGCGTTCCAGAAGCTGAAACTCGGCGACGAACACATGTATTTCCTGAAGGTGTTTCGCCATTTTGAAGATTGGCGTCGGGCACAGAATGCAGTGACCTACGCCGACCTGATTTACGACCCAGCCATCCTTTTCAGCCTGCAGCCGGATATTGCCGAAGAGTACGGGAGTTATTATCGGGACATTCTGGTTGATGAATATCAGGATATTAACGAAATCCAGCACTTCCTGTTGCGCACGATCTATGGAAAATCCGGCAATGTAATCGCCATCGGCGACCCGGACCAGACCATCTACGAATGGCGCGGCTCCCGCCCCGAGTACCTGCTGCGCTATTTTGATGGCGATTTTCCACCATCCAACATCTACCAACTGAGCCACACGTTTCGTTACGGTCACAGTCTGTCGCTTGCCGCCAACCACTTCATTCACAACAACCGCGAGCGCGCCGACATTTTCTGTGTTTCCGGTAATCCGCAGGCAGAAACCCAGTTGCACCATGTAGCTACCAGTAACGAAAGTAAATGGCTGGTGGAGCATATCCGCCGCTGCCGCCAACAGGGAGCCCCCCTGCGTGAAATTGCCGTACTGGTGCGGCTATGGTCACTGGCTGCGCCACTTGAGCTGGCACTGCTCGCCAACAACATTCCGTACCGCTCCGGCAACCGCAACACCGTACTTTCGAGAAAAGAACTGCGCCCACTATTCTGGAGTCTCAATATCGCCGCCGGGCGCTTTACTGAACAGTCAGCAAAACGGCGCAGCCAGGGACTCTATGAATGGCTCACCACACCGCATATCCGCATTCCCCGTGCGACGCTGGAGCCCCTGTGTAACCAGCTCGCACAGTACGAAAAAGACTGGGGTAAAAAACTGCTCAGGCTGATTCCGGAATCTCTCAGTCAGCCGCAGAGCAAACGGTTACGGCAACGTGCGGAGCTGCTGCAGCAAATGGAAAAATGGCGCGGCTTGGGCGGCGAGTTGATACGCCGGCAACTGGGTGAACTGGATTACCTGAGCGGTATCAGTGAAGACGCCTTCAATCGCCAGCAGGCGGAAGAAAAGCAGCAGACGATACTGGCCTTCTGCCAATACCTGGATCAGCTGCGCCTGTCGCCAAGGGAAACCCTGGAACATCTGCAGCAACTGCAACAACAGCATCAGAGTACTGACAGCGCGGTCAATGAAAACTCTGCCGATGCCATTCAGATCACTACCATGCATCAGGCCAAGGGCCTGGAGTGGGACCAGGTCATCATCCCTTCACTCACTGCACACAATATGCCGTATCAGCCACAGCGAGACTTCTCCACACCGGCATCCACCGAGAGCGAGCGGCGCCTGATGTATGTGGCGATGACGAGAGCGAGAAAACAGCTCTACCTGCTGACACCGGAAACCAGTAGCGACAGCGGGCAAAAGAAAACGACAGGCTCGAACCAGGAGCAGAGGCCGTCCCTGTTTGTCGATGAAATGCACCTGCCACTCTGCAGCCTACTTGCAGAAGCTCTCGAAAAAAAACCGGGCAGTATCACCACCCAGGTACCCATTACCCGACTGGCGCTGCGTTACCTGGCCGCCTGCGACTACAACCCCGACATCAACGCCCCGCGCGCCACACAGCGGAAACCGCAACTGGGGGAAAGTGTGCGCCATCAGAAACTGGGCTACGGCCGCGTGATCAAATGGGAAGACTCAAGAGTGGAAATACTGTTCAGCGACCGCCAGACACGGCGTTTTGAATGGGAAAAACTCGCCCAGTACCTGATGTAAAGAAGTTTCAGACCGCCACAGGAGGAGTATTACTCCTCCTCTGCCCCGCCACTCGCAAACTGCTCACTCACATTGAAAAACAGCGGATATTCCTCTCCGGATTCCGGATCGCGGACCTGCATCTTGTCATAGATACCCTGCTTGTCGTACACAATGGACTGGTCAAGCACCTGCAAGCCTTTCAGGCGAACAAAGCCACGCAGTTCAGACGTGCTGATGGTCTGGAACGCACTCGCCTGAGTTCTGCCATCGCCACTGTTTTCGATGGAGGTCATCAGTCCCTCGACCATGTAGCGGTGCAGATCTTCGCGATCAAAATCCCCCGCCTGGCCACTGCACACCACACCGATCATGTGCGCTTCCAGGCTCATGTAGTTGTATTCCAGAACCTGATCAACGCTGCGCAGGCAGGTGTCAAACTCCGCCTGTTCCACGGCACTGTATGCCTCCGGCAAGCCCTTCAGTTTCACACCGCCGTATGGGTTGTATTCTGGTGACGCGACATAGGCTCTGCGCAGCCGATCGAAGTCCAGGGTGAAACTCAACTGGAAAGCTTCTTCCAGCAGCTGCCGGTATTCACTCTGATTCTGCTGCCGCAGCGCTGCACTGTTTTCCCGCGTCCCCTGCGCACCACAAGCCACCAGGGTCAACGACAGCCCCGATAAAAAACAACGTGCGGAAAACAGTCGAAAAAAACACTTGATTTCAGGAGGGAGAATTGCCATTGCTTGCTTCCGTCGCGGGCTTGACCCGTATTCCAAAAAGACTTTTTGACTGGACTTCCACCAGCTGCGTGCGCGGACGCAGAAATTCGCTCAGTTTGTCCCGCTCCCACATGGCATCCTGGTAGCCAAGCTCCATCAATTCACCGAGATAAGGCTTCTCGAACAGCAGGTAACTTGCAGCGGATGCGCCACCACCGGATGTCGTGGCACCAGTGGAGCGAAATAGCCAGCGCAGTGCCGGTGGCAGGAAACGCACCTTGCGTCCGGCAATTCGGTCCAGGCTCTGGCTTGGTTCAATTACGGCTGATTCGACCGCACGCAGGGGCGCCAACTCTTCAAGTGCTTTCTGATCCACAGAGTCCAGTAGCAGGTTGACCCTTTCCAGATGCTCCAGATCCCCTTCGAGACTGTCGATGAACGCAGCATTAAATAGCTGACCGCCGATCTGCGCCAGCGAAGGCGGGTGCTTTGCCACCTTGCGCCGCTTGCCCCAGTGAACCGGGGAGCGGTTGTCAGACACACCTACCACAAATACGCGACTCGCCCCCAAGTGCAACGCAGGGCTTATAGGTGCCAGCTGGCGTACGGCACCATCACCAAAGTATTCATCACCCAGCTTCACCGCAGGAAACAGCGAGGGAATGGCCGCCGAGGCCATCAGGTGATCGGCCGTAAGACGGGTCCGCTCCCCACACCGCCGAAATCGCCGCCACTCCTGCAATTCATCACAGCCCTGGAAAAAACTGACGGACTCCCCCTGGTGATACGACATGGCATTGACACTGACCGCCCGCAGGCGCCCTTCGTCGATGTTGCGTTGAATATTGGCGAATGGAATCACCTCCTCTACCAGATCCCGCAACGGCCTGTTGTCCAACAGCGCCAGAGGCTTGTGGCGCGCCACACCATGAGTGAACAGGGAACGGGTGATGGTGAGGATATTACCCGCGAGGCTGGCCCAATTACTCCGGTAGATCCGGTCAACGGTCAAACCGCTCCACAGGTCACAGAGGCGCGCCACCGCCTCCTTGAATGTACCGGGATGGCTAGCAAGTAACAGGGAATTTACCGCGCCGGCAGAAGTGCCACAGATGATTTTGAATGGGTGCGGCTCAGAGTCCGGTGTCAGCTCGGCCAGCGCCTTCAGCACCCCCACCTGATAGGCCGCACGAGCGCCACCACCGGAAAGTACCAGTGCGCCAGCGCTGTGACTATGTTGACCCTGCGAGGGTGGCGGGATATTCACCGACAAAGCTTGCTACCAGATCGACAAAATAAGGGACATTATTTCCGCGTTATACCGTTTCAGGTCAATCCGTCCCATCTGAAATTTATTCTCACACTCAGCATAGCAGCTGGATTGGCGTCCGAGCGCACCACACCGTCGCCATAGCGATCACTTATGCGCCGCCTCACCATCCCGACCGGCGATGCTTCACCTGGCCATATCCACCACATAGCGGCCGATACCGTGCCCACGGTGCAGACGCGCCAGAAATTCCGGCGCCTGTTCCAACGAGATGTCTTCCGCGATCTTCTGCAACTGTTCGCCGATATACCAGGGGCCAGCAAGTTTTTTCCAGACATCAACCTTTTTACGCAGCGGCAGTTCGACACTGTCAACCCCCAGCAGACTGATACCACGCAGGATGAACGGAAATACATTGGCCTGAAATTGCGCGCCGGAAGCCATACCGCAGGCGGCCACGCCACCGCCGTACTTCAGACACTTGATGACATTGAACAGAGTTTCGCCACCTACGGTGTCCACCGCCCAGGCCCACAGCGGTTTGGCGATGGCCTTGTTCGCGAACGGCGCAAGCGTCTCCCGGTCCAGCACTTTCCACGCCCCAAGACCAGTAAGAAATTCCGCGGACTCGAGCTTCCCTGTCACCGCCGCCACCCGGAACCCAAGTTTGGCTAACAATGCAACCGCGATCGAACCCACTCCACCGGTGGCACCTGTGACCAGCACCTCCCCGTCTTCCGGCTTGGCGCCAGCCTCCAGCAGCTTTTCCAGGCACAGCGCCGCAGTCAAGCCAGCCGTACCGAGTACCATCGCCTCCCGAAGCGTAAGGCCCTCGGGTAGAGGCGCCACCCATTCCGCCGGCACAGCAATGCGCTCCGCCAGGCCGCCGGCGGTATTCATGCCCAGATCGTAACCGGTCACCAGTACCTGCTGACCAGGGCTGAAGGTCCCGCCGCTGTCGGCGACAACAGTTCCCGCAGCATCGATGCCTGGCGTATGTGGATACTCACGGGTGATGGCGCGATTGCCAAACGCCGACAGCGCGTCTTTGTAGTTCAGCGAAGAGTGGGAAACGGCAATTGTGACCGGATGTGCGGGTAAATCGCACAGCGAGCGCGTAACAATCGACTGATCATATTTGCCCGCGGCCACCTCCTGCACAATCATCGCACGAAAACCACCGTCAGCTATGGAGATACCCTTTGCCATCGTTGCCTTAGCCTCGTTGCTAATCCCGTATTACTGCGCCTGGTGACGCCAGGCTGCAAGGCGGGAAAACAGTCGCACCACAGCGCTCTCGACTCCGGACTGCGCGGCGAAACCGATTTTTTTTGCAATATTCTGCCGTTCTTTGTATTCCACCTGATACAGGTCCGCGTCGCGCGCACGGGACGTAAGATACTCGTCGGAGGTTTTCAGCTCATCCACCAGCGCGAGATCCAGCGCACGCTGACCAAACCAGACCTCGCCAGTAGCCACTTTGGTCACGTCCAATTGCGGGCGATACTCCGAAACAAAATGCTGGAACAGCGTGTGAATCTCATCGAGATCGCTCTGGAATTTTTCTTTTCCTTCCGGCGTGTTTTCTCCGAACATGGTGACCGTGCGTTTATACTCCCCTGCGGTAAACAGCTCAAAGTCCACATCGTTCCGCTGCAGCAAACGGTGGAAATTCGGCAGTTGCGCCACCACACCAATAGAGCCAAGCATGGCAAAGGGCGCGGCGAGTATCCTATCCGCCACACAGGCCATCATGTAACCGCCACTGGCGGCCACCTTGTCAACCACGATGGTCAACCTCACCCCGGCAGTACGCACCCTCGCCAGCTGGCTCGCCGCGAGACCATAGTTCGCCACCATGCCACCCGGGCTTTCAAGACACACCACCACTTCGTCTTCAGGCTGCGCCACCTGAAGAATCGCTGTGATTTCCTCGCGCAAGTTGGACAGTGCACTGGCTTTAATATCGCCATCGAAATGCACCACGAACAGCCTTTTACGCGCGCCGCTCTCACCCGCAGAAACAGAATCTATGGATACTGTTTCACCGCCGGCTTCGGCATCCGCTTCCGCCTGCTCCGGCACCTTGACCTCATGCGCGCCGTTATCCGCGGTATCCTTGCGCTTCCTTTTATGTGCCTTGGCCTCGGCTTTCAATTCTGCCTTGCGCTTTTTGGCTTGTGCCTTGGCTTCCGCTTTTTTGTCTCTTTCCTGTTGTTTGCGACGCTCGTTGTAGTCGGCCTCGTCCATCACCGCTTCGAGCAGCGTTTCTTTCATGTCATCGTAGCGATCATTCAGACGGTTGACCGCAATATGTCCGGGCCGACGATCCCGGTTATGTGCGCGATTGGCCACGATGACACCGAGCAACACCAGAAAAGCCACCACAATTGTGACAACCTTAGCCAGAAACAATCCGTACTCACTAAGAAATTCCACTCAACCCCCAAATCCCGATTGATTTTTTTAACGCTTATCGCCATTCATTCAGAGCGGTTTGCGCCTGCTGATTCAGCGGGCGCGCAAGCAATCCCGTGTGACTGATACGCACCTCATACACGGCGCCATCCTGCATTGGCAGGAACGTTGCACTGCCGTAAACCGCATCGACCACAGGCAGACTGTTGTCCATATTCCGGAGCAAGTTCCACACGTCGACACCATGCTCACTTTCCGCCAGCGCATGTACCGAACGCTCTTTGTTACGCTCGTCCTGCAGCGTCAGATAACGACCACTGAGGCGGTCCAGTCGATAGGCCGGCTCGATACCCCAGCGTGACAACGCGCCTTTCCACTTCAGCATTCGCGCATCCAGCTGCCACTGGTCGCCGTAGAGCTGGAACTCCTGGGAAATGCCATCCTCATCCGCAAATTTCACCATGTAGTGCTGCTCGCCGAGGCGCTCAAAAGACACGGTTCCCACACTGTGTTCATCGGCAAGATTCCGATAACTGTAGACATCCAGTGCCACGAGCACGATCAGCAAAGCCCCACCGAGAAATAAAAGTCCTACTGTGCCGCGGAGAAACCCCAGCAGCCAGTTGCCCTTAAGTAGAACCTTGCCGCCCCAGAACACCAGTAGCAGCGCGAGAAATGCAATAACAAACGTAATGGCGATATACATTTTTATGGCCTCAGATTTGGGGGGCGAAATCCCCGTCTGCGCTCACCCCATCCCGATGAATGTTCTTATTAATTGACCAGACAGTGTTTCCGCGGGCGGAATAATGTCGGGAACCCGGTTGCGGTGAAACCAGCGCGCCTCCATGATTTCATCCTGATCCGGAGTCAGTGTGCCGCCGCAAACTTCTGCCAGATACCCGATCATCAACTGACCGGGAAATGGCCAGGACTGAGTACCCAGATAACGGGTACTCCCTATTTTGAGCCCGACTTCTTCATATGCCTCTCTGGCGACGGCCTGTTCGGCATTTTCCCCGGGTTCGATGAACCCCGCCAGGGCCGTGTAGAGCGAATGGCGGTGATGGGAGTGGCGCGCCAGCAGACACTCATCACCACGAGTAAGCAGCATAATCACACAGGGGGAAATACGGGGATACACGGCGAGATGACACTGAGAACAGACCCGCGCGCGGTCCTGAAGGTGCAGCTCGGTTTTCAATCCGCAGCGGCCACAAAACTGGTGATCGAGATCCCAATCGACCACCTGCATGGCGCGGCCAGCGAGAAAGAACACGGGCTCGTCGACCACACCGAGCAGGCTGCGCAGGCCACGCCACTCGAATCCGGGAAGGTCTACCTGACTGGATAAATAGTGTACGCCGCAAGCCTGCCCCCGCCACTCACCGAGATAATGGCTCACAGACTGAGTATCTACCGCCTCCACCAACGAAACGGGAAGCTCATTGAGCAGTGGCCTTCCGCCAACACAAAGTATCTCACCCTGGGATACAACGATGTGCCAGTGAAATACCGGGTGCGGGAGTACCCGCCCGGCGGGAAAGAAATCTGTCATAGGACGTTAATCAAGTACCCTGAAATACTGCTCCAGCGCGGTGCCCATTGAACGGCACCCAGGCTCCCGGACAGGTGCGCCAAGACTGCACCAAGCCGGGGCATCAGGCAACCTCAACCGGATAGCCGAGGGCCTCCAGGCTCTCTACCGCGAGATCCAGCGATTTCATATCCGCCTGGCGATGCAACTTTACTTCACCCAGATAATATTCAAGGCTGATGATCGCATCGGCGAAAATCTCCAGTGATTGCTCCACCGCCGGTGCCACGGACTTCTGGTCGATCACGGCATCGACAAAGTCCACCAAGCGCTCCATTACCGCCGCCGCGCGACTGAGACTCAGCACAATCAGACCACCGCGCACACTGTTGAGTGTTGTGGAAACATTGCGGATATGACCGTGATCGAAACCGGAATCCGCGTACGCGCCCAACGCGCGCTTGATCAGCGCAAGCCCCGCTTCCGCTTCTTTCAACACCGCCAGTTCCGCCTCCGCCAACTGGCTGCGTTCCACTACGATGTCCGCATGACCGGATTCATCCAGCTCAATGGTAGAGCTCTGGCGCAACGAACGGATGGTGCTATCGACAGCGAGAATCTGGTTGGTGAGCTGCTGTAGCGCATTATCGGCCGCCCGACCACCCGCCGCCGCACAGCTCTGATAGGCAGAAAGAGAGCCGTTCAGGTTCTCTCCGATGCGGCGAAAATTGAGCAGGATCAGAGTGTTGGCAATACGGCGAAGGGTTTCGACCAGACCACCCTCTTCGTCAAGCCCGCTGACACCGATCACTTCTGCATCATCGAGCATACGGCGCACACCGGAGAGTTCCTCATCCAGCGCATTGGCGACGGCCGCAATGGCAGTGGCACCAGGCCCCCCCAGACTGGAGCGGTCACGCTCCAGTTCAGGTTCCCGATACGATAGCGGACGCACACCAAATACCTGTAGCAATTTTTCGCCATGCCCTGAGGGTCCCGCCAGAGCCAGCCAATAGAGGCATTCTTTTACCAGCACTGGCGGCGCGGGCTGATCCAGTGCGGTATCGCCATCACGGCAAATGTTCCGCAGGCGACGGTCCAACATACTGAACACCATCACCCGCTGGCGATTGACCAGCATTTCACGGCTCGCCATAGCGCCAATCGCGGCGCCGGCGACTGCCCACAGTTTTCCATTCGGGCGGCCCGCACATACACTGGCGATACGCTGTAGCGCCCGGGCCATCATGGTGTATGCCGGCCCCCGTGGCTTACCCTTCAGCAGTGCCAACAGACCTACCTGATACATATGGCGAAAGCGGCGTACGAAGCTCTTGAGGTCCTCGGACATGACGGCAGACGACACAGCGCCGGGTACGCTGGCATCGAGCCTGCAGCGTAGAAAGTGACTTTCAGGTACCGGAGCCTGGGCGCGGGCGAGCCGGAGATTGTTGATGTAGGGCACCAGCAGCTCGGGACGGGCAGTGCCCCGGTTCTGGACGAAATCCAGATAGCGGGTCAATACATAAAACGCTGTACCTACGCCCTCGAGCAAATCCATGGGGGATTGCTGACGGTCCTGCAACAGATCCGTCATGGCCGTCAGCATTTCCTGAGCCAGCAGCTCAGCCGCATTCAGCTGAACCATCTGCAGTACGCCAGCGACCTGCCGCAAAGCCTGAATGCATAACTCCAGAGACTGCTTGTTGCGATGATCAGCAGCAAACTGATCCAGGTAGGCGGTAGCCCCCTCGATACTCGCGATCAGTTCTTCCTTGACCAGACTGACAGATGTCAGGTTGATTTCGCGCAATTCACTCATTGCCTACACCACTGCAATTGTCTTTATAGTTTTATCGGACCCGGCCGCAGGATACGCCCCGCTTAACCCGCCACGACTCAATTTTCGCAATTCGAATGTCCGAAACTGACCATATCGGCAATATGGCCAATGCATCAGAGCAATTTATACCAAACCGTACAAGAGTCCACCTTTAAACCTTCAATTTCTACCGAACAATCGACAAAACATCCACCAGAATCCGCGAACTGGTAAAACCAATTGAATTTTCCGTCGGAAGTGGGTAGGTTTCCCGAGCGACCTCCCAGCGGTATTGGGACCGGCTCACAGAGATCCAAGGAAGTAGTCAAAAAATGAACGTTCTCAATGACTCGATACCCAGAGCTGGCAACGGTCTGGGCCGTGCCTTCGGTGAAAATTTTCTCGGCGAAGCACCCGACTGGTACAAGCTGACCATTGCCCTGTTCCTTATTATCAATCCGATCCTCCTGCATCTGACATCACCGTTTATCACCGGCTGGGTACTGATCGGTGAGTTCATTTTTACCCTGGCCATGGCCCTGAAGTGCTACCCGCTACAGCCAGGTGGTCTACTCGCCATTGAAGCAGTTCTGCTCGGAATGACCAGCAGTGATTCGGTGTTTCGAGAAGTTACCGATAATATTCAAGTCATCTTGCTACTGATGTTCATGGTGGCAGGCATCTACTTTATGAAGAGTCTGCTGCTGTATGTGTTCACCAAGTTGCTGATCAGCGTGCGCTCCAAAACCGCGCTTTCCCTTCTGTTCTGTGGCGTATCCGCGATACTTTCCGCCTTCCTCGACGCTCTCACGGTTACCGCCGTCCTGATAAGTGTCGCCATTGGATTTTACGCGGTGTATCACAAGGTCGCGTCCAACCGGCAGGCGCAACCGGATCACGATCACTCCCGGGATGATGAGGTTGTTGAATACCATCGCTCTGACCTCGACCAGTTTCGCGCTTTTTTGCGCAGTCTTATCATGCATGGTGCTGTAGGAACCGCACTCGGGGGCGTATGCACATTGGTGGGCGAACCACAAAACCTGCTGATCGCGGAAAAGGCCGGTTGGGACTTCGCCCACTTTTTTATCTACATGGCTCCCGTGACCATGCCCGCGTTTGCCGCAGGGCTGATTACCTGTGTTCTACTGGAAAAGACCAAAGCCTTCGGGTACGGCGCGCGGCTCCCCGATACCGTGCGTGAAGTACTGGCAAGCTTTGCCAGAGAGCAGGAGCAGAAACGTACCCAGCGCGATGTGGTTGAACTCTGGATTCAGGGTATCGTCGCCGTGATCCTGGTATTGTCACTGGCCTTCCATGTGGCGGAGGTGGGCATTATCGGCCTGATGATCATTGTGCTACTGACAGCCTTCAATGGTGTCATTCAGGAGGCGCGTATTGGCCATGCCTTTGAGGAAGCATTGCCCTTTACTGCCCTGTTGATAGTATTTTTTGCCATCGTGGCAGTTATTCACGAACAGCATCTGTTTGAGCCGGTCACCCATTTTGTACTGAGCCTGGAGCCGGACCGACAGCCGGGAATGCTGTTTCTCGCGAACGGCATCCTCTCCATGATCAGTGACAATGTGTTCGTTGCAACGGTATATATCAACGAAGTGAAATCGGCACTGACCGCAGGAGATATTACCCGCGAGCACTTCGACAAGCTCGCTGTCGCCATCAATACCGGCACCAACCTGCCGAGCGTGGCCACGCCGAACGGACAGGCAGCATTCCTCTTCCTGTTGACCTCCGCATTGGCCCCCCTGATCCGTTTATCCTATGGCCGCATGGTAATGATGGCTCTACCCTACACCGTGGTCCTCACTGTAGTGGCGTTGGCATGCGTGGTTTACGTCATCTGAGCTGCAACGCGGACACATAAAATCAAAAAGGGGCTGTGAAAGCCCCTTTTTTTGTTTTTGGCCGCCCTTATTGATGAACTACCAGAAATGCTTGCCGGAGGACTTTTCCAGGAGCCCGAGGAATTGCTCATGCGCCTCCTGCTCTTCCACACTCGCACGCACCACAGCAAGCGGAATCCGATCCGCGCTCAGGCGACGAATGGCACCCACCTCCAATTGCTGCTCCGGTTTATCCTCGCTCTGCTCACCGTTATTTTCCGATCCGGCGAGCGCAAGGTCCGTCTGCCCACCGGTCATGATCAGATAAACGTCAGCCAGAATTTCCGCATCGAGCAGAGCCCCGTGCAGATCCCGCTGAGAATTATCGACAAAATAACGCTTGCAAAGGGCATCCAGATTGTTTTTCTGGCCAGGGTGTTTCTCACGCGCCAGTGCCAGGGTATCCAGCACACCGCAGTGGGCAGCAACACTCTGCCAACGTGGATTAGCCAGGCGCTTTAATTCGGCGTTAATAAACCCTACGTCGAAGGGCGCATTGTGAATGACGAGCTCCGCTCCATCACAGAAAGTCATAAACTCATCGGCAATTTGTGCAAATACAGGTTTATCCACGAGGAACTCGTTGGTAATACCGTGCACCTCGATCGCGCCATCATCCACTTCGCGCTCTGGATTGATGTACTGATGATAGTGGCGGCCCGTTAGCTTGCGGTTAACCAGCTCTACACAACCAATTTCGATAATTCTGTGGCCGGATTTAGGATCCAGGCCTGTAGTTTCCGTGTCCAGCACAACCTGGCGCATGGGCTCACCCCCTCAGCTGATCAATTCCGCGGTTCGCGAGAGCATCCGCACGTTCATTTCCCGGATTTCCGGCGTGACCTTTTACCCAATGCCACCGCACCTCGTGGTGTGCAATCGCGGTATCCAGGGCCTGCCAGAGATCTGCATTTTTAACCGGCTTTTTGTTCGCGGTTTTCCAACCGTTGCGCTTCCAGTTGTTGATCCACCCGGTAATCCCCTGGCGCACGTACTGGGAGTCGGTGTGTAAATCCACCTCACAACGCTGATTTAATACGGACAACGCCTTGATGGCTGCCATCAGCTCCATACGATTATTGGTGGTCAGGGGCTCTCCCCCATACAGTTCCTTTTCCGCACCACCGCTCATCAGCAGAGCTCCCCACCCTCCCGGGCCGGGATTCCCTCGGCAGGCGCCATCGGTATAAATAGTGACTTGTTTCAAACCGGGCTCTTATTGTTTGATTCGAAATTCGATATTGAGTATGCGACGGAGGATCGAATTGAAACGCTAGGTAGCAGCTGCGCTGTCGGAAAGCCGACTAGCGCTTCTGATGACGATCTCTGGCGGCAACCCGTGGACTGCTGGGCACTGCCCGCAGAGCAGGCTTTTTCTCCCCTCGCCAGTCGATTTTGATAGTGCGCATTCGAGCGACTTCTTTGCGCGCGACTATGATGTAAAACCCACCCCAGGGCAAGTGGCAGCGGCTCCCCATCCGCTCCATCCACACCGTTCTCGCCAGCAAATCAGGCTGCTGCAGAGGCAGACGAAAAAAACCGCGCTCTACGGGCCCGGCCTGAAGATCCAACAAATTCATCCAATCCTCGACCCTCGCCGCACGCAATTGATTGCCGCCCTGGTAGGGACTGGACGAGCGAAAAATTCGAGACAGACCCAGTAACGAGAAAGGGTTGAACCCGATCAACACCATATGACCACCGGGTATCATCACCCTTGCCGCCTCTCTTAACACCTGGTGGGGATGCGGTGAGAAATCCAGCAGGTGGTGCAGGACCACGACATCAATGGACTCTGATGGCAGCGGCAACTGCTCGAACTCCACCAGCGCAGCACCACCAGCATCCACGCAGGGACTCAAACGGAACCGGTGATTGATCCGACTGCAGGCCGCAAAATCTACTTGCGCGGCGACGCTTGCCTGCATCAAATGATACCCAAACAGCCCCTCCACCAGCGGCTGTGCCAACGCCAATTGCTGCGTCAGGATTTCCCGCCCCAGACCGGACTGGAACCAGGCGCTCAAGTCGGCGCTGGACTCCGCCAATGGCGGCAGCTCACTGCCCTCTCGAGAGAACAGGGATTTTTTATCCAATCGCCACCCCATCTGCCGCTCCTTTCACCTGTTGTAATCGCGTCACCTGTTGCAACCGCCACTTTGACTCTTCAGTTCCGAACAGCCACCGCAATTTGCGAGGCAAGCCCGCAAAACCCCGCGGTCGGCTCACTCCACCGCCTGTGTTAACGTTGCAACAACTGCGCTTTAGCATGAACTCAAGAAATACAACTAGGTTAGCGGGGACTGCCGATGATCACAATCCACCCTATTCCAGCCTTCAATGACAACTATATCTGGCATCTGCGACAGGGGGATGAACACTGGGTTGTGGATCCGGGGGATGCCAACCCGGTCTTCGACGCCCTGGGCGACAACCGGCTGTCAGGCATTCTGCTGACTCACCATCATCCTGATCACACCGGGGGTGTTGAAGCCCTGATGAACGCCTATCAATGCCCGGTTTACGGGCCCGCAACCATAGCGCAGGTGACCCATCCGCTGGTCGACGGAGACCACCCCACGCTGATCGGCTGCCACTGGGATGTGCTGGCCGTGCCCGGTCACACACTGGACCACATCGCCCTGGTGTTACATGCCGGTGAAGAATTACATCTGTTCTGCGGCGATACACTGTTTGCCGCAGGCTGTGGCCGTCTGTTCGAAGGCAGCCCGGAGCAGATGTTTGACTCTCTCTCCCGGCTCGCCCGCCTGCCCGCCGACACCCGGGTTTACTGTGCCCATGAGTACACCGAAGCCAATCTGAAATTCGCCCGGGCGGCCGAGCCCGGGAATTCGGCGATCGCGTCCCGTCTGGTATCGGTAAAGCAGGTTCGTGCTGAGAATCGCCCGACACTTCCATCGACCATCGGGCTGGAATGCGCCACCAACCCCTTCCTTCGCACCCAGTCCCCGACCATTCGCGCCCTGGCGTGCGAGCGGGGCGCCCCCGCAGACGCATCGCCTGTTGAAATTTTCACCGTTTTGCGTCGCTGGAAGGACACTTTTTGAGCAAGTTGCATTGACCGGAACCAACGTCTCTCTTTAGAATCAGACAATTACAAAGCAAAGCTCAAGCGTATTACCCAATAAAGAGGCAACAGGCGTCCGCACTGGGCACCGCCAGACGCAGAGCTACAAGATAACGACAAACTGCGGACACCAGAATGGTTTATAAGAAACTGGCTGCTGCGATACTCGCGGCGACTGTGGGGGCCTGCGCGCAAATTGATTCCGCGCAGCAATTCGCAGAAAACTCACCACAGATCGACTCGGGCAGCGGCAGCGTCAAAGCCGCGAAAATGACCAGCATCAGCCAGAACATACTGGATACATCGGAAGCTGCGCTCCCCCCCCGAGATATATGGCAGCGATTGCGTCAGGGATTTACCCTGAATCGAGACCTGCAGCGTCCCAAAGTTCGGGAATATGTCAACTACTTTTCCACCAATCAGGGCTACATGGCCCGTGTTACGGAGCGCTCCCGCCGTTACATCTTTCACGTAGCAGAGCAACTGGAGCAGTCCAACATCCCGATGGAATTTGCCCTGCTGCCTATTGTGGAGAGCGCCTACGACCCCTTCGCCTACTCCCATGCCCAGGCCTCCGGCATGTGGCAGTTTATTCCGGCAACTGGCCGATCATTTGGGCTGCATCAGAACTGGTGGTACGACGGACGCCGGGATATCGTTGAATCCACTCGCGCCGCTTCTGAATATTTCAATTATCTGGCTGCCAAGTTCGATGGCGACTGGCTGCTGGTGCTCGCGGCCTATAACGCTGGCGAGGGTACTGTCAGACGGGCCATCGAACGCAACCAGAGCAGCGGTAAAGGCACCAGTTTCTGGGACCTGAAGCTGCCACGTGAAACTCGCAGCTATGTTCCCCAGCTCCTCGCTCTCGCCGAAATTGTCGCCTACCCGGAGCGCTACCAGGTTCCACTGCACGATGTAGGCAACAAGCCTTATTACACCGCCGTCAATGTCGGCAGCCAGATCGACCTGGCACAAGCCGCAGAATTGGCTGATGTGGAAATCGAAGAGCTCTATCTGTTGAATCCCGGCTACAATCGCTGGGCTACGGATCCGGAAGGCGATCACCGACTTCTGATCCCCACAGACAAAAGCGCACGCTTCCTCGACGCTCTGGACAAACTCCCGACGGACCAGCGGGTGACATGGCAACGCTACAAAGTCAGCCGTGGAGACACCCTCTCCGTGATTGCCCGTCGTTATGAAACGACCGTGGCCGCGATACAGCAGACCAACAAGCTGCGCAACAGCGGAATCCGCGCAGGTCAGACCCTCCTGATTCCCAGCGCTTCCGGCCCTAATGCCCAGTATGCCTACTCCATTGATCAGCGGGTTCAGCGCCGCCAGGCCTCCGGCAAAGGGCAGAAATCCAGTTACACCGTACGCCCCGGCGATACCCTTTGGGGCATTGCCCGCTCCATGAACGTCAAAGTGAGAGAGCTGGCAAGCTGGAACAATATGGCTCCTGGAGACACCCTGCGCCCAGGACAGACCCTCGTGGCCTACAGCGGGAATAGCAACAGCGATAACCAGAGCCGCACGACCCGCAAGCTGTCCTACCGGGTACGCAGTGGCGACTCACTCTACCGTATCGCACGAAAATTCAGCATTGATATCAGCGATATCGTTCGCTGGAACAAATTGAGCAAGAACGGTTACCTGCAACCCGGGCAACGCCTCACGCTTTTTGTCGACAGCGCAACCAGCAGCTGACCATCAGGTATAAAAAAACCGGCGACATTCGCCGGTTTTTTTATACCTGGATTTCAGGGAGTTCACCCCCTGATACCACTATTCACCGCCAGCGATGTCAATTTTTGCCTTGCTCGCAAGGAATTGCTGTACTGCCGTCAACTCGGACGTGCCCTGCATCGAAGCCAGTTGCTGCATGAGGGCATCCCGCTGCTCCTTACTTTGACGGGCCAGATCGCCCGGACGCACTGCACGTAACTGGGCCACAACTACGTCACCGGTAGCGAGCCTGAAATGCGCCAGGTTTTCGGCCCCGGGCTTTGGCGCCGCCATGCCGAATACATGGTCAGTTACTTCGCCACGGACTCCGAAACCGCCACGACGGGTTTTGTCGCTGGTTTCCAGCGTCAGCCCTTCGGCAGCGGCGACGTCCGCCAGCGATTCACCAGACTGTACCTTCTGCTGGAGGGCGTCAGCATTAGCCGCCAACTGCTCACTCGCCTTTTCACGCTTCAGCAAATCCACGATCTGGACCTTAACTTCGTCCAGGGGCTTCACGCCAGCCGACTTGTGCTCCACAACCTTCAATACTACAGAGTGGTTGTCACTCAGATTGAGCACGTCCGAGGTATTGCCATCCTCCATCACTTCAGGAGAAAACGCGGCCTCAATTACTTTGCCATCCGCAGCGATACCCGGTCCCCCCTGGCGGGAGAACAACGGAGACTTCTGCACGGAAACGCCCAACTCCTCCGCCGGTTCCGCCAGAGATGCGGCGTTGTAGGCGAGATCGCCGAGGCGGCTTACCGCATCGAGAAACTCGCGCTCGGCTTCCGCATTGCGCAGGCGAGCCGAAATGGCCGCCTTGCGCTCTTCAAACGTTGGCGGTTCAGCGTCAGCCACCTCAATCAACTTGATAAAGTGGGTACCGTCATCGGTCTTGACCGGACCAGAAACTTGCCCCACTTCCAATTTTGCCAACGCATCTTCAAATGGCTCAGGAAAGACATCGCCGCTGGTAAAGCCAACATCACCGCCCTCTTCGCGGGAAATGATGTCGTCGGAATACTCTTTTGCCAATGCGGCGAAATCGCCGTTGCTATCCAGTTTACCCTGGACTTCTGCCACTTTATTTTGCGCGGCTTCGTCATCGCCTTCGATCAGGATATGCGCGGCGTGACGGCGCACGCTTGCCTGGAAACTCTTTACTTCCTGGTCGTACTGAGCCCGCACGTCATCCTCGGAAATATCGATATTGCCGGCAAACTGTTCGGGAGTCAGCTCGATGTACTCAATAGCCACCTGCTCAGGGCGCTGGAACTCTTGCTGGTGACGATCGTAGTAGGATTGAACCTCTTCATCGGCAACCTGAATATTTTCCAGCAAAGGCGCTGCCGAAAGAGTGATGTAATCAAAGTCCCGCTCTTCCATTGAAACGGCAACCACGTTCTCTGCACCGCTTTTAGTCACGAAGGCACTGTCAGCAACACCTCCAGCAAACTGCTGCATGACCATTTCCTGCTCCAGCAGCTGGCGGAAAGCGGCCGGGCTGTAGCCCATTCGACGAAGCCCATCCCGGAACATCTGTTGATCAAACTGCCCATTAACCTGGAAGCCAGGCATCTGCACAATTTCTTTATCCACTGCCGCGGTACTCATCACCATACCGCTCTCCTGAGCAGCCTGGCGCATCACCGCCGCGTTGACCAACTGTTGAAGGACAGGGCCACGAAGCTGCTCGTCGGTCAGCAAGTCCGCAGGCACATTTTCTCCATACTGGCTTTCGATCATGCTGCGGCGATTCTGAATCGCCCTCTGCAAATCCAGATTGGAAATTTTTTCACCGTTTACTTCAGCCGCTTTATTGGCTGAATCCCCACTGGCACCGGTGAAAAAATCTATACCACCGATCACCATGATAAATCCGAAAAACGCTGCAACAATGATCGCAGCAGTTCCTTTCAGGTTGTCGCGCATGGACTGAAGCATATTCAGCTCC
This sequence comes from Microbulbifer pacificus, assembly GCF_002959965.1. Lineage (NCBI taxonomy): Bacteria > Pseudomonadati > Pseudomonadota > Gammaproteobacteria > Cellvibrionales > Microbulbiferaceae > Microbulbifer > Microbulbifer pacificus. The sequence continues at coordinate 1,486,951 of NZ_PREV01000027.1, forward strand.
GAAATTAACTCTTATCTGTACACAATCGGATCAATGTTTATTGTTATTCCAACGAGTCATCCTCATGAACAGTGGCAACTAAGTGACTGCGCTCAAGTAGAATATGGTACTCGCCGAATTGGGCCTTGGCCCACAGATCCAAATGAAAAACTCAGTGACTCAGAAACAAAAAAGGCGCATCCAACTGATACGCCTCTTTGAAGCATTGTGTATTACAAGGCTTCTTACTGAACCGCGTCTTTCAAAGCTTTACCGGCTTTGAAATTCGGAATTTTTGCCGCAGCGATTTCAATAGGGTCGCCAGTGCGCGGATTGCGGCCAGTGCGTGCTGCACGCTCTTTAACAGCAAAGGTGCCAAAGCCAACCAAGGCAACCTGATCACCCTTCTTCAGTGCGTCGGTAATGCTTTCTACCATGGCGTCCAGAGCACGGCCGGCAGCTGCCTTGGGAATGTCGGCAGATGCGGCAATGGCTTCAATCAGTTCGGACTTATTCACGCTATATCCCTCTGTTCTTTTCTAGGTCTAGGTTTAGGTTTCTAGGTGTGTATTTGGTTCTGTTGCAGCCCCTTTATAGCGAGGCGCATTCATGCAATTTGCAGTCGAATTTTATTAGCCCGCGGCTCCCCCGCAGCGCAACAAGCCACGTTTTATACCAACTGCCTGTTAGTGGGTCAAGGAACCACGCGGCTTTGCGGGGAGTTGGGCATTTTTAAATCACACCTGTTCAGGCTATGCCCGTCGAGTTCATTTTTTAACCTGCACTTGCGCAGGCTGCGTACTCTACGCGACTTCTATCTTCCTGTTCAACGGTTTTTTATCCAAGGCACAAATAAAAGGTTTACGCCATACGAACAGGCACAGAATTGATAAAAATCCCTGCCCCAACCGTATTTTTCCAGCTACCAGTGGTGCACTGACGCTCAAAAAACACCCACAAAAAAGAGGGCTCGCAAGCCCTCTAGCTACACCCCAAACTGCTCAAAATTGCATCAGCAGTTTCGTATCAATGCGTCTGTATTGAACGCTGAGAACGCTCCTCAGCCTGTTTCTGCAAGGCGGAATACTCTTCATCACTCAAGGGGCTCGGCATTTTTTCCAGTGCGTACTCGAAGACTTGATCAATCCACTTCACTGGCTTGATCACCAGATCCTGCTGGATATTGTCAGGAATATCTTTCAAATCCCGCTCGTTGTCCGCCGGAATCAGAACCGTCTTGATACCACCGCGATGAGCCGCTAGTAACTTCTCCTTGAGACCACCGATACGCAATACCTCACCGCGCAAAGTAATTTCACCGGTCATGGCAACATCTGCGCGCACAGGAATGTTCGTCAGCACAGAGGCCAACACGGTACACATGGCGATACCCGCAGACGGACCATCTTTTGGTGTCGCCCCTTCCGGTACGTGGATATGAATATCCCGCGTCTCATGAAAGTCCGGTGCAACACCCAGAGCCTGGGCACGGGCACGGACCACCGTCAACGCCGCCTGAATGGACTCCTGCATCACATCACCGAGTGAGCCGGTCTTGATGACACGCCCCTTGCCTGCGACAGCGGACGCTTCAATGGTGAGCAGTTCGCCCCCAACTTCGGTCCAGGCAAGCCCGGTCACCTGTCCGATCTTGTTTTCCTCTTCCGCACGCCCGTAATCGAACTTGCGAACACCGAGCAACTCTTCCAGTTGTTCCGACTTGACCACCACCTTACTGGTTGTACCCTTGCGCACATGTTCGGTAACCACCTTGCGGCAGATTTTGGCCATCTCCCGATCGAGCCCGCGCACTCCGGCTTCACGAGTGTAGTAGCGCACCACATCGCGTACGGCTTCATCGGTTATATCAAGCTCTTCGGCCTTCAGTCCCGCTGCGTTGCGCTGCTTCGGTATCAGGTAGCGCTGGGCGATGTTCAGCTTTTCATCCTCGGTATAACCGGGAATACGGATGACTTCCATCCGATCCAGCAGAGGCCCGGGAATATTCATGGAATTGGATGTGCAAACGAACATTACGTCGGACAGATCGTAATCTACTTCCAAGTAGTGGTCGTTAAACGACTTGTTCTGCTCCGGATCAAGGACTTCCAGCAGTGCCGATGCAGGATCACCGCGATGATCCATCCCCATTTTGTCCACTTCATCGAGCAGGAAGAGAGGGTTCTTGACTCCCACCTTGGCAATTTTTTGCACTAACTTACCGGGCAACGAACCGATATATGTACGACGATGCCCGCGAATTTCCGCTTCATCGCGTACGCCGCCCAAAGCCATACGGACATATTTACGATTGGTTGCACGCGCAATGGACTCCCCCAGGGAAGTCTTGCCCACACCGGGAGGGCCAACCAGACACAGAATAGGTCCTTTGACTTTTTTAACCCGCTTTTGCACCGCGAGGTATTCAAGAATCCGCTCTTTGACTTCTTCCAGGCCATAGTGATCCTTGTTCAGAATCTCTTCCGCCTTTACCAGATCATGACGTACCCGGCTCGCTTTCTTCCAGGGCACACTGAGCATCCAGTCAATATAGCTCCGCAGCACCGAAGCCTCGGCGGACATCGGCGACATCATTTTCAGTTTGCCGAGTTCTGCACGCGTCTTTTTTTCCGCTTCCGCGGACATTCCGGAATCGGCAATTTTTCTTTCCAGCTCTTCAACTTCATTGGGCTCTTCGGTGATTTCGCCCAACTCCTTCTGAATGGCCTTCATCTGCTCGTTCAGGTAGTACTCGCGCTGGCTCTTCTCCATTTGCTTCTTCACGCGCCCGCGAATACGCTTCTCTACCTGGATAAGGTCAATTTCCGAATCCATCAATCCAAGCAGATGCTCCAGACGCTCTTTAACGCTGATGGTCTCCAGCAGCTCCTGCTTCTGCGGCAGATCCAGTGACATATGCGCGGCAATGGTATCCGCCAGACGTCCAGGCTCATCAATGCCAGACAGGGAAGTCATTACCTCATTGGGAACCTTCTTGCTGACAGTGACATACTGTTCGAATTGAGACATGGCGGAGCGCACCAATGCCTCTGCCTCCGCTTCCGGCAGCTCTTCGGATTCCAGTGTAGACACGGTGGCACGATAGTGACCATCGCCTTCCGTGATCTCTTCCACTTTAACGCGATGCCCGCCTTCGACCAGAACCTTAACGGTGCCGTCCGGGAGCTTCAGCAATTGCAGTACACTGGCGACGGTACCCACCCGATAGACGTCATCGGCACCGGGATCATCCTCCGACGCCTGCCGTTGCGCCACCAGCAATACCTGCTTATCGCTGCGCATGGCCTGTTCCAGCGCATCAATGGACTTTTCGCGTCCCACGAACAGCGGGATCACCATATGGGGATAAACCACTACGTCGCGGAGCGGCAGCAGGGGGTATTCGTTCACGTTCTCGGATGGCTGGTCCATATAACTCCTCTCGGCCTGGGGATGGCGGCTTGCCACCCCATCTTGGCGACTTATCCATCACCGGGCATATGAACAAGGGTCCCGGTTGCGCGCCAGTCTGCAACCTAAATTGGGGGCGGCCCTCAGAATAACAAGGCCAACCCCACCGGCGCAGCAAAATAAGTTTAATTCACAGCAGTTCCTGGCAGTTGGTGGAGACCAGAAATTCCTCTACCTCTCCTTTCATAGCACAGAAAAACGCTGGCACGAAACGTATCTGCATGCACGAGCAGCAAATTTCAGACACAAAAAAGCCCCGACTCGGGGCTTTTTTGTGTCTGAATAGGCGAACCGACCGGAACTCAGTCTTCCGGTGCGGCCTTCTGCGCTTCGGCCTGCTGATAAACCAGCAGCGGTGTAGATTCCCCCTTGATCACGGCTTCGTCGATCACCACCTTGGCCACGTTGTCCATGGACGGAATGTCATACATGGTTTCCAGCAGAACGGATTCCATAATGGAGCGCAGCCCGCGGGCGCCAGTTTTTCGCTCCATCGCCTTAGATGCCACGGCATCCAGAGCGTCGGCGCGGAAATCGAGCTCCACCCCCTCCATCTCAAACAGCTTGGCATACTGCTTGGTCAGTGCATTGCGAGGTTCCGTTAAAATCTGGACCAGTGCTGCGCGATCCAGCTCCTCCAGGGTAGCCGTCACCGGCAGACGGCCGACAAACTCGGGGATCAGACCGTAACGCACCAAATCTTCCGGCTCCAGATCCAACAACACCTGGCCAAAGTTGCTTTTGCTGTCTTTGGATTTCACTTCCGCAGAGAAACCGATGCCGCCCTTTTCAGAACGATCGCGAATCACTTTATCGAGACCGGCAAAGGCACCGCCACAGATAAACAAAATATTGGACGTATCTACCTGCAGGAATTCCTGTTGCGGATGCTTGCGTCCACCTTGTGGGGGAACGGATGCAACCGTACCTTCGATCAGTTTAAGCAACGCCTGCTGGACCCCCTCACCGGAAACATCCCGGGTGATGGAGGGGTTGTCGGACTTGCGTGAAATCTTGTCGATTTCGTCGATGTAGACAATACCTTGCTGGGCTTTCTCCACATCGTAGTCACACTTCTGCAGCAGTTTCTGGATGATATTCTCAACGTCTTCACCCACATAGCCTGCTTCCGTCAGAGTGGTAGCATCGGCGATGGTGAACGGCACATTCAGCAGGCGAGCCAAGGTCTCTGCGAGCAGGGTTTTACCGCTTCCGGTAGGGCCCACCAACAGGATATTGGACTTGCCCAGCTCAACCTCTTCCTTGCCCTTCACACTCTTGGTAGTGCGCAGACGCTTGTAGTGGTTGTAGACGGCAACGGCCAGCACCTTTTTGGCGCGGACTTGCCCGATCACATACTGATCGAGAATTTCGGTAATTTCCTGAGGCGTAGGCAGACGGGAATCGTCGCCATCCACGGCCTCCTGCACTTCTTCACGAATGATATCCGTGCAAAGTTCGACACACTCATCGCAAATATAAACAGAAGGACCCGCGATAAGCTTGCGTACTTCCTGCTGGCTTTTGCCACAGAAGGAACAGTAAAGGAGTTTGCCGTTTTCGTCTCCGCTGTTCTTTTCAGTCATCTATGTACTCCGTGGTCAGGGCAGCCAGCCGAAATGCGGTGGCAAGTAGGGTTCGTAACCAAGATGCGGCCTTTTGGCAGGATTTTCAAGCTTTTTATCCTCTCCTGAACGCCCGACCGTTGGACGCGGAGAATGTTCTAAAGCAGACAATACCGGTAGGACGACACTGCGCCGCCCCAGCGGTTTTCAGGTATCTAAGATCCGCTAAAGTGGGTGGTGGCGCTACTTCAGAGGCATCTGACGACGAGAAAGCACCTCGTCTACCAAACCGTACTCTTTGGCCTCGTCTGCACTCATGAAATGGTCACGTTCCGTATCCCGCTCGATATCCGCCACACTGCGATCTGCATGGTGCGCCATCAGCTCGTTCAGACGCTTACGGATTTTGAGGATTTCCTGAGCATGGATGTGGATATCCGAAGCCTGCCCCTGGGCACCACCACTGGGCTGGTGAATCATGACGCGGGAGTTAGGGGTAGCGAAGCGTTTGCCTTGCGCTCCGGCGGTAAGCAGAAAAGCTCCCATACTGCAGGCCTGGCCGATACACATGGTGCTTACATCCGGCTTGATGAACTGCATAGTGTCGTAAATGGACATACCCGCGGTTACTGATCCGCCGGGGGAGTTGATATACAGATGGATGTCCTTGTCGGGGTTTTCCGCCTCCAGGAACAACAGCTGCGCCACCACCAGGTTGGCCATATGGTCCTCGACTGGCCCCACCAGGAAAATCACCCGCTCCTTCAGCAGACGGGAATAAATATCGAACGAACGTTCACCTCGCGCAGTCTGCTCCACAACAATTGGTACGAGGCCGCTGGCAGCCATAATGTCATTGGATTTCGTGGGGTAATCAAAATAGGCCATGGATACGATGCTTCCTTTTTGGGCGTATTAGGCGGACCGAAAGTGTGCCTGCTCAATAAAGGCACAACCTTCAGGAAAACAGATCAAACTGAGCTTAACTGCTCGGAGGGGATAAAGCCAGTTGAGGTGAAGGGCAAAATCAGCGCCTTCCCGAGGTACAAGATGTAGCGGCGGATGCAGAATTGAAATACCGAAAGACGATTACTGAGCAGCCGCCTCGCAACAAAAAGCCTCAGAAGAAAAAACGGCCACCGATTGGTGGCCGTTTTCAGCAAACTTATGCCTGCTTCTGCGGCTTGATCACGTCATCGTAGGTGCTCTTCACTTCGCTGACCTTGGCTTTATCCAGCACAAAATCAACAACTTGATCTTCCAGCACCACAGATTCCACACCGGCGAGCAGCTCTCGGTTATTGAAGTAGTAATCCACCACCTCTTCCGGTTGCTGATAGGTGGAGGCCAGCTCTTCGACCTTTGCTTTTACGCGATCGCCGTCTACAGAGATTTTGTTCTGCTTGACGATTTCACCAACCACCAGCCCCAGAACCACACGGCGCTTGGCCTGATCTTCAAACATGGTGTCCGGCAACATTCTCGCCGCGTCTTGCGGTTTGATTTGACCACCGAACTGCTGGATCATCTGCCCGCGCAGAGTGTTGACCTCACTCTTGACCAGGGCCGCGGGGATTTCCACCTGATGCTTGGCGAACAACTGGTCCATGACCTGGGTCTTGACCTTGTTTAGCGCCGCATTTTTCAGTTCGCGCTGCATGTTGCTACGCACTTCTTCACGGAATTTTTCTTCACCACCGGCATCCACACCGTACGCGGCAAAGAATTCATCATTCAGCTCTGGCAGCTCCGGCTTCTCGGAGTTGGTTACCTTGATGGTAAATACCGCTTTGGCGCCGCGCAGATTTTCCGCCTGATAATCTTCCGGGAAGGTCACTTCTACGTCTTTCTCTTCGCCGGGCTTCATACCGATGATGCCGTCTTCAAAGCCCGGAATCATATTGCCGGAACCGAGAACCAGGCGCTGACCTTCAGCCTTGCCACCTTCGAACTCTTCACCGTCTTTGCGGCCAACGAAGTCGATGGTGACACGATCACCCTTCTGGGCTTTGCGCTTGGTTTCTTTCCAGCTGGACTGCTGCTTGCGCAGGACGTCGATCATGTTGTCTACGTCAGCGTCGGTCACTTCAGCAACCGGACGCTCTACAGATACCTCAGACAGGTCCGCCAGCGCTACTTCCGGGTAAACCTCAAAAGTTGCAATGTACTCAAGGTTCTCACCGGGCGCGATGTTCTTGGCTTCAATGCTCGGCTGGCCAGCGGGTTTAACCTGCTCTTTCTGTACCGCCTCGTAGAAGGAGCGGCTCATAACCTCACCCAGGACTTCCTGGCGAACACCGTCACCAAAACGCTGACGCACAACATTCAGCGGTACTTTACCCTTGCGGAAACCGTTAATCCGAACGGTTTTGGCGGCCTGCTGAAGGCGCTTGTCCACTTCCTTATCAACGACCTCTGCCGGCAAGTTGACCGTTAAGCGACGTTCCAGGCCGGAAGTTGTTTCGATGGAAACCTGCATGTTATTCCTCGTGAGACTCTTCTCTTCACAGATGCCGGGCCAAAGGGAGCTTTTCCCAGCACCAGCGATTAGCGCAGCGCCGATAATCCGGCCGCCAAATACAAGCAGCCCGCGCCATCACTACGTTCCCCTGGAGAGGGAGAGCAGCGTTTTCGGCACGGACTGTATTAATCCTGTTGGTGGGGACGGGGAGACTTGAACTCCCACACCTTGCGGCACCAGAACCTAAACCTGGCGTGTCTACCAATTCCACCACGTCCCCAACTTTACCCCGCCGCTAACCGCTTGATTTACATGAGTTTTTGGCAAAAAACCCAACTGGCTCGCGACAAGGGGAGCAGATTGTGCCACAGCGGACACAGGGCTTCAACAGATGCCCGTTACAAGTCACCGTTTCAGTCGTATTTGCGACCTGACCGGGGCGAACTGGCAAAATGCGCGGGGCAGACTGCCACCTGCGACACTTTATCTTCGTTCAATTAAACGGGGCGCCAACTGGCGCCCCGTTTATTTTGCTTGCCGGGAGGGAATCAGACCCTTTCCACAATAGTGGTTATCCCCTGCCCGAGACCGATACACATGGTCGAAACGCCGAGACTGCCGCCCTCGTTCTGCATGACCGTCAGCAGTGTGCCAGTGATGCGCACACCGGAACAGCCAAAGGGATGCCCCAGAGCGATGGCACCACCATACAGATTTACCTTCTCATCCATGGCATCCAGCAGCTTGAGATCCTTCAGTACCGGAAGCGCCTGCGCCGCGAAGGCTTCATTCAACTCCACCTTGTCGATGTCTTCGATGGTGAGACCCGCGCGCGCGAGCGCTTTCTGGGTGGAAGGCACCGGACCATAACCCATGATGGATGGATCGACACCAGCAAGCGCCATCTCACGTACTTTGGCGATCGGAGTCAGCCCCAGCACCTGGGCGCGCTCAGCGGACATTACCAGCATTACGGAGGCACCGTCTGTGATCTGCGAAGATGTGCCCGCAGTAACCTGGCCGTGCTTGGGATCAAACGCCGGCCTCAGCTGCGCGAGCGCTTCAACAGTGGTTTCCGGTCGAATAGTCTGGTCTTTGTCCACCAGCACAGGCACGCCATCGTCATCATGACCTTCGATGGCAATGATTTCGCGGGCGAACTTGCCCTCCTCCGTCGCCTTCGCGGCACGCTGATGCGAGCGCGCACCGAATTCATCCATCTGCTGGCGCTGGATGCCGTGCATCATGGCCAGATACTCGGCGGTCATCCCCATTGAACCGGCGGCCTTCGCCATATACCGACCCAGCATCGGGTTGGGACTCACATGCTCCATCATATTCAGGTGACCCATGTGCTCGACGCCACCCACAACATACACGTCACCAACACCAGCCTGGATGTTGGCGGCCGCAGTGTGCAGAGAGGACATCGAGGAGCCGCACAGGCGGTTGACCGTTTGTGCCGGCACGGTGTGCGGAAGACCTGCACGCAGCACGATCATACGCGCCACGTTAAAGCCCTGCTCATCGCGCTGCATGACGCAGCCCCAAATCACATCGTCAATTTCTTTCGGATCGAGCTTGTCGTTACGCTGCAGAAACTTTCTCAGCAGCTCGGCCGACATATCGTCGGCGCGCACGTTGCGGTACACACCGTTTTTGGATCGGCCCATGGCAGTACGCGCATAGTCGACAATTACGGCATCTCTAGGATTCAGACTCATGGAAACTCTCCTTACTTGTCGCCGTAGTAGGTTTTGCCGTTTGCGGCCATTTCACGCATACCTTCGGTAGGCTTGTACAGCTCACCCAGGTCGCTGTATTTCTCGGCCATCTTCACAAAGTTATCCAGACCGATACTGTCCAGCCAGGCAAAAATGCCGCCGCGGAAGGGCGGGAAGCCAATACCGTAGATCAGCGCCATATCCGCTTCGGCCGGGGAATCGACAATACCCTCTTCCAGACAGCGCGCCAGCTCGGTGGCCATCGGCACCATCATCCGCGCAATAATCTCATCGTTTTCAAATTCACGACGATCAGCTACGTGCGGCTTGAGCAGTTCGTAAGCCTCCTCAGTAGCGACTTTCTTCGGGCGGCCCTTCTTGTCTTCCTCGTAAACGTAGAAACCCTTGCCATTTTTCTGGCCATAGCGTCCGGCTTCATACATAACATCGGAGGCAGCGGTAAAGGTTTTACCCATGCGCTCAGGGAAACCCTCCGCCATGACTTTTTCCGCATGAACGCCGGTATCGATACCAACCACATCCATCAGGTAAGCCGGGCCCATGGGCCAACCCCAGCGCTCCATCACCTTATCGACCTGCTGGAAGTCAGCGCCGTCGCGCACCAGCATGGCGAAACCGGCAAAATACGGGAACAGCACACGGTTCACCAGGAACCCTGGGCAATCGCGCACCACGATGGCCTTTTTGCCCATCTTGTTCGCATAGGCCACGACGCGCGCAACCGCTTTCTCCGAGGTCTTCTCACCGCGAATCACTTCCACCAGCGGCATTTTGTGCACAGGGTTGAAGAAGTGCATACCAAGGAAGTTTTCCGGGCGCGACAGCGGCTCCGCCAGGCTGTCGATGGAAATGGTGGAGGTATTGGAGGCGATGACAGTGTCCTCGGATACCTTACCTTCCACCTCTTTCAAGACCGCATGTTTTACCTTGGGATTTTCCACCACGGCTTCGACCACCACGTCGACATTGCCGAAACCGTCGTAGCTCAGCGTCGGCTCGATGCGATTGAGCACTTCACCCATTTCGCTCGCACTCATGCGACCGCGCTCAACCATTTTGGACAGAAGCTTGTTGGCCTCCTTCAGACCCAGGTCGATACCGGCCTGATTGATATCCTTCATCTTGATGGCGGTGCCTTTATAGGCGGACTGGTAGGCGATACCGCCACCCATGATACCCGCACCCAACACGGCGGCACGCTCGATTTTCTTGTCGGCTTTCTTTTCCCAACCCTTGGCGACCTTGCCGACCAGCTGATCTTTCAGGAAAAGACCAACCAGCGATTTGGCGGTTTCGGTTTGCGCACTGGCAATGAACTGCTGCTGCTCAATCTTGAGCGCTTCGTCGCGCCCCAACTTGTAGCCCTGCTCAATAGAAGTCACCGCATTGACCGGTGAGGGGTAGTTGCGCCCCGCCTGCTGGCCCACGAATGCCTTGGTGGTAAAGAAGGCCATCAACGCTTCGGTGTCGTTCAGAGGGATCGGGGATTTCTTGATTTCGCGACGCGCTGTGTAATCGAGTTCGCCGGCAATGGCGCGCGCCAGCAGCTTCAATGCCGCATCCTTCAGCTTCTCGGTCGGAACCACAGCGTCTACCGCGTGAGCGGCCAGTGCCGCGTCCGGGCGCTGCTCTTTGCCGGCAGCGATCCACTCTGCAGCCACATCCACGCCAACAACTCGCGGCAGACGTACGGTACCGCCCCAGCCGGGGATCAGACCCAGCTTCACTTCCGGCAGACCGACTTTTGCCTGCTCACCCATTACCCGGAAATCGCAACCCAGGCAAACCTCGAAGCCACCACCCAGCGCGAAGCCGTTGATCGCGACGGCAGTGGGGAATGGCAGATCTTCCAGGCGGTTGATGTTGTCGTTGTTCTTGTTCATCAGATCGGCGATACCTTCCGCGCCAGCGGAGAATGCACCACCAAACTCGGTAATATCTGCACCGACGATAAATACACCCTTGCCGCTGGTCAGCAACAGACCTTTGATATCGCCCGCCTTTTCAATCGCGTCCAGCGCGTCGGAAAACTCCGCCACGGTGAGACGATTGAACTTGTTGACGGATTCGCCTTCCAGATCGAACTTCAGTTCCGCGATGCCGTTGTCCAACATCTGCACGGATAGCGCTTTGCCACTAAATAACATTATTGACCTCATTGATTGGTGACCGAATTTTCACCCGGTTGGATGAGCCGGTCCGGGGGTCGGGGTTGTGCAAGACTGATTCCGGACTTGCCGTCCGTCGAGAATACGGCATCACCATAACCAACCGATGACGCTAGTCTCTATATCAGTCGACGCGACCAAGTATAGCCAGATTCAAACGTCCGTTTGAATACCATTTCCGCCATATCCACTGGCCTGATTAATGCGAGAACCACCGGCAACGGTCACTTTCGATCAAAATCCGACCAAACCGTCGCAAGAAAGGCCAACAATCGCCGCTGGCCGGACAAGTGTAGAAACTCGGAGGGAGTGCAGGTGAGCCCTGCGGGAAAACCTTGAGCCCACCGTGCAGCGGGCTCCGGTTGAATACGACAGGTGGCATCAAACCATATCAGAGAAGGGATTCTCTACCGGAAGAATTACTTCACCCGCGATACCGGGCAATTTCAGTGAACTACCTTCCAGGGAAATGCCTTCCTCGTCAATCAGCCCTTCACCAAACCGGTAAATCGCATCCAGGTCGCCACGACTGGCGCGCGCGTCGTAAGCGGCGGCGCGCTCGGCAACGGCTTCGTTGCGCTTCCGGTAGTCGGTGAGGGTGTGCTCGCCGTATCGCTTACCCAGCATTTTCTCAACAATGTGCGGCGCCAGTACACTGGCCGTGGCGTTATTACCACCAAACCCTTTGGAGTTGAGAAACGCTACGTCGAGCGACATGGGATCGCGCTCGACATGGGTCAGAGAAAGGGAGAGATGCTCGTGGTACACGTCATCCGCCACACGGTCAATTGTGGTAATCCCCGGAAGAATACCGCGATTGAAAATTCCGAGGCTGGAGATTAACTGGTCGCCGCTGGCGGCGGCAACGGTGTGACCGACAAACGCTTTCACCGCGCAAACCGGCCAATGCTCAATGCCGAACGCACCGGCGAGGCGATCAAAAATTGCGGATTCCGTCACCCGGTTTTGAGGCGTGCTGGAACCGTGCGCCTGTACAAAACTGCGGTGGCGCAGGCTCTCTTCACCGAGAATTGCGCGCACTTCCGACATGGCTCGCGCCACGGTCAGGTAGTTGCCCGGGCCAGGAGCGGAAATGGATTTTTTGGGGCCGTCCGCATTGACGAACACATTGGCCACGGCACCGTGAATCGGCGCCCCCAGCTCCAGCGCCAGCTCGTCGTCCATCAGGACCGCCCACTGGCTTCCCTCTCCCAGAGTGAAGCCGCAGTTGTCGCCAAAGGGGCGGCTGGCGCGACGAAAATCAATATCGTCACCGAAGATCTTGCGCAGGCCATCCAGGTTGGCCAATGCCCCCATGGTGGCGTAACCGTCCACTACCTCGGGCACCAGCGGCGCTTCCGCAGCACCCACCACTGCAACCCGCGCGCGGCCACAGCGGATATCCTCTACTGCGGCACGCAGGTTGTACAGGTAGGTAGCGCAGGCACCGGCCACTGCACCCGTGGTACCGACACTGCCAAGTACATAGGCGTTGACGAAATCCGCCGGCATACTGGTGAGCCCCAAGGCCAGCTGCTTGGAACTGACGCGCCCGCCGCGCAGGCGTGACTGGAGCAATCCACCATTACCGTTAGGGTCGAGTTGACTCATCGCGGAACTGGCATAGACGGAAACCTTGTCCGGACCCGCTTTCGCAGCCA